>JAJZGF010000067.1 GCA_021805025.1 Acidobacteriota bacterium
TGCTCCTCACCGGCTATCTGGGCGGAGCCGTCGCCACCAACCTGCGCCTCCTGAACCCGCTCTTCTCCCACACACTCTTCCCCGTCTACTTCGGCATCCTGGTGTGGATTGGCCTCTGGCTGCGCGAGCCAAAGCTGCGCTCAGTCTTTCCGCTCTTTCGATAGGTCGTCGGTAAACAGGCATCTGCTTCCATCGCCCCGCGCGCTCACGCAGCCGAGTGGATATCCACCTCGCGCTCGATGCGCTTGTCCAGTTCCAGGCGTGCCTTCGACAGGTCATGCATCTGTTGCAGGTTCAGCCAGAACTCGGCGCTTGTGCCGAAGAAGCGCGCGAGCCGCAGCGCCGTATCGGGCGTGATGCCGCGCCGCCCGCGGATAATCTCGCCGATTCGCGTCGCCGGTACGCGAATCTTCATCGCCAGCGCATTCTGGCTCATGTCCAGCGGCTTCAGGAAATCCTCGCGCAGCATCTCGCCCGGATGCGTGGTCACCCGCTGCAGCTTCCATCCCTTCGCCGGCCTATGAATCGTCATGCGTGCTGTTCCTTTCACCTTCACCCGTGGTAATCGGTGATCTCCACCTCGTGCCCGCCGTCGGCCGTCCACACAAAGCAGATGCGGTACTGGTCATTGATGCGGATGCTGTGCTGGCCTGCGCGATTTCCTTTCAGTGCCTCCAGCCTGTTGCCGGGAGGAACGCGAAGATCGCTCAGATGCGAACTTGCCTCAATCTGATCGAGCCTGCGCAGCGCCACTGCTGCAATCGCCGCCCATCGGCGGCTGGTCCGAGCTTCAAACAGCCTCTTCGTTTCGCCATCTTTGAAGCTTTGGATCACACTGTGCATCGTAGAACGGGAAACGGTATACGTCAATCAGACAAAATGCCAGATCGCTCAATGGGCCCACACCCCTCCCCTTAGCCTGTATGCTGTTGCCTCAAGGAGAACAACGCCGTGCAGGGATGGCCTGGCCGATGATTGAAACTGCGAAGCGCCAGCGATGGACCATCGCCGTCCTGCTCGGCCTCGGAGTCCTGGTTAACTACTTTGACCGCGTCAATCTCTCTGTCTCCCACGACGCCCTCTGCGCCTACTTCGGCATCTCCGACATCACCTTCGGCTATCTGCTTGGCGCCTATAACTGGACCTACGCGCTCTGCCAGCTACCCTCCGGCGTCGTCCTCGACCGCTTCGGCGTCCGTCGCGTCGGCTGCGTCAGCACCTTCATCTGGAGCGTCGCCTCCTTTGCCGCGGCCATCAGCAGCAACATCGGCGCATTCTTCGGCGCGCGCTTTCTGCTCGGCGTCGGAGAAGCGCCCACCTTCCCCGCCAACGCCAAGGCCATCGGCTACTGGTTCCCGCCTGAAAAGCGCAGCCTTGCCACCAGCTTCTTTGATTCCGCGGCCAAGTTCTCCCCGGCCATCGGCATGCCGCTCATCGGTCTTTTGTTGTTGCGGGTCGGCTGGCGGCTCAGCTTCGCCGCCACCGGGCTCATCAGCTTCCTTTACTTCCTGCTTTTCTGCGCCTTCTATCGCGATCCAGCCCACGTGGACACGGACCGTAAAGCTGCGGCCATTGCCGCCGCCCCGCCGCGCGCCTCGCTCAGCTTTCTGGTGCGACGGCGCAAGGTGCTGGGTCTCGCTATCGGATTCGGCTCCTATAACTACGTCTTCTATCTGCTGCTCACCTGGATGCCGGTCTATCTCTCCCGCGCGCTCCACATCAATCTCGCCGCGTCGTTCCTCTACACCGGCGTGCCGTGGCTCGTCGCCACCTTTGCAGACCTGCTCATCGGCGGCCTGCTCGTCGATGCGCTGATTCATCGCGGCTGGAACGCGAGTCGCGTCCGCAAAGCCGTGCTCATCGGCGGAACGGCCCTCGGCCTCGGCATCCTCGGCGCGGCTCACGCGCACACGCCCACAGTTGCGCTCTTCTGGCTCAGCGTGTCCATTGGCGGGCTTTCCGCTGCGTCGCCCGTCGGCTGGTCAGTGCCATCGCTCATCGCCCCGGGAGACACCGTCGGCTCGGTCGGCGGCATTCTCAATCTGTCGAATCAGATCTCCGGAATCGCCGCGCCCATCATCACCGGCTACCTTGTGAACGGCCGCCAGTCCTTCGCCGCGGCCTTCTTCGTCGCCGCGGGATACCTCGTCATCGGCATCGCGGCCTATATCCTCCTGCTCGGCGAAATCAAGACCATCCCCATGCCCGCAGATGCGCAGCCCGCAAGCTGACTCGGGCGGCGTTACTACTTCTTCGCCACCGTAGCCCGCATTGCGCCCGTGGAGATGCCGCCATCCACCAGCAGCGTCTGCCCGGTCACGTAGCGGCTCGCCTCCGACGCGAGAAAGACCACAGCGCCGTCCAGATCGTGCGGCTGCCCGGCTCGCTTCACCGGAATGCGTTCGACCAGGTACTCGACCCACTGCGCGTCTTCATACATCACCTTGTTTTGCTCCGTGCGGAACCAGCCCGGAGCAAGACAGTTCACCGTCACGCCGTGCTTGCCCCAGTCGTCCGCCAGGCTCATGGTCATCTGGCGAATACCGCCGCGCGTGGCCCCATACGGCGCGAGGCCCGCATAGCCGAAGACGCTCGTCACCGAGCCGATATTGATGATCCGCCCGTAGCCCTTGGCAATCATGCCGCGCGCCACCGCCTGCGCCACAAAAAAACTGCCGCGCAGGTTCGTCTCCACGACCAGGTTCCAGTCGTCCCAGGTCACGTCGAGCGCAGGCTTGCGCACGTTGCATCCCGCGTTGTTCACCAGGATATGAATCTGCCCAAAGGCCGCTTCCGCCTCCCGCGCCATCCGCTGGATGCTCTCGTAATCGCGCACATCGAGCTCCAGGCACACCGCGCGCCGCCCCATCGCCGTGATCTCTTTTTCAAAGTCGCGCAGTGTGTCGCGGTTGCGGCTCGTCAGCACCAGGTCAGCGCCCGCCTGCGCCAGCGCCCGCGCGAAGTACTGCCCCAGGCCGCGGCTCGTGCCCGTCACCATCGCCACCTGACCCGTCAGATCAAAAAGATTCTCGCTCATGCGCGCGCCTCGCTCTGGTTCGCCGCAACAGGCGTCAGCACCACCTTCATCAGGTTCGGCTCGTGGCCATAGAGCCGCTCAAACCACCGCGGCCCATCCTCCAGCGGAGCGACGGCGGAGATCAAGGGCTTCACCTGAATCTTCCCGTCCGCCACCAGTTCCATCGCCTGCGGATACTCGCCCGACGAAGCCGCGCTCCCTTGCAGTCGGATCTGCCGTGACACCACCTTCTGCAGCGGCAGCGTCACCTGCGGCGTAATGTTGCCGATCAGAGTCACCGTGCCGCCCTTGCGCACGCAGTCAATCGCCGCCGCCACGGTTTCATTGCGTCCCACCGCTTCCAGCACCAGGTCCACGCCCGCGCCGCCCGTCTGCCGCTGCACTTCGGTCACAAGCTCCGCTCCTGCCAGCAACAACGCTGCATCCGCACCGAGATCGCGCGCCAGCTTCAGCCGCGTCTCGTCAATATCGCTGATCAGCACCCGCGCGCATCCCGCGGCCCGAGCCGCCTGCATCGTCAGCAGGCCAATCATCCCCGCGCCAATCACCAGCGCGGTCTTGTCCTTCACGTCGCCGCTCACCGCAACGCCATGCAGCGCCACTGAGACGGCCTCCAGCATCGCCGCCTCAGGAAACGCCATCGCATCCGGCAGCCGGTAAACAATCCTTTCAGGCACGGCAATGTACTCGGCAAACGCGCCCGCGCGCCGGAACTCCCCGCAGGAAACGCCCACCACCTCGCGCCGGTCGCACAGGTTCACCTCGCCGCGCCGGCAATACGCGCACTCGCCGCAATAGACCGTCGAGTCAAACGTCACGCGCTGGCCCACCGCAAACCGCGTTGCGCCTGCGCCCACGGCCGCCACCACGCCCGCCGCCTCGTGGCCCATCACGATGGGTGGAATCCGCCGTCCCGTCGAGCCGTCAAAGCCATGCACATCGCTGCCGCAAATGCCGCATGCCTCCACACGAATCAGCACCTCGCCCGCCGCGGCCTGGGGTTTGTCCTGCTCCGCTACTTCCAGCTTCTTGTACTCCGCCAACAACAATGCCTTCATCGCAAGCGCATCTCCACAGGCGCACCCCACATGCGGCGGCAGGCGCACTCGCCACCCGCGCATCAGCATGGATTCTACATTCCACCCGCCCGACTCTGCAGCGCCGCGCATCACCGCGTGCACCGCCCCGCGAACTTCTTATAATGAAGGAAGCGGCAACACAACGCACGGCCCACGCATCCGGTGGGAGGGAGAACGCCATGCCAGCCTATGAATATCGTTGCAGCGACTGCGGTCACCACTTTGACCAGCGCCAGAAGATGTCCGACGCGCCCATCGCAAGCTGCCCCAAGTGCAACGGAGCCGTCCACCGCCTCATCAGCGGCGGCGCGGGCGCCATCTCCAAGGGCGCCGGCTCCAGCGGCGAATCTTTTCAGGGTTGCAGCATGAATCAGGCATGTGGCATGGGCGGCGGCTGCGCCGGCGGAGCCTGCTGGGAGCAGTAACACACTCCGCCTGCGCGCATTGCGCTCCATACCCGCACTGACCGAGCCGCGTCCCGGCCTCTTGAGCCGCTACTGCGCCAGCCTGTGCAGTGCTTCCAGCATCTGATCCCGCAGCGCCTGCAGATTCTCCAGCCCGCTCATCGCTTCCGCTTGCCTGCCGCTCGCCTTCTGCTGCAGCACCTCGGCCGCCAGCGCGTGAACCCGCCGGTGCAGCCCATCCAACACAGTCAGGTCGCGCGCGCCGTTTTGCCGTGGGAGCCGCGCACTCTGCAGCCATGCGCCGAACCGGCACTCCGTCGACTCCATCGCCGGCGGAGCCTTCCGGCAGCCGCCCACATACTCGGCAATCGCCGCAATCCACGCGCGGTGTTCCACGGTTGCGTGCAGCAGGGGCCACTCGTCCGGTGCCAGCGTCTTGGCCCGCGCCCACTCCGCGTACGGACGCCACGCCCTCACCCAAGCCACCATCTCGCCGGCCGGCATGGGCCGCGCAATGCCGTACCCCTGACCCTGCTCGCAGCCCAGCCGCAACAGCATCACGCCGTGCTCCACGCTCTCCACGCCTTCGGCCACCGCCTGCCGCCGAAACGCCGAGGCCAGGCCCAGCATCCCCTCCAGCAGCGTCAGATCCTCCGGATCATCCAGCATGTCCCGCACAAATGTGCGGTCAATCTTCAGCACCTCGAAGGGCAGCCGCCGCAGATAGAAGAGCGAGGAGTAGCCGGTCCCGAAATCGTCCAGCGAAAACGCCACCCCCATCCTGCCGCACGCCTCAATCAGCGCCACCACCTCGGCCAGCTCCGTCAGTGCGCCGTTCTCCAGCAGCTCCAGTTCAAGGCGTCGCGCCGGAACACCGGGGTGGGTAGCCAGCAATCTTCCCAGTTGCGCTTCGAAGCCGGGGTGCTGCAACTGCTGCGCAGACACATTCACGCTCACCGCAAGATCCAGCCCCGCGCCGTTCCAGGCCTCCATCTGCCGCAGCGCGCTGTCGATGACCCACTCGCCCACCTCAATTGCCAGGGGTGTTTCCTCCAGCACGGGCAGAAACTGCGCGGGCAGCAGCAATCCGGCCTCCGGGTGCTGCCAGCGGATCAGCGCCTCGGCGCTGATCACCTCGCCGGTCCGCATGTTCACCCGCGGCTGGTAGTAGAGCTCCAGCTCGCCGCTGTTCAGCGCCGTACGAATCCGATCGAGATCCTCGTGACGCCCGCGCACGCTCAGGTCCTGGCGCGGATCGTAAAAGTGGTAATGGCCCTTGCCCTCGAGCTTGGCGTGATACATGGCCTGGCTCGCCTGACGCAGCAACTGATCCGCGTCCACGTCCGCCGGCTGCGGATAAAACGCCACCCCCGCGCTGGCCGAGAGCCGCACCACATGCTGGTCCACCTCAAACGGCGTACGCGCCGCCGTCTGCAACTGCGCAAGCACCGGCAGCGCGTCCTGCGTGCTCGCCAGGTCCGGCAGCACGGCCACAAACTCGTCGCCGCCCGGCCGCGCCAGCGTATCGCCGCTGCGCAGCACCGCCTTCAGGCGATACGCCGCGGCCACCAGCAGCTGGTCGCCCACGTTATGCCCATAACGGTCATTCACCGCCTTGAAGTCATCCAGGTCAAGGCAGAGGATCGCCATCACCCGTCCTTGCCGGCTCGCATGCGCCATCGCCTGCCGTTGCCGGTCCGCAAGCAGCGCCCGGTTCGGCAGTCCCGTCAGCAGATCGTAGTGGGCGATCCGTTCCAGCTTCCACTCCTGCTCCTTCATCGACGTCAGGTCAGAGAACAGCGCCACATACTGCTTGGCCTTGCCCGTCGCATCCGGCACCGCGCTGATCGTCAGCATCTCCGCAAAGACGCGCCCGCTCTTGGTCATGTTCCAGATCTCCCCGGTCCACTTCCCGTCCTTCAGCAGTTGCCGCCACATTTCCTGGTAAAACTCGTCGCTCTGACGGCCCGACTTCAGCATCCGCGGATTGCGCCCGATCACCTCTTCGCGCCCGTACCCTGTGATGCGCGTGAACGCATCGTTCACATCCAGAATCGTTCCCTCCGCATCGGTAATCAGAATGCCTTCCGCCGCGTGCGTAAACACGTTCGCCGCAAGGTGCAGCCGCTCCTCGGCCAGCCGCTGCTGCGTGATGTCTACTGAGAAAAGAATCACGCCGCCCACCTCGCCCGTCCCCGTAAACCACGGGCGCACCTCGCGGCGAATCAGCTGTACCCGCCCATCGGTCCGCTCCAGGCGATCCATCCGCGGAGCCATCGCCTCCCCGCGTAGGGCACGCTGGTGCGCCTGCCTCCACTCCTCGGGAATCCCCGGGAGAATGTCATAGTGCGAGCTGCCCAGAACGCGCGTGGGGTCGATATCAAACATCTCCAGCCAATGCCGGCTCACCGCCAGGTAGCGCATCTCGCGGTCAAACATCGCCAGCGCCGCCGGCGCATGGTCAATGAACAGCCGCAGCAGCTCCTTGCTCTCTCGCATCGCCGCTTCGGCCTGCTTCTGCTCGGTCACGTCCTGGATCGCGCCGCGCATCCACGCCGCCCGGCCCGCGGCGTCCAACTCCAGCCTGCCCCGCCCATGCACCCAACGCTCCGCCCCATCCCGCGGACGCACAATCCGGTACTCCCGGCGAAACGGCTGCAACTGGGTGACCACCATCTCCTTCAGATACGTGACCATCCTGGCCCGATCATCCGGATGAATCAGTGCGATCCATCCCTCCACCGTATGCGGATACTCCCGGTTAATGCCCAGGATCTCCTCCAGAACCTCCGAGGCGGTCCAGGTCCCTGTCTCCACGTCCAGCACATAGCTGCCTACCCCCGCCAGCCGTTGCGCCTCGTGCAGCTGCTCTACATCCTCCAGTTGCAAATCCTTCTCCCTCGTCGTGTCGGAGACTCGGCGCGCAACGCCAAGCAGCCCAATCACAGCGCCTCCGGCGTCCTTCACGGGAAACTTGCCATGGTCTATCCGGACTTCCGTCCCATCGCGGCAAATTGCGCTCTGCACCTCGCGCACCTGCGGACTGCCCGAGAAAATCGCCTGCTCCAGCCTGTAGTGCCGGTCCGCATCCTCCTCGGGGAAGATGTCGTAGTCCGTCCGGCCAATCAAGTCCTCACGCTGCCCCGGCAGTTCAAGCCAGGCCTGCCACGGCGGCTCACAGGCCGCTGTGAACACATGGTGCAAGTCCTTGAAGTAGACAAAATCGTCGCTGGACTCCATCAGCGCGCGCAGATGCGCCGGCATCCCGCTGCCGTTGAGCGCCCCGCTTGTGCGCCGCACGTCCTCAAGAGTCAGGCGCAGAACCTGCACCCCGTCTGCATCGCGTTCTCTCTCCACATGCGCCCGCGTGCAGCGGATCCGGCCATCCGCATGGCGCACGCGCAGGTTCAGCCACGCTCGGTCTTCAGCGTCGTCCGCGCCTGCGTTCCGTTGAAAGATTTTTGCCGCTACATCGGCGTCGTCCGGATGAATGCGCTCGGCCAGGCTCACCAGCCCATCAACAAACGCCTCCGGTTTGAACCCCAGCAGCGGCTCAGCACCCGCGTCCACCCACAAGACCTGATGCCGCTCCTGCAAGCGGATACGAAAGACAGCCTGAACCAAGACGACCTCGCGTGATGCATGATTCCGGCAGGCGCGATGGATGGAGCGGCGAGCCGAAAGAAAATTCATACCATGAAATCTCACCGCACACATCCCATATTCCGGTCATCGCGCACCCCAATTCGTTACGTCGGTTTGGGCCGCCCAGCATCCATCCTCTCACTCCAGTCCCAAAATGAACCAAATCATGCACCCGTTATCCACGAACTTTTTACTTGCCTGCAAATTCGTACCCGCTTATCCACGCGTATCCTTGGCATAATCGCAGCAAGCGCGGTTCCTTCGTACCTGTTCCGGGAGCCACGTCCACGACCCTCAACGGTCCGGACTAACCAGGGGAGCATCAACGAGTGACCAGCTACAGCCGCCAGGATGTTTTGCGTATTCTGCAAATCAGCTCCCGACAGCTCCAGGGTTGGGAACGTGCCGGCCTCATCGCCGTGCTGCAGTCGTACAGCTTTCAGGACCTTCGCCAGTTGCGCACCCTGCGCCTGCTCCGCGAGGACGATGTCTCCGCCGCCGCCATCCGCCATTCCATCCTGGCCATGAAAGCCGTCGCCGGCATGGCCAACCCGCTCGTCGAGGCCGGCATCGTTCGCACCGGATCGCGGCTCGCCTTTCGCTGTGAGGGCGCCATGGTGGACCCCATCCGCCGCCAGTTCCTCATCGACTTCGAGCGCCTCGACCGACCGGCCGCCGCCGCCGGGCCTTCCCTGCTGCGACTGCGCGACTCTGCCGTCATCCGCGGCGTGCAGGAGACCTTCCTTGCCGCCGTGCAGGCCGAAGAAGCCGGCGAAAAGCACCGCGCCATTGCCCTTTACGAGGAAATCCTCGCCCTGGAGCCCGCCTACGCGCCGGCCTACATCAACCTCGGCACCCTCCACTTCCACCTCCGCCAGTATGTCCGCGCCGAAGAGCTCTACCGCCAGGCGACGCTTGCCGATCCAACGTACGTCCTCGCCTTCTTTGATCTCGGCAACGTCCTCGATGAGCTTGGCCGCTTCGAAGAGTCCATCGCCGCCTACCAGCGCGCCATCGCGCTGGCGCCGCGCTACGCCGACGCCCACTACAACCTTGCCCTGGCCTACGAGCGCAAAGGCGACCGCCGCCCAGCCCTGCGACACTGGCACGCGTACGCCCGTCTGGACCGCAACGGTCCCTGGGCAGAACACGCACGGCTCCAGATTCGCAAACTCCTCGAGCGGGAAAAGCTCTCCATCGCCTGGAGGACAAACCGTTATTTGCCAAAGACTAAGCCAGCCGCCCAGCTTCTGCTCGTCCGCGGTGGCCGCACCGCCTGAGCCCCTGCCTTATCCAGCAGCCACTGTCGCTGCCATCGCACTTTGCCCTCCCTTTCTATCGCTTCATGAAAATTGCTCCGGAGCGCGGACAACTCTCCCGTGCAACTTGTGTCTAATTCTCTTGGGTTCATCCGTTCTGTATCCTCAGAAGGCTGCCCGGCAATTTGTCTCCGGGCGCGTCTGATAAGTGTTTGACCCGCCGGCTCCTGGCGCTCCTGCCGCGCGAGCCGGCCTCGTGCCGGACGCGGACAGATATATGCCCGTGCTAGGATGTTGGGACCTGCAACGGAACGCTTTACAAGGATGACTATGAAGACAATGTTGGCAATCTTCTCGCAAAGGTGGGTGCGGGCCTGCGGCTTGCTTGCCGCCACCGCGCTCGCCGCGGCATCGGCCCACGCGCAGACACAAGCCCTGCGCATTGGCTCCGATATCTCCAGCGCCCAGATGACTCCGCTCAAGGGCTCTCTGCATCCCATGGCGCAGTCGGCCTTCGACTCCGGCCGTCTCCCCGCCAACTTCCCGTTGCATGGCATCACGATCTCGTTCCAGCGTTCCGCCGCGCAGGAGGCTGACCTCACGGCCCTGCTCGCCGCTCAGCAGAACCCTGCCTCTTCGCTCTATCACCAGTGGCTGACGCCCGACCAGTTCGCGGCTCGCTTCGGCATGGCTCAGGCCGACCTCGACAAGGTCCAGTCCTGGCTCCAGCAGCAGGGCTTCTCGATAGATTCGGTCGCGCGCAGCCGCAATGCCATCCACTTCTCCGGCACCGTTGCTGAAGTCGAGCAGGCCTTCCGCACCGAGATGCACTACTACACCGTCAACGGCCAGAAGAACTTCGCGCCATCCACCCAACTCTTCATCCCCGCCGCGCTCTCCGGAGTCGTCCTCAATGTCGGCAACCTCGACACCTTTCGGCCTAGAGCCCAATATCAGCCCAGCCATCAAATCGACCTTCGCCCCGGCTTCACCTCGGGGCAGTCGGGCAACGTCTACTTCGCACCCGGCGACATCAAGACCGTCTATGACATGACGCCCCTTACCGGCAGCGGAATCACCGGCGTCGGCCAGTCCATCGCCGTCCTCGGTCAGTCGGAAATCACCGTCTCGGACATCGAGCACTTCCAGTCCGCCGCGGGCCTCACTGTCAAGGACCCCACCCTGGTCCTGGTTCCCAACTCCGGCACGCCCGCCTTTTCCGCCGGCGATGAGGGCGAGTCCGACCTCGACCTCGAGTGGTCCGGCGCCACCGCGACCGGCGCAGAAATCTTCCTGGTCTACGTGGGCAACAATACGAACTATGGCGTCTTTGACTCAGCCACCTACGCCGTGGATGAACGGATCGCCAACATCATCAGCCTCAGCTACGGTGCCTGTGAACTCGGCAACACGACCAGCTCGCTGCTTGCCCTAGACGCCATATTCAAGCAGGCCACATCCCAGGGCCAGACCTTTGTCTCTTCCTCCGGCGACCAGGGCTCCACGTCCTGCTACGGCGTCACAGGCCTGACACCCGCTTCGAATCAATACGCCCTGTCCGTCAACTACCCCGCCAGCAGCCAGTACGTCACCGGCGTCGGCGGTTCGGAGATCACGCAGGCCAATGATTCCACCAGTTCCGGCTACTGGACCGCTGCAAGCGGCGGCACCGACCTCATCACCTCCGCCACCAAATACATTCCGGAGATCTCCTGGAACGATGACGCCAGCACCGGTTGCACCACCAGCACCGGCACGCCCATAGGTTGTCTCAGCGCCAGCGGCGGCGGGGTCAGCACCCTCTACACCACCAAGCCAACCTGGCAGACGGGCGTCCCCGGCATTCCCAATGACAACAAGCGCGACGTGCCCGACGTCTCTCTCTACTCCTCGCCCAACTTTCCCGGTTATCTCTACTGCACCAGCGACACCAGCGACTGGGCCCCTGCCTCCGGCTCCAATCCCGCCCAGCAGAACAGTTGCAACAGCGGCTTCCGTGACAGCGCCACCAACTATCTCACTGTCGCCGGAGGCACCAGCTTCGCCGCGCCCATCTTCGCCGGCATGGTCGCCATCCTCAACCAGAAGGCCAACTACGCCAACGGGCAGGGCCTGCTGAACACGGCCCTCTACTCACTGGCTTCCAACGGCGGCACCTACGCCTCTGCCTTCCACGACATCGTCACCGGCAACAACAACTGCCTTGCAGGGAGCGTCATCTGCCCCAACGGCCCCATCGGCTACACCGCCGGCGTCGGCTATGACCAGGTCACGGGCCTCGGCTCCGTGGACCTGGCCAATCTGGCCGGCGCGTGGACCATGAGCACCACCAACCTCATCCCAACCACCACCACCGTCACTGCCGCTACGCCCACCCCGAACGTCAGCACTGCGGACGCGGTCACCATCACCGTCGCCTCCACCACCGGCAGCACGGTCCCCACCGGCAACGTCACTTTGCAGATTGATTGCGGTCCTGCCAGCGGCGGCAGCGGCACCGTGTCCTGCGCCAGCACAGTGGCCGCGCAGCCGATCTCTGCCTCCGGCACGTTGACCTACAGCGCCAACTTCTCCACCGCCGGCATTCACCAGATCCTCGCCCAGTATGCCGGCGACACGACCCACGCTTCCTCCGTCGGTGTCCTTCAACTCACCGTCGGCGGCGCCGGCGGCACAACTCCCGGAATCACGCTGAGCGCCACGCCCCCCACCGTCACCGTCAAGCAGGGCACGGCGGGCACTGAGACCGTCACCGTGACCCCCGCCGGCGGCTACACCGGCACCGTCGACGTCAGCTTCACTTCCTCAAACAACAGCGCCCTCACGAGCCTCTGCTACAAGTTCGCTCCGGCGCTCTCCAGCGGCGACGGCCAGGCCGTCATCAGCGGGGCCAGCCCCGTCAGCGTCTCCCTCAACCTTGATACCAACGCCGCCGACTGCGCCAACACTGGCTACGGCTACGGGGGCTACGGCCCCGGCTACGGCTTCTACTCTCAGCACGGAAACTGGCATCGCATGGGCAGCATGGGCGGGGTCAACACCTCGCGGAACAACCCATTCAGTCCCATCCCCGCGGGCGTTGCCTTTGCCGGTCTGTTCCTCATCGGCTTCCTCGGCCGCAAGCGGCGTCACTTCCGCAATATCGTCGGCGTGCTCGCCCTGCTCGCGGCCGGCTTTGCCATCTCCGCCTGCGGCGGCGGGGTATCCGGTGTCTCAAACCCACCCAAGGGCACCTACACCATAACTGTGAATGGCGTGGACACAACGACCAAGTCCATCTCCAATACGACCACCTTCACCTTCGTGATCGACTAGCTCCACGAACCCTGCAAAGGGGCAGACGCCTTGCGGCGTCTGCCCCTTTGCTTTGCGCGCCCGTACCTGCAAGTCGCCTCGTCTGATACACTCCAACGCCGGAGAGATGACTTCGTTGACCGCATCCATTCACACCCCATCCCCGCTCACCCGGCTCTCGGACGAAGAGCAGCTCTTTTACTCCACCGTCCTGCAGTTCGCGCAGCAGGCCATCGCACCCCATGTCCGCGCCATGGACGACGCCCAGCAGCTCGATCCCGCCCTCATCCGCGGCCTCTTCGAGCTCGGCCTCATGGGCATTGAGATTCCCGAGGAGCATGGCGGCGCAGGCGGCAGCTTCTTTGACGCTGCCCTCGCCATCCAGGCCATCAGCACCGTCGACCCCGCTGTCGCAGTCCTCGTCGACGTTCACAACACCCTCGTCGTCAACGCCCTGCGCCGCTGGGCCACCGCCGACCAGAAACGCAGCTGGCTGCCCCGCCTCGCCACTGACATCCCCGGCGCCTACGCGCTCAGTGAGGCCGGCTCCGGCTCCGATGCCTTCGCCCTGCAAACCCGCGCCGAGGCCACCAGCGCCGGCTATCTCCTCAACGGCCGCAAGCTCTGGATCTCGAACGCCCGCGAGGCCGGCCTCTTCATCGTCTTCGCCACTCTGGACCCTGCCGCCGGATACCGCGGCATCACCGCCTTCCTCATCGAAAAGGGCACCCCCGGCTTCACCGTCGGCCGCAAGGAAGACAAGCTCGGCATCCGCGCCAGCAGCACCTGCGAACTCATCCTCGACAACTGCGAACTCCCCGCCGAAAGCCTCCTCGGCGAACCCGGCAAAGGCTACAAAATCGCCATTGAAACCCTGAATGAAGGCCGCATCGGCATCGGCGCGCAGATGCTCGGCCTGGCCGAGGGTGCCTGGGGACACGCCGCGCGCTACGCCAAAGAGCGCCGCCAGTTCGGCAAAGCTATCGCCGAGTTCCAGGCCGTGCAGTTCACCCTCGCCCGCATGGCCACGGAGATTGAGGCCGCCCGGCTGCTTGTCTACAACGCCGCCCGTCTCAAAGACGCAGGCCAGCCCTACGTCCGCGAAGCCGCCATGACCAAGCTCTTCGCCTCCGAGGTCGCCGAGAGCGTCGCCAGCCAGTGCGTCGAAGTCTTCGGCGGCAACGGCTTCGTCCGCGACTACCCCGCCGAAAAGTTTTACCGCGACGCCAAAGTCGGCAAAATCTACGAGGGCACCTCCAACATGCAGCTCATGACCATCGCCAAACACCTGCTCGGCTGAACTCCATCGCCTCCGCCGCAGGTTGTGCCCCATCCCTGCGTTACCGCGGCGAGTGCGCTTGGATTGTGTCTCCCGCGCTGGCCCGCCGAGTCCGCGTGCAAGGCGATCTTTCAGTCCCCAAAGTGCGCAAAATCGCTCAGTTGGCAGCTCAAGCGCGGCCTACACTCCTCTTTATGCAGGAGGCCATACAAATAATCGCAGTAGAAATGGACGGCACGGACGGGCTGATTGTGACCTTCTCCGACGGCACAATAGCCGGGTATGTAGTGGAGGAGTTGCTGGAGCTGAGACCTCGCCGCGAACCTTGCAAAAGCCCGAAAGGCCAGGACCTCCCACAAATCGCACCTACGGACCATTAGGGAGCTACCCGTGCACGCAGAGCCGCCTTCCCTCTGCGGTATGCTCAAATGCAGGAGCCGCCGGGGGGGCCTGGTTCCGCCATGCGATGATTTTGGGTAACACACGCACATGGGAGACTGCCGTCGGGCTAGCCCTGCTCGCCGCCGCGTCCGGCACTGCCATCTGGCTCTTCACCCGCCGCCGCCCCACCGCCGATGAAATCGAGTTCGCCCGCCGCCAGCTCCTTGCCCGCACCGGCCGCCTCGTTGACGGCATGTTCCTCGACGTCTGCCAGATGACCGGCGACGACGGCCTCACCCGCACCCTGCTCCTTTACAGCTACCGCATCAGCGGCGTCGATTACCAGTGCTCGCAGGACGTCACAGCCATGCGCGGCGTCGTCGATGATCCGGCGCACCTCAGGGCCGGCTTCCCCTGCACCGTCCGCTACCTGCCCGGGACCCCGCACAACAGCATCCTCGTCGCAGAAGAGTGGTCCGGCCTGCGCAGTTCCCTGCCCGACCTGCGCCGCTCCGGCGCTGCCGACCCCACCGAGCCCCGCCGCCGCTGGCCCCGCGTCCGCTAATTACTGGCGGCGCATTCCTTAGCCGCGTACATCGCGCCTTCACTTCATCAAAAGGCCGTTGGCGCGCCACTCCGCGCCCGTTTACACTGCCCCTATGCATGTCCATGCCGAGCCCGCCAGTCCCGCCGCCAACAGGACGCAATCCGTCCTGCGCGTCTCCCTGCTGGTCACGTTCGCCTATGTCGTGGTCACCCTTGTAGCGGGACTGCGCGCGCACTCCCTGGCCCTGCTCTCCGAGGCCGGCCACAATGCCTCGGACTTCCTCGCCCTCCTGCTCAGCTTCGCCGCCGTCTACTTCCAGACGCGCCCCGCCGACAGCGCCCGCACCTTCGGCTATCAGCGCGCCGGCGTCCTCGCCGCCTTCCTCAACGCCGCCACGCTCATCGTCATCTCCCTCTGGATCGGCGCCGAGGCCATCCACCGCCTCAGCCAGCCCGTCGCCGTGCAACCCCGCATCATGATGATCGTGGCCGCCGCCGGAGTCGTAATGAATGGCGTCATCGCCGCCCTGCTCTGGGGCGTCGCACGCGACGTCAACATGCGTTCGGCCTTCCTCCACATGGCCGGCGACACGCTCTCCACCGCCGCCGTCATCGCCGGCGGCGCGGGCATCCTCTTCACCGGCCAGAACTGGATTGACCCCGTTCTCTCGCTCGGCATTGCCGCCGTGATCCTCTGGTCCAGCATCGGCATCGTCCGCGAGACGCTCAACATCCTGCTCGAAGGCACGCCCAGAGGCGTCTCCCTCGCGGAGATCCGCGCCGCCATGGAGGCCGTCGAAGGCGTCCTCAACGTGCACGACCTCCACGTCTGGAGCCTCGGCTCGCAGTCCCGCGCCCTCGCCTGCCACGTCACCATCGCCGACATTCCGCCGTCTGAGAGCGCCTGCATCCTCATCAAGCTCAACCACGTCCTCCGCGACCACTTCCACATCAGCCACACCACCATCCAGTTTGAGCACATCGGCTGCGGCGAGCTTGAGGGCTGCGTCGTCCCCCTTGAAGAGATGGCCGGCAGCGCAGTCCACAGCCATCACGGGCACACCCATTAGCTCTTCCTGCAGGAGGTCTCAGCTTTGCATCGCTCGCACGCTGCCTTTGCCATCCTCTGCCTCGTTGTTCCCAACACGCTGCCCGCACAGACGAGCCAGGCGCAACCGCAGCCCCCTGCGGCTGTCGCTGCTGCCGCGCTTGAAGCCCTCGCAGGCGAGTACACCAGCGCCGCCGAGCCTGACACCCCCCTCAGCTTCTACGTGCAGGATGCCAAGCTCATCGTCGAATCCGAGCGCCGCGTGCCCACCACGCTCGATCCCGTCTCCGCCACCCAATTCGCTGTCCCCGGCTCCAAGGTCACCCTCAGCTTCACCCTTGACGCCTCCGGCCACGGAACCAGCGTCACCGCCTCCGTCGAACCTGATACCCTCTATCGCCGCACCGGCGAACCCGTCCATCACGTCTTCCACGACTACCAGCGCGCCGAAGTCATGATCCCCATGCGCGACGGCGTCAAGCTCCACGCCGTGATCCTCAAGCCCGCCGACATCGCCACGCCGCTGCCCATCCTCATGCAGCGCACCCCCTACGGCTGCGATGGTACGAACCGCGCATCTTTTTTCGCCCAGCGCCCTGAGCTCGCCCGCGACGGCTACCTTTACGTCTGCGAAGACATCCGTGGCCGCTTCAAAAGCGAAGGCGAATTCTCCATGATGCGCCCCCTCGCCGACCATTCCAACCCCAAAGCCATCGACGAAAGCATCGACGCCTCCGACACCGTCGGCTGGCTCATCCAGAACGTCCCCGGCAACAACGGCCGCGCCGGCGTCGTCGGCACCAGCTATCCCGGCTTCCTCGCCATGATGGCCGGCATCGACCCCAACCCCGCCGTCAAAGCCGTCTCGCCGCAAGCGCCTATGATCGACGTCTGGATTGGCGATGACTTCTTCCACAACGGAGCCTTCCGTCAGTCCTATGGCTATGACTATGTATTCGGAATGGAATCCAGTAAGGAGAACTCCGAGGTCAGCTACGGCAAGGATAAAGACGGCAAGCCCATCGACGGGTACGACTTCTTCCTGCAGCGCGGCTCCTTCGCTGAAGATGTGAAGCGCTCCGGCTCGAAGGTGCTGCCCACCTGGAAGCTCTTCCTCGACCACCCCGCCTACGACAGCGAGTGGTCCTCACGCGGCGTTGAAAACCACCTCAACACCGTCGCTGTCCCTACCCTCACGGTTGGTGGCTACTACGACCAGGAAGACATGTACGGCCCGCAGGAGGAGTACGCCAAACTCGAGCCGCACGACACCCGGCACGACAACTTCCTCGCCCTCGGCCCCTGGCGTCACGGCTACTGGTCTTCCTCGTCGCGCCATCTCGGTGACCTTAACTTCGGCGAACCGATCGGCAAAGAGTTCCGCGCCAACATCGAAGCGAAATTCTTCGGCCACTATCTCAAGGACGAGCCCGGCTTCGACCTCCAGAACACCGCCAGCTTCCAGACCGGCTCCAACACCTGGCAGCATTATTCAGAGTTCCCCCCGCTCAAGGCTGAGACCAACAGCCTCTACCTGCTCCCCGGCGGCCAGCTCGGCTGGAACGGCCCCACTACCCAGGGCAAGACCGCCTACGTCAGCGACCCCGCCAACCCCGTGCCCTATCGCCAGCGCCCTATCCAGCCCACCTATTCGCAGGGCTCACAGTGGTTCAACTGGCTCACGGAGGATCAGCGCTTTGTCACCACCCGCCCCGACGTCGCCGTCTACAAAATGCCCGTGCTCAAGAAGGACCTCGTCGTCACCGGCGAGGTCGTCGCCGACATCTACGCCGCCACCACCGGCACCGACAACGACATGGTCGTCAAGCTCATTGACCAGTACCCCGAC
>JAJZGF010000249.1 GCA_021805025.1 Acidobacteriota bacterium
GCACGGTTTTGGGTTGCACATGTTGAGATCAGAGGCGAAGCGAAGACCAGAGCGGCGGTCAGGCGGAGATGGAGCCAACCCGGCGGGGACAGGATCGGCTTCCGGGGGCCTCCGAGGGGAGCATGCTGATAGGCTGGAGCGCGCGTTCATCCTATCAAGCCGTCATTGCCAACTCGCGCGGATGGCCGTGGAGACCAAGTGATTGGGAGCAGGGCGAGGTGGTGCATATTTCAGGTGCGATGAGACGTCTGTCTCGGCAGCACGAAAGGCCGATATCCGAACAGGATGATCGTGCGTAACCCCACTCCTTTGATTCGATTGGCCCTTGACTTGCTTGTCTAAGGATCATGGTAAAAATGTAAAAAACAGCAAAATCTTCTCGCCAAGATATTGGCTTTAGCGGTAAGCTATGCACAAACTTTCTTCAGCCCTGGATATCAATCGGGCAGAGTTGGTAGCCACCACGTCATACATGTGCATCCTATCGATACATGTGGTCTTAAATTTGTATCGTTTGAAAGCTTTCTTCTCCTAGTGCCCGGACCGGTGTGGTAATTACATCGGGTCTGACGTTTGTATGCGGATGTAGTTCGTCGCATGGCTCGCTGCCACTCAATTTGCTTCATCGTAATCTTGAGGTATCGCTCATGCGATCTGACGTCGAGTATCAAGGTGACAAACTCACAGCCGAGTCTCCCATCTCGGAAGTGAGTATATTGTTCAACGGGAATCCTCTGGCGATATGGATATATGACGTCGAATCGCTTCAATTTCTGGACGCCAACGAGAGTGCGCTCTCGCAGTATGGTTATTCGCGGGACAATTTTCTAAAACTGACGCTTGCAGACATTGTTCTACCGGGGCAGCAGCCCGCGGAGAGCGAGAAATCTCAAGGTGCGGCCCGGCGCACGAATGTGATTCATCGGCATTTGAGGAGAGATGGGACGCAAATAGAAGTTGCGGTGCGATCCAACGAAGTCTCGTACCGTGGCAGGCCGTGCAAGCTGGTGATCGCAGAAGACGTCACCGAGCGTCGTCATGTCGATGCAGAGTTGCTGCAGATGGCCCACCATGACGCACTGACGGGCTTGCCCAATCGGACCCTGCTGAGCGACCGCATGGCCCAGGCTCTAACCACCGCCCAGAGGCTGAAGCACAAGACGGCGGTCATCTCCATTGATCTGGACCACTTCAAGAAGGTGAACGACTGGTATGGGCATGCGGTCGGGGACGCCTATCTAAAACACGTTGCGGGATTGCTGACCAGTCGTCTGCGGGGCATGGATACCGTGGCGCGCATGGGTGGAGATGAGTTTGCGATTGTCCTGGGGGAGATCAGCACCGTGGAATCGGCAGGCCTGGTTGGAAAGATGCTGCTGCAGGCACTGAACAAGCCCGCCGTGATCGGCGGATATACGATTCAGCCGCGCGGCAGCCTTGGCATCGCCATCTTCCCTGATCACGGTGCAGATATGGACGAGGTTTGGCGCTGCGCAGACGCTGCGATGTACCGCGCGAAGCGGGCGGGGGGGAATCGCTACATCGTCGCCGGCCCTGATTCTTCGAGTGCTGCAGACGATAACGCTGCACTGGACCGGTATCTGCGGGACATCCTGGAGCAGGAGAGACTGCTGCTGCATTATCAGTTGCAGTACACCCCGACGGACAAACTCCGCGGGATGGAGGCCTTCCTTCGGCTACCGGACACGGGCCAGGGCTATGTCAGCCCGGATCGAATGATTGCGCGTGCGGAAGACAACGGGATGATCTATCCAGTTGGGCGATGTGTGGTGGAAGAGGTGTGCTGGCAACTGGATCAATGGAGAAAAGTAACTCCTTTGCCGCTGCGCATGGCGGTAAATGTTTCTCCATCGCAATTAATGCGCAAGGAGTTTGCGTCTGAGGTAGGCGACTCTCTTACTAAATGGAATATCGATCCAGCCTCTCTGGAGATGGAAATTACAGAGAGAGCGATTTTGAATTTTGATGAGATCAGTACGGAGATGCAAGAACTCTCTGCCATGGGCGTTCGCTTTGCGGTGGATGACTTCGGAACGGGCTACTCGTCCCTGCAGCATCTGCATCGCCTACCGATTTCCACGGTGAAGATCGACCGCTCTTTTGTTCAGCGTCTATGTGACTCTTCGAGCAGTTATCCCATCGTCAAGGCAATTATTGCCGTGGGACATAGCATGAAGATGGAAGTGATTGCAGAAGGCGTGGAGCAGGAAGAACAGAGAGTTATTCTTGACCGGTTAGGATGCGATGGCATGCAAGGCTATTTGTTGGCAAGGCCTGTATCTCCGGAAGAGATCGCAAAGCTTGTGGGAGCAGCCCACAAAGGCACGGAAACGACGCAACGAATTACTCCTCCCACGATTCGGCACTCGGGGATTGCGCGGCACAGCCGGTCACTTAGCGTCTAGAACAACTTATTTTTATGATACTGGCGGACTGCACGCCTCAGCCTTTGACTGGGCGATGCGCGGGAGCTTTTTGTGAGCCGCGATGACTTCAGCGCGGCCGCACGGGTATAAGCCAAGATCCCAGAGATCTGCGCGCAGCCTTAGGAGCATACCTCGAGCCTATTACGCCGTATCGATAAGGGAGAGCATGCGGCGGGAGCCAACGTCCCGCCCCTGCCGTGGCGCTAATACAGAGATTTCCAAAGTTGCTCACAATGGACTACACGCAGTTACTTGAACTAGATGCCCAGTTATCTTAACCACGCGCAGAGTTACTGGCCTTAGACATGAAGGTAAGCGGCCGTCGAGGTCAAAAGGCTGGCGGCGATGCTGAGAACGAGGCCACAGATGAAAAGGAACGGGCCATTATCGGAGACGAAGTTATATAGGGGCTTCATAAAGTACCTTTCTTAGTAAGTGAGTGGTTGAGATTGGATCGCCGGCTCCAGCTTTGGCGACAGAGATCATTTAAGGTGAGTGCGCTCGCACCATCGGACTGCACGCGACGAACACCCATGCCTTGCAAAGACAGGTGAGACAAGGCAGGACTACTTACACGCCTGTGGCAGCAGGCAGGAACGTGGAGAGGAAACTGAGTCCATTGATGCCAGCCACGTGCGCTGACATACGGAGTCTTATGCACTCTCCTCATCGTCGTGTTGTTGATCCGCGCAGTCTCGAATGCCATATTGCCCTCGCCGAGGTGCTACCGTGTCTCGTCCCAAAAGCGGATGAATGCACTAGCTACCAAATCTCGGCTATACGCAAGAGAATGCAACTTCATTGCCAACCGCATATTGTTTGTAATCAGCTATTTATAGCTTGTGGAGGGGGTCGCTATGCAGAACTTTGCACACTGTTGGAGCTTTTCCCTACCACTTTGGCGGGCAGGCATGATGCGGTGGAACCGGGTCTGCACTTATGGCACTCAGCGCTTGCAGGAATAAAGACTGGTTCGTGGGGCATGTTCACATTTAGTAATGGCACTCGCGCCGAATACGAACAGGATGTCCACCGGCGAGATGCAATAATTCTTGAATATGACGACTAACGAAAACCTCTCCATACCCGATATCGCACGAGAACGCCTACAGCGCCTGCAAGCTCGCAATGCCCGCATTGGCGTGATCGGTCTTGGATATGTAGGATTGCCACTTTCGCTTCTGCTCTGCGGTGCGGGCTTCAAGGTGACGGGCTTTGATATCGATGAGAAGAAGGTGGCTGATCTCGAAGCTGGCCGGTCGTACATCTTCAAAATCCCGCAAGCAGAGATTCAGACTGCGCGTAGCCAAGGGCTAAAGGCAACTACCGATTTTTCTAATATTTCGGATATGGACGTCGTGATCATGTGCGTTCCTACGCCGTTGACAGAGCATCGTGAACCGGATCTTAGCTTCATCGAGAAGACTGCGAAATCCACTGCGCCCTGGATTCGCGAAGGCCAATTGATCGTGCTGGAAAGTAGTACGTATCCCGGAACGACGGAAGATCTGCTGATCCCTATTCTGGAGGCGGAGAATCAGCGCGGACTGGCGGCTCAGGGTAAGGGCCCGGCCTTCGATCAGGGAGTGTTTTACGTGGCGTTCTCTCCTGAGCGTGAGGACCCGGGTAACACGACGGTGGCGCGGCATGATATTCCGAAGGTCGTCGGCGGCCATGATGCGATTGCAACGGAGCTCGCGGCGACACTGTACGAGGGCATCTTTAC
>JAJZGF010000250.1 GCA_021805025.1 Acidobacteriota bacterium
AGTTGAATTCTGACGTCAACCTGCGTATTCCGGTCGATGTGGGCCGGTGATTCCATTCGAAGTGGGCCACTGATTCCGGTGTGATGTGGGCCGGGATTCCGTTGCGATGTGGGCCGCATTTTTTGTTTCACCGTAATCGTGGCCCACGTGGCGTAATCTTGGCCCACATCGAATGGAACGACGGCCCAGAAGCACCGTAATCGCGGCCCACATGGAACGTAACGGTGAAGTGGGCCAGGGTCGAGCAGGCGTCGTTGGTAATCCGAGGCGGGTGTTTTCCTGAAATCAAAGGAGAACATGTTGCCAGAAAAGAGATTACCCATGCGTCAGTTGCGTGAAGTCCTGCGTCTCTACTTCGAGTCACACCTTGCCCCGCGGCAGATCGGCCCGATCTGCAAGGTAAGCAAAAGCACTGTCCAGCGTTATCTTGAGCGGCTGAAAACAGCGGATCTGAGTTGGCCTCTACCGGCCGACCTGGATGACGTGGCGCTGGAGCGGCGCTTATTTCCGCCGCCGGTCGCGTTGCCGGAAGAACGTTGCCTGCCGGACTGCGCGGCGATTCACAGGGAACTGAAGAGCCGCAAGAACGTAACCCTTCAGCTTTTGTGGGAAGAGTACAAGCAGGCGAATCCGCTGGGCTACGCCTATAGCTGGTACTGCGAGCTTTACCGGGCATGGCAGCGTCGTCTGGACGTGGTTCTGCGGCACGAACACCGCGCCGGAGAAAAGACGTTCGTGGATTATGCCGGTCAGACGGTTCCGGTGACGGATCCCAAGACTGGCGAGGTTCGGCAGGCGCAGGTGTTCGTCGCGGTTCTGGGGGCCAGCAACTACACCTATGCTGAGGCCACCTGGACGCAGAATCTGTGGGACTGGACTCACTCGCATGTGCGTGCCTTCGAATTCTTCGATGGGACGAGCCAGCTTGTCATCCCCGATAACTTGAAGTCGGGCGTGAAGAAGCCCTGTTACTACGAGCCTGAACTGAATCGCACGTATGGCGATCTGGCGATCCATTATGGCGTGGGCATCCTGCCTGCGCGGCCGTATCGTCCACGCGATAAAGCCAAGGCGGAGGTCGGGGTTCAGATCGTTCAGCGCTGGGTGCTGGCGGCGTTGCGCAAGCGTCAGTTCTTCAGTCTGGCGGACTTGAACGAGGCCATCCTGGAACTGGTACAGAAGCTGAATCAGCGGCCCTTTCGCAAGCTTGCCGGCTCGCGCGCCGAGTTGTATCAGGTGATCGATCGCCCGGCGTTGCAGCCGTTGCCGCTGCAATCGTTCGTGTATGCGGAGTGGAAAAAGGCGCGTGTAAATCTGGATTATCACATCGAGTTGGGCGGGCATTACTACAGCACGCCGTATCAACTTGTCGGCAAGGAGGTTGATGTCCGCAGCACGAGCGGGACGGTGGAGATCTTCCATCAAGGCAATCGCGTGGCCAGTCATATGCGCAGCAGCAAGGCGTATGTGGCCAGCACGAATGCGGCGCATCGGCCGAAATCGCACCAGCAATATCTGGAGTGGACGCCGACGCGCATCATCGAATGGGCAGCCAAGGTGGGTCCCTTCACGGCGCGGCTGGTGGAGAGCATCATGACCAGCAAGCCGCACCCGGAGATGGGGTATCGTTCTGCGCTGGGGGTGATTCGCCTGGAGCGCAAGTATGGCGCTGAGCGGTTGGAAGCCGCCTGTACGCGGGCTGTGCGTCTGAAGCTGTACCGCTTTCAGAGCGTGAAGTCGATGTTGCAAAGCGGTCTGGACCGTCAGCCCTTGCCGGAGCTGTTGTTAATGCCTTCTCCGGTAACGCATGAGAACCTGCGCGGCCCTGGATATTACGGTGGCCAGCAGACTCGCCGGGAGGTTGGCCAATGCTAAACCAAGCCACTCTGGACAAGCTCCACGCGCTGCGCCTGACGGGCATGGCGGAGGCGTATCAAAAACAACTGGAGGAGCCGGAGGCTCGCGGCCTCAACTTCGAAGAGCGCTTCGGGATGCTGGTCGACAACCACTGGACGTGGCGTGAGAACCAGGCACTCACGCGGCGCTTGAAGAAGTCGAAGCTCTCCTCCGAACCCTGTGTGGAAGACATCAACTACCGCTATCCGCGGCAGATGGATGCGGCAACCGTGCGCGGTCTGACCAACTCGCAATGGGTGACCCAACACCTCAATGTCCTGTTTACTGGACCAACCGGAATCGGCAAGACGTGGCTGGCGCAGGCGTTGGCACAGAAGGCTTGCCGCGACGGCTCCAGCGTGCTATACCGGTCCGCGGCCAAGCTCTTCCGCGATCTGGCCGAGGCGCGGGCCGACGGCAGTCTGGGCCGGTTGCTGGAGAGCATCGCTCGCACCGATGTGCTGTTGGTGGATGACTTCGCCATGGCGCCGCTGAACGACGGCGAGCGGCGCAGCTTCCTGGAGGTCTGCGATGACCGCTATGGCCGGCGTTCGACTGTGCTCACCAGTCAGCTGCCTGTCGAGAGTTGGCATGCGCAGATCGGCGATCCAACCATCGCCGACAGCATCCTCGATCGGTTGGTCCACAATGCTTATCGCATCGAGATGGACGGCGAGTCGATACGCAAGAAGAAGAAGGAAGCAGCGACGGAGTCGATCGGAGGCCGCTCATGAGCGCCCCCCGGTTGATCCTCAAACAGCCCACCGGATGGTTCGCCGCGGGCCAAGAATTTGCGCAGGCAATCACGATCCTCTCCGACGGCGCCTTCAAGCTCTACGTCTATGCCAGCTTGATGGCCAATCGCCATACCGGACGCCTCAATGCAACGGTTGATGAGTTGGCGCGGGCGATGACAAGAGCGCCATCAACGGTCGCCATGAACCTGGATGAACTGGAGGCACATGCCGTCTGTTGCGTGGCCAGGGACGAAGGCTCCATCTTCATGCTGGAAATCTGCGACCGCTTCTGGCCGTATCAACGACAGCAACCACCTGGCCGCTCTGGGCCGGAGGCGGAGTTCGTTCAGAAAGTGCGCAGCCTCTTCCTGGCCCCGGCCTGTGTCCAGGCCAGCTTCTCGGCTGCCGATGAAAAGCGGGCGCTCGATCTGTACCGACGAGGCGTATCCATGGAACAGATCACGCGGGCCATCGTGCTGGGATGCGCGCGCAAATATGTATCCATGCTCAACGCCAAGGTCCGAACTCCGATCACCAGCCTGCAATACTTCTCCGACATCGTCGAGGAAGTGCGCGAGTCAGCGATACCGGAAAGCTACTGGGAACCGCTTCGCACGAAGGTGACGCGGATGGAACAACAATGGCAGAAGGCGAATCCAGCGAGGCCCTGACGCCGAAACCCGTGGGGCAGTCGGAGACTGCCCCGCATCAGAGCAACACCGGTCCACATCCAACGGAATGCCGGCCCACATGAAACGGAATCCACAATCGTGCCGCTCAGAAGGGCAAGAAACGAAATGACGCTACCTGATATTTATTTACCCTTTTCTTGACTCATGTGGGCCACCTGGATAGGGTAGAAACCAACCAGCGTCGCTTCGCTCCGACTCCGGCCCACATCGAACGGAATCACTGGCCCACATCACTGGAACACGCGAATATCCCATATCGTTTTGTTGCGCCTCTAAGGTGAGCTGATCGAGAACAGCCTCGCGCTCACGATCAATGCGCGTCTTGTACGCCATCACGTCTTCCATGCGGATACGGCGATGCTTGCCAACCTTGCGATACGGAATGGCGTTATCTTCCAGCAGTTTGATGAGGTAGGGGCGGGAGACGTTAAGCACGCTGGCCGCCTGCACGGTAGTCAGCTCGGAGAGTTCAGGAATCAGGACGACGCCCGGCCCTGCAGCCATCGTTTCGAGAATGTTCATCAAAAGGGAAACTGCGCCGGCTGGCAGTTCAAGCGGCTGCTCTAGTTCCGCATCGAGGACGCGCACGGATAAAGACCTGCCCCTCCGCGCATAGGGCGACAAGCGGCGGCCTGAATCGCGAGCCAGTGATGCCTCAAGTGCCGAGGGGGCAAATTGACGATGGGGAGTAGTAAGGGCGGCAACCATGGGGTTTTCCTCCTAAATTGAGTATGCCATACGAATGAAATAAACGCAACAAGTGCAGTACATGCAGCCATGCACACGGAAAAAGCAAGATGCATATTGTGCGAGCAGCCCGTTAA
>JAJZGF010000251.1 GCA_021805025.1 Acidobacteriota bacterium
TGCTCGACGCACTGCGCAAAGATCAGCGGCAGACCGGCGATGGTGATCAGCTTATCCCCGACGGTGATCTTCCCGCCTAGCAGCGGACTCGAACACGCGCATTGCGCTTGCCCTGCGCCGGACTCCCTGCTTTCGGCGCCGCCGGAATCGGCGACCGCTAGCACGGAATCCACCTCGATCGCGATCCGCTCGGCAACTGCCCACACCGCCTCTGTATCTTCCTGTGTCAGCGCAAGAGATGAGCAGTGGCAGGCGTCGATTCCACCTTGCAGGATGTCGGGCACCACGAGCGACGCGCTCACCGGGCCGCTGTGTTTCTCCGTGCCCCACTTCGCACACTGCTTTTCGCAGCCGTCGATGGTGATCGTCGGATGGGTCCGGGCGAAGTTCCGCTCGCCCTCGTTACCGGCCAGAAACAACGGCAGGCAAAGCGTTACGGTCCGATCCGGACGCAGCAACTCGAGGACGCGGCGCGCCGCCACCCGCGAAATGGTTCCTCCGGGAAGTGCCTCGCCGCTGCACGAGATGATGCCTACCTTCGCAACCTCTGCGCTCATTGGACTACTCCCTCTTGGTCATGCAGAATTGCGGCTTCGCAGGTTACGCTTTTGGCAATTTCCCGCGCGATATTCCAACCATCGTCCGTTAAAGCCGTCGCCGTACCCGGCTTGGCGCCACGGAAATTCCGGAGAGCCTCAGCCACCTGAATCGCTTTCCCTACGCGTCCTCCCGCCAGTTCAACGTTCTTTTGCGCGCAGGCTTTAGCGCAGCCGTCAATGGTGATGCAGGTGTGACTCTGTACCGAAGCGACTGCGTCCGGATCGCCCTTGACCAGAAGCGCCAGGCAAAGCGTGGCCGTCTCATCGGGGGCCAGATCCTCCGTCACCAGGTACGTGGCTTCCCGCCCGATCAGGCCATGCACCTTGCCGATTCCGCTGCATGGAATGATGAGCGTGGTTTGGTTGCCAGGTCCGTTTCCCATTTCTATCTACCTCTCAGGCTTCTTCCGCTTTGTGCTTTACCGTCTTTGCATATGCTTCCGGTTTCAGGAGCAATGCCCGATCTTCGGGCCAGTTGCTTAACTTCATCTCCACCAGCCATCCCCTGCCATATGGGTCTTCGTTTATGAGACCGGGATTCGCAACTGTTTCGGCATTCACCGCGACGACGGTGCCGCTGGCTGGCGCGATAATTTCAAAGACGGCTTTGGCAGATTCAAGACTTCCCAACTCGCCGAACTGGTCTACGTCCGTGTCTGTTTTTGTGGCGTCGAAGTAGTTGATGTCGGTCAGACTTTGCTGCATGTAGTCGGAAATGCCGACGTGTGCCACGCCGTCTACGACGCGCACCCAGACGTCGTTTTCGTTGAACATGTAGTCTGTGGCCGGAATACGGAATTCAAACTTGTCGTGGGTTACCATCAGATGTTCCGTCGGAGGCGGGAACGCGCCAGATGGAGCCGCAGACGGAATCGGCTCACTGGGAGCATTCAAACTCTGCACCAAATCATCTACGACCGCTTGCGCCAGCCCCAGCCCATTTGGTCCCAGATTGAGGGAGGGCTCCAGAGTCACCGCGGAAGATTTCAGAACATCTGAAATAAGAACTTTGCGATCAATCTTGATTCCAAGGCCTTCGGCTAGTTTGCTGGCGCAGCGTGTCGAGCAGCCATCGACAGCAATTAGCGTGTTCTCAGCGAGCGATTTCTTGTAACGTGCCAGGGAGCGATTCAATAGCACCGGGCAAATGATCTCGCTGTCCGCGGAAGAGGCCATGCGGATCGCAACCTCGCGCGCTACAGACCCCTCGGGTTTATCAAGTCCCGTGCAAGATAGAATCGCGCTGTTCATTGAACGCTCTCCTGTTCGCGGATCTGCTTGATCTCGGCGATGGTCGACTGCTTGTCAGGAAACGTGAGGGCATCAGGGCCGCAGGTCTTGGAGCAGGCGCGGCAAAGGACCACGCAGTTGTTTGGGTTAGCGACCACTAGTCTGCGGTCGCCCTCGCGCTGCTCGAAGACCCGGTGCGGGCAGAAGGTGGCGCACTCCATGCAGAAGTTGCACTTCTCGTAGTCGATCGTCGGGTGCCATGAAATCTTATCCCTTGGCACACCCATGAATGTTGCTTCAGACATCGCGTTTCACCCCCATCTCGTGCAGCTTCGCCGAGACCTTATCGATTGCCTCGTCGGTGGTCAGATCGCGGATGTCGAGCGGAACCATGTCCCGTTTCACGTCCATTCCCTTTGCAGCGAAGGCATCGCGAAACATCTTGTATTGCATATTGGGAGCGCAGGCGGCGATCACAAGTGGGCGCTTGGCTTCTAGAAAATCGCCAAGGAAGCGGTCCCCATCGACTTCGCACAACTGGGGATGGATCGCGCCGTACTCCACAGGGAGTTCCACACGGGCACGGTTGATGAAATCCCAGATGTCCATCTTTTCGAATCCGGGACACTTACCCGTGCACACACACATCAAAAGACCGGGAAGTTGCTCTGCCATTTAGTTGCCTCCTTCCTCGATGAGCATTTGCCGGATTTCTTCTGGAGTCGGTACGCGCCCAGCGGACTTCACTTTTCCGTTGATCGCAAGGCCCGGAGTCATCAGGATTTGAAACTTGAGAATCTCGCTGATCTCCATTACCTTTTCAATCTCGGCCTGAAGGCCAAGGTTCTGAACGGCCTTCTCGGCGTTGGCGGTCAACAGCTTGCAGCGCGCGCAGCCCGTACCCAGGATTTGCACTTTCATTCCTCACCTCGATCTTTCTTTGAGCACCTGAGTCGCACAGGTGAACAGGTTGCAGACGCAAGGCGTCAGCAGGCGGTAATAAACCGTGGTTCCCTCGCGCCTGTCCTCGACGACGCCGTGCGCGCGCAACAGCGCCAGATGCTTCGACACGGTCGAAAGATCGCCGCCCACCAGTTCATGGAGATCGCCCACCGAGCATTCGCCGCGGCTCAGTCGGTCCACAATCATCAGGCGGGATTCATGGGCCAGAGCCTTGAGCATCTTTGCCTGATTCGAGAAAGGATTGCGCTTGTCCATAAAGCAAACCACTCCTGCTATATTGGCCATGTTGCCATATAGCCATGTTGTTCGCCGTGATTGCTGTCACAGCAGCGATGAGGGTTTCACGGGATTCGGGCGATCAACTGCGCGAAAGGCCGCGCAGGCATAGAACGGCTTGCGGCGCAAAGGGACTACACAAACGTCTCCCGCACCCAAATCAGAGCGTTCTGGCGCACTAAATCACGGATGTCGTTCACGAATTCGCCAACGTCACCCTGATCGGTCGAAGTGATTTCGAGGGTCATATAGGCCGGCGTCCGTTCCAGCAGGCCTTTCAAGGTCGGCACCTCCAGACGGAGATTGACGATGTCAAAGGCCCGGCCCTTGACCTTGTCTTCCAGCTTGCTCAGGAACGCCTTGTCCCCGAATTCACCAGCGATTTCAATCCGCGCCCGTGTCTGCACCTGGCGGAGATCCGCCTCGGCGCGTTCGCGGGCTTGCGCAATCTGCAGTTTGCTGCGCTTTTCCGCAGCTTCCTTGTGGACCGCGCTTAAGATCTTGTGCTCCCGTTCCGACTTCCACACCAGATCGCGGGATGGAAATGAGATCGCCTGCGTCGGACAGACCACCGAGCACGTGGAGCATCCCACCATGCAGTTGTACGGCCTCTCAACCTGGGCTTTGTGAAATTTGTCGGACATGATCTCGTACACCTCACGTCCACAGGTGACGTAGCACAACTCGCAGCCAATGCCCTTGCCAGCATCGACGGTTGGAAACTACGGAATTTCCTTGCGGGGAATACCATGCCATTGACTTTGACTCAAATCTTTCGGCATGAAGACTCTCCATTCTCTACTCCCTGTTTGTTTGAGATGCCAAGCATTGTTCGGGACCAATCGGTCCGGCACAGAAGCGTCTCGCGTTCCCCACTCTGCGCGATTGACTCATTCTCCGTCTCTCTCGCGCTGCCAGCGGCGAATACGAATCTCAAAAAAGCGGTGCACGACGGTGAAGAAGAAAGCCGCGGACCATCCCAGCAGCAGTACCCCGGTGATCGATTCCATTACCCCTATCAAACGCCATGCACGGGGCAGCACAATGTCGCCGTAGCCGGTAGTCGAATAGCTTGTGGC
>JAJZGF010000252.1 GCA_021805025.1 Acidobacteriota bacterium
GCTTGAGCCTCTCGGCCAACCGCTGCACGGTCGGCTTGTCGCCCACGATCAGACTCTTCATCCACGACTCCTTGAAGTCCGTGGAACGACATCATATCTAATTTATTGAACGCGACGTGGTATCAGGCGCCATCGCCCCGCGAAATTCCCTCCATTAGCAGCACGGATACCAAACTGATTAGAGCCACGACCACCATATATGCCGCCACCAACGATGGATCGCCATGCCCGGCATCGATTAGAGCGGTGGCGATCAGCGGCGTGAGTCCGCTGGCGAAGATGCCGGAGAACTGATAGGCAAATGACACCCCGGTATAGCGCACATTGGCGTCAAATTGGCTGGCGAACAGTGATGATTCTGGTCCGTACACCATCGGATAGGCGAAGGAAAACGGAACGATAACCGATAGCATGACTACGATGGGGTCGTGGGCACCGTAGTGACTCATGACCCAGAACGCGCCAACGCTGGCTACAGCGATGAACACCGTGCCGATGGCAAAGATGCGCTTGAGCCCGAAGCGGTCTGCCAACATCCCAGAGATCACAATAAAGGGCAGCATGAGCACCGAAGCCAAGATCACCGTATTCAGCGCCAAGCCGCGCCCCAGTCCTAGTGAATGCGTGATGTAGTAGATGATGAACACGCCGAAAGTATTGAAGCAGGCTCCCTCAACGTACCGAGCACCAAGTGTCAACAGCACTTCGCGTTTGTAGTTGCGGAACAACTCCTTTAGTGGCACCGCGACAATGCGCTTATCGCTGCGTGCCTTCTCGAAGTCAGGCGTCTCGAGAATCTTCAGCCGCACGTAAAGGCCGATGGCAACCAGAAGTCCACTAAGGAAAAACGCGACGCGCCAACCCCAACTTACGAACGCTGAGTCGGGTAAAAAGTTCAGTACTGCAACCACGCCTGCGCTGCTCATTAGGCCTAATGGAACGCCCAATTGCGGCCAACTACCGTACAAGCTGCGCTTACCCGGTGCGGCATGCTCGATAGTCATTAGCACTGCCCCACCCCATTCGCCGCCGATACCAATTCCCTGCAAGATGCGCAGCAGCAGCAGCAGCAAGGGGGCCGCTACGCCAATGACGTTGGCAGTCGGAAGCGCGCCAATCAGGAAAGTTGCACCACCCATGATCAGCATAGTCAACACTAAGATGGTTTTGCGACCTATGCGGTCACCGAAATGTCCGAAGATGATGCCGCCGATGGGCCGGGACAGAAACCCCACCGCAAAGGTCGTATAGGCTGCAATCGTGCCCAGTGCGGGTGACAGTTCCGGAAAGAATAATCGGTTCAGCACCAGGGGGGTCAGCACTCCGTAGAGAAAGAAGTCGTACCACTCGATGGTCGTCCCCAGGGTGCTAGCGAACACGATCAGCGCCTTACTCACCTGCGGGGACGAATCGGAACGGGATGTGCTAATGTTCAGTGCCGAGTCCGTCTGTGGTTGCGATGTTTTCATGTTGTCTCCTTGACTGTAATTTCTCGACTGGATGTGCGAACTTGCGGCTGCGCATATCCTGGAACGGATGGCTGTGCAGTGATGACGCATCCATCAAATTAAATGAGACGTATCGTTCCGTTTGAAGGAATATAGGCGCACTCTGGCCAAGACACAACGCCGCGGAATTGGTGGTTTCCCGGGGCCTGCATGTCTGTGCTTCTTTATCGGGCCTCGAATGGAATTCGCCTGAGCAAGCCCACAGTGGCCATTGCTTTCATCGGTCGGCGCAACTCGAAGCTGGCATACACGATTACATTCGCTATTACAACCACGAGCGCGTCAAGCTCGGGCTGCAAGGGCTCAGCCCGGTGGGGTATCGGCTGAGAAATACCGCATGATCAGCGGGATCGCAACTGTCCAACTTCTGGGGGTCAGTTCACACTCGGAGCGGTTCTGACCCTGCGACAATGAGCAAGCAACTCACTGCACCTAAATCACGCTTACCAATCATCGCAATGTCTGCGGATGCGCAGATGGCGCCGCCGCTGCGTGTGGGGTTTTTACTTGCGCCGCGCTTTACGCTAACTGCATTTGCCGGGTTTGTCGACGCACTCCGCCTAGCTGCCGACGACGGGGACCGCAGCCGGCCCCGACTTTGCCGTTGGGATATTCTTGACACAGGAGGGCCGTTTGTATCCAGTTGCGGCGCGAGTGTGGCGCCTACAGCGCTCATGGAAACCCCAGAGTCATACGACTACCTCGTTATCGTGGGAGGTCTGCTACACGGCGGTCAACAGATACCCGACTCAATGTATGCATTCCTCCGAGAGGCAGCGGCAAAACGGGTGCCCCTTGTGGGGCTATGCACAGGCTCCTTTGTACTGGCTCGGGCTGGTTTACTTGAAGGGTACCTGACGTGCGTGAGTTGGTTCCATCGCGAAGCTTTCGCCGCAGAGTTCGGGCACCTGCGTATCGTATCGAACCAGATGTTCGTGGTGGATCGTGATCGACTGACATGCGCCGGTGGAACCAGCGTGGTCCACTTGGCTGCATACCTCATTGAGAAGGCAATAGGGCGTGCCAGCGCCGTCAAAGCCCTTCGCATCATGATTGAAGAGCAGCCACTCCCTTCTAGAACCTTGCAGCCAGAGGAGGTTCTGTCGGAACGTTCCACCGACACCGTGGTTCGAAAGGCCATGCTTCTCTTGGAGCAGCAGTTGCACTCATCACAGCCGATCGAGCAGCTGTGCGAGCCCCTTGGCATTGGTCGGCGCCAACTCGAGCGTCGGTTCCGGCGCGACGTGGGTCTCAGCCCAGCCGGCTACCGGCAGCGGCTCCGCATGGAGCGCGCGCGCTGGCTTTTGCAAAATACGGACTTGGAGGTTACGGAGGTTGCATTCGAGTGTGGGTTTCATGACAACACGCACTTCGCGCGCGTTGTCAGACGATTGCTTGGAACGACGCCAAGCCATGTACGCGCCGCAGGGAAGACCGCCAAGGGCCCATTGCGCGAGCAAAGCCACAGCTAGCAACGTTGATGGCTCTCGCGCCGGATTTGTGCTTGCGTCTCGTCCTTCGTCGCGATCAGTTTCCTGGTAACCGCGCTGCGACTTCGCGACCCGGCTCAGTTCAGTCCTCAGATAAGGCGCGCAACTCCAACCGATCTCTCCATCAAGAGCGGAGCCAGCGGTTTCAGGCATGAGAAGTGCGGCCACAAGCGCCACGAATGCGATGATGGTGATGTAGATGGCCGGGGCTAGCCTGTTGCCAGTCACGGCGATCAAGTAAGTCGCAACGAAGGGCGCAGTACCTGAGCCTGTCAGAAATTTTGTGTGTGAGGCATAGCATGTCGACGAGGAGCATGACTGCCACGCAAAGCGAAGACAACCGCTGCAGCGGACAAGGCGGCGCAGCCGCAATTCTCGTTCGCAGCGCTCGAGCAATTGATTCCTGGGCCGGTGACGTCGACCGAACTTGAGGGCACCTTCCAGCAGTTCAAGAAGGCGGTGCTGGAGCGAGCCTGGGGGCTCGAGATGAGCCACCATCTGGGCTATGCGCTCGGCGAGAGGCCAAGCCTGAAGGAAGGCCGGCCAATCACCGCAACGGCAAGCGCGCCAAGTCGGTGTTGACTGACGTCGGCGCCATGCGCATCGACGATCGCCGTGACCGCAAAGGCAGATTCGTGCCACAACTCTTCGGCAAGCACGAGCGTCGCTTCACTGGCTTTAACGACAAGATCGTGGCCATGTATGCGCGCGATATGACGCTGCGCGAGATCCAGCGTTGCCTCGCCGAGATCTACTAGGTGGACGTTTCTCCGGATCTCATCAGCCGCGTCACCGATGAGGTGATGAGCATCAACGACGCAAACCATGGCGCGGGCCCGATGGGCAACACCAGATCCGATACGTCAACATAGAAGGATGTCGTATTTTGCATATCACTTGACGCAATTGACATTGCTGTTGCAGCCGGTGGCGACGAAGATTCACTTCACAGCGAATTCTCCGATCCCCACCAGAAGCACATCATGTTCAGCTACAACATGCAGAACCTCAAGACCGTCGATCCCGATCTGTGGACGATCATCCAGCAGGAGCACCAGCGCCAAGAGCAGCACATTGAGCTGATCGCAAGCGAGAACTACACCTCACCGGCCGTGATGGCCGCTCAGGGCAGTC
>JAJZGF010000253.1 GCA_021805025.1 Acidobacteriota bacterium
CGCGGTGAGCGGGCGCTCCAATGCGCCTTTGCACAAGGGGCAGACGGCCTCAGGCGTGGAGCTGAAACTCTGTATCTTTTCAAACTGGTGGCCGCACTGGGTGCAGCGGTACTCGTATAAAGGCAAGGTTTGTGATGCCTCCGGAGAGGGGATGGTGCTTGTCTGTATTGTAGCGGAGGCGCGGGTTTGGGGTGGGGCGGGCACAGACCTGCGCCAGCCGTCATCGCCACATTTCCATCGTCACACTGTCATCACCGGTCCCCAACCGCGAGGGACCGGTGGCACCCCCATCTGGGTTGGAACAAGCCGTCGAGACCGTGGCCACCCGCCCTTGCGATACTTGTTGCGAGAGGCATCCGTGAGTACTGACACCATTCATACCGCGCTGTTGGGCATCGCAAACGGCGGCGATGATTCCATCCCGTTGAGGGACGGTCTTTCACTGGTGCGACCTAACGATCAACTGCTCGCTCATCGCTGGGATTGGGTACAGGGTAAGGGGGAGATAGAAGAAGAGGCCAAGGCCACACGTTATCTTCGGTGCGAGTATCCCCAGTGGCTACCCGGCAAAGGTGAGGAGATTGCCCGGCAGCAGGGCACTGATCGCTTCTATGCCGGGCTGATGGCGATTCAGATCGTCAAGCCTATACAAACGCTGGGCTTCATCTACAGACGCCAAGAGATCGAGCGGCGCCCGGCCATGCAGCCGGGCCAATGGGCGATGATGAACAAGTTCGACGACGCGATGCTTGCACAAGTACCCACTATGATCGATCGAATTCAGTCGGTGATGGACGGCAGGTGCGTGGAGCAAAAGAACGCGTTGACCCTGCTGCAACTCGGCCTTGAGCACTTCCACCCGTACATCGCTGGGCTGCTATGGGTTACCGGTCTAGAGGCCATCTTCGACAGCGGCGGCAAAGAAGCATTCCAAAGAAAGCTGTGCGATTGCCTCGGCCCTCAGGCTCCCGTGTTTCCCAATTGGCATTCAAAGCCTGACGCGCCGCCCTACACAGTCGAAGAGCTTGCCATTCCATTATTTGTGCTCAGGAACAAGCTCGCTCATGGTGCGGACCTTCGCTCGGCTGCGGCAGACAAGAAGCATCCGGTGGACTTCACCAAACGGGTAAGCCTCACTCAGAACAGCGAGACGGTCAACTATGCGCTGCTTCTCTGTGACGCGGCCTACTATCTGCTCTGTCAGGTGCTGCAACGGGTGCTGTAAAAGCCATGTCGTGGTGACCCTGATCTCAAGGCGGAAGGAAGCCGGTTGACGGTGCTCCGATCCCCGGTCCGCAAAGGCGAGGGACCGGGGGCACCTGATTGATGGTGGCGGGACAGGGATTGTGGTTTCCCAGGTCTCAAAATCGAGACCTGGGGCACCCGGCATTCATCCATTCTTTAGAAGCCAAAGATTTAGTGGACGGCGAAAAGCACGGCCGCAGCGTGGTTCTCCCATTCCAGTGTGATCTTGCCGGTGGTGCCGCCGAGGTCGGAGATGGTGTACTTCAGGTTCTCGACCATAGCCATGGGCCTGGTCATCTTCATCTTGACGCGGCCCAGGTCCTGCGAGCTGTCGTAGCCGAGGCCCCACTCGCCGGTTTTCTTGTTGACGATCAGCTCCCACTGGTCGGGGTTGGCGATGTCGACGAAGAGTGTATAGGTTCCCGCAGGCACCGTCAGGTCGCCGATCTTGAGTTCAGCCTCCGTGGTGAGGGTGGTGGCGGCGTTGGCTCCGGCGCGCCACACGGGGTAGTGGGCGTCGTGGCTGATGAGGCCGTCTTTGGAGAAGATGTGCCCCTCACGGCCATTGACGCGGGGCGAGGAATACTTGATGGAGATGGCTTTGCCGGCGATGGTGGCCGATGCGGTCTCAGACGGACTGGCGGGTTGCTTAGGCTGAGCAGACAAACTGACAGTGGCGGCGAGCAGAGCGGCCGCACAGATCAAAAGACGCTTCATGATGGTTCTCCTCAGGGCAGAGCCCATGCTTCGGGTAGTATGCTGCAACGCGATGATTGTCGCACCGTGCGCCGGGGTTGCGAAAGCGGGAGCGCGAACCCTGTTATGATGCGGCGCAAGGAAGCTCGATGACGGAACAGGAAAAACATCGGTCGCCGGGGGCGCGATTTCGCGCAGCGGTGAGGGACGAAAAGCCGCTCCAGATCGCGGGCGCCATCAACGCCTACACGGCGCGGATGGCGGAAGCCACGGGGTTTCGCGCGCTCTATCTCTCGGGCGGCGGGGTGGCGGCGAATTCGCTGGGGCTGCCGGACCTGGGCATCAGCACGATGGAAGATGTGTTGACAGATGTGCGGCGCATCACCGATGCAACTGCGCTGCCGCTGCTGGTGGATATTGACACGGGTTGGGGTGGCGCGTTCAACATTGCGCGGACGATTCGCTCGATGATCAAGGCGGGCGCGGCGGCAGTGCATATCGAAGACCAGGTGAGCGCCAAGCGCTGCGGGCACCGGCCGGGCAAGGAGCTGGTGGCGCCGGAAGAGATGGCGGACCGCATCAAGGCGGCGGTGGATGCGCGCACGGACGAGCGATTTGTGATTATGGCGCGAACGGATGCGCTGGCGAGCGAGGGCCTGCAGTCGGCGGTGGAGCGCGCGCAGGCGTATGTGGAGGCGGGCGCTGACATGATCTTTGCCGAGGCGGTGACAGAGCTGGGGCAGTACGCGGCGTTTCGCAAGGCGGCGGGCGTGCCGGTGCTGGCCAACATTACGGAGTTTGGCAAGACGCCGCTGTGGACGCGCGAGGAGCTGGGTGCGGCGGGCGTGGACATGATCTTGTATTGCTGCGGCGCGTACCGCGCGATGAATGCAGCTGCGCTGAAGGTGTATGAGGCAATCCGCACGGAGGGAACGCAGAAGAGCGTGCTGCCGCTGATGCAGACGCGTGCGGAGTTGTATCGCTACCTGAACTACGAGGCCTACGAGAAGAAGCTGGATGCGCTGTTTGCACATGGGAAGCGGTAATCGGGCAGTGCCCGCGTGAGGGTGTGCGAGGCGGAGTAGATATTCCGCGGAGGCGGGCCCGCGCTGAGTAAAGAAGTGTGGATCTTTGCAACCAGCGTGTCCAGCGTGCATGGAGAAGTGCAGGATAAATCGAGACGCCTTCCCGGACATGATTGAATCGTCGCGGCTGATTCTGCGCCGCTATCACCCGCTCGATACCTGGCCATGCTTGCGCGGGTGGAGCGGAATCGCATGGTGCTGATGCGGGAGTTTGAGCAACATTCGAGCCTGCGGAACCTGAATGAGGCGCAGCGGTTCATCGCAACGAAGCAGGAGCAGTGGGAGGCCGGCAAGGCATTCTGCTATGGAATCTGGCTCAGGCAGAGCAAGAGACAGATCGGGCAGATTCAGGTGAAGAACATTGACAGGAAGATTCCTGCGGCAGAGCTTGGGTACTTTATTGACGGGTCGTTGCATCGGCAGGGACTGGCGAGCGAGAGCATCCGGCGCGTTGTGGAGTTAATGCTGGAAGACCTGGGATTCCGGCGACTTTTTGTTCGGATTTTGCTTTCGAACCCTGCAAGCCTCGCGCTTGCGGCAAAACTTGGATTCCGGGATGAGGGGCTGCACCGCATGGCATTTCGCTGTGGCCTTGGCGAACTGCACGACCTGCATCACCTGTCCCTGACGCTGGAAGGTTATCGCTCAGGCAGAGCGTGAATGCAGCGCCTCAATGGCGCTGCATCCCACTTGAGTCGTCTATCTTTTGGCCACCGGGTGGCTGCTCGCAGTTGAGGGGCGCTCTGCGGGAAGCCTGAGTTTTTGCTGTTATCGGGTATGGGGATCCGGGCAGCCGAACTTCAGGTGGGCCCGAACGCCTGCGTGATCGGAGGGCCAGAGGCTGCCGATCTTGTCTTGCGGAGCGGCGCCGGCCAGGCTGAGGTTCAGAGGGCACACGTGGCCGAGGGTCCAGATATAGTCAATGCGCTGAAACGCAGTGTCGACTGGGCTGGAATCAAGGAGTGGCCAGGTGGGACCCGGATTGTTGGGAAAGCGTGCGCCCCAGGCATCGGTGAATCCGAAGCTGCGCATTTCATTGTAGGTGGCAATGCTCGCATCGTTCCCGAGTGCGTCCGCGTTGAAGTCCCCCGCGATCATGACC
>JAJZGF010000254.1 GCA_021805025.1 Acidobacteriota bacterium
TGAAGGCGTGCTCCAGCCCACGAACCCCGGCGGCCCAAGGCCACGGGGGCGACGAAAGTCGAAGCGGGATGAAAATCCGCCGCCCTTAAAAGCGTGTCGGTTCGACTCCGACCTCGGGCAGACCCATTTTTGCGCACCAGCTTGGCGCCTGCGTTCGGCACCCTCCTTCTCCGCGGTGAGGCATGCGCGGCGCTAACCAGATCCCAGAATGCCTTAGCCTCCCGAGCAATTGCCAAAGCATCCGGAGATCCGCCTCAGGCACAAGATGACCCTGCCGACAGGACAGTCCGGCATGTTTGTTCACACCTCAGCGCAAGACATGCAAATCAATAGGCAACGACTCGTAGTGAGAGAGGTACTGTTTTAATGCCCCCTGGATCTCCGGCGTTAATCCCATGTCTTGCTTTTCGAACAGTTGAACCTGCTATCCCGTTCCGGTAACCGTCGTCATCCCGGCGGCAAGCACCTCTGATTGGTCTGCGCTTAAGAACAGGAAGATCCGCGTCATCGAATCCGTATCGTACTGTTTCACAAGCATTCGCGTCCCATCAGCCAGTCGCCTGTCATAAGCGAAATCAGTCTCTTTATACTCCGTGGCAAACTGGTCATATGTCGAGGCAGTATATTGATCGACGAGAGACGGATCTTCTGAGTGGTACACATACTTGTCACTCAAATAACGACCATGATCGTTGCCAAAGAACTCCATCACTTGTGCTTGAACATCATTCCAATGCGCGCCTTTGCCATATTGTCCGGACGGCGGGTTCTGCACTCTGGGGTTGACCCAATCAGGAGCCGGATTTCCGGTTGATACCGTCTTCGGAGTTCTCTGCTTACCTGACTGTGTGATAGCTGCGCGCTGTGCTGATGCGGCAGTCAACCGTCGTACCACTGGCTCCGGTAAATTGCCATGCGCGGCTCTGCCGCATTGTCTGGACAATATCCATCCCGTAAGCAATCCGACGGCGATCGCGCTGCCGAGGATCACGATTACGCGGGCATTGCGTCTCTCAACGGCTTTCATAGGCGATGCCGCAATTATGCAGATCGAATCCAGGCGCGCCCTCGTCGGAGGGCTGTCGGGATGCCAAGCGGCAGGACATGGCCGATGACCGCAAACTGGAATTCTGAATTATGCCGTGACGGTCTCGAAGCGACCGAAAGGACCATTTTGCGATTGGCCCGCATACAGCATCGCTACCTTAACCACGCTGATCCGGAAACAGACCGGGCATCCAGCGTGATGCCAGCGCCGCCGGGAAAGCAAGCCGCAGTGGCGCGCGACTGCTCACGGAAGTCACCACTCCTCTCTCGATCAGCGCCGACACGACGCGCCGCGCCTGACGGTCTCCGGTGCCGACAATGCCGGCGGCATCACCGCGCGGCAGCTCGCCGCGGTAGAGCACGGCTTCGAGGATGGCACCGGACTTCGGGGGTAGACGATGGAGACGGATTTCCTCTTCCGTCCACAGGAGGATACGGTTGCGCAGGGAGTCCGGCTGCATGAGCCCTTCCATGAACGTGACCTGATCGAGGCACGTAGCCAGGAAGAACCGCGTGAATCCCGCCAAAGCTTCCTCGCTCAGATTGCCGCGACCGTCAAGATCGTTTCGACGGGCCCTGTCGCAAGCGGCCAGATGGCTCTTGTATGCAGCAACGTTGCGTGCCAAGCCACGCGAGATAGACCAGATCGCGCCTGTGTCGAGCACGTCCAGCAACGTTCCATGCGACATCAGTCGCGCGACGCGACCATTGCCGTCTAGGAACGGGTGAATCCACGCCAGGCGATGATGGGCCGCCGCCGCGGCGAGAATGGTTTCAGTCTTTCCGAGGCGGCTATAGACCCCCTCAAAGCGCCCGAGGAAGCGGGGCACAGCCGGCGCGCTGATAACGATGTGATCGCCTACCGCGACGTCGCGAGTGCGTAGTTCGCCCGGGATGAGCCGTATGCGTTCGTGTGTCGCCGGATCCTCAACCCAAAGCAGGTCTTCGGGCAGCGCTTCGCAGAACCGACGATGAATTTCGCGAATGGAGTCCGCGGCAACTACCCGTCCCTTGAGACCACCTTCGTCAATCCATTGCTGGACGGCGATATGCGCCATGGCTTCGAGCTGCAGATCGCGCTTCTTCGCATCCTTGCTGTAGTCGCCCTGAAGGGCGCGCTCGATATCGATCGGGTGCGTGTCATGCCCTTCGATCAAATTGCTGTAGTAACAGTTCATCGCGCGCACGAGCGTCGCGAGCGAAGACAGCAGGCTTTCCGGCAGCGAGCGGCGAAAGCCGGCGCTCCGCTGCGCGAGCTCTAGGGCAAGATCGGTCAATTCCGGGCGGTGGCGGGAGCCTTCCCCCAGGACAAGCGGCTCCATCAGGCCGGTTGCCTCGCCCCGACCTTTCGCCGCATTCGTGTCCGCTTTTATGTCCGCTTTATTTTGGGCCATTTCCCACTATAGTTCAAATAGTTACAGATTAACAACAGGGTGAATGGTCCGAATAAAGTCCGCTTCTAGGTCCGGTGATCTAGAAGCTGCCATTCGCCGCAAATCGTGAGGCGAATCAGCGACTAATTCATTGCGTCAGCTGCTCACGCAACTGGGCGAGAGGAGGCACAGTGTCCCCCCAGAGCCGTGGGGGTATGACTGGGGGTACTTCTTCTGCGTGACCAGATTAACTGAAGCAAAGTCAGGTACTTCTACGCAAGATTCGACTCCGACCTCGCACCATCAACTTTTTAAGCATTGCAGTACGCTGGACCCAGGCGTGCCGTGATCCGTCGCACGGCGAACCACTCAGGGCACGGCGCATCCAGAGCCAGGCGGGCGCGGCCGAAGCCGAATGAGATAAAACCAACTCGACTGATTATTACCAACTGCCGCCGCCCCCAGAAACGGTGGCGGTCAGAGTTACTTAGGCAGGCAGGAAACGCCGGCTTTCTTGGCTGCGGCGCGCAACTGCTTATCGAGTGTAGCCAAGGGCAAACTGCGACGCATCGCGAGTTCGAGATAGGCACTGTCATACAGCGTGAGCCCCTGAGCGCGCGCCAGCTCCATACTTGAAGTGCTCGCTCGCAAAGCAGTTTCCTGATCCGCTTCGATGGGTAGCGCGTCAAGAATGGCAATGAAGTGGCTCGACTCCGCAACGGTCGAACGCTTGCGCCGCTCGGCCATGAGCAGCGTGTTACTGACTTCCAATGCCCAATGCGCCGCAACTATGGCGCGCCCATCACTGTTGAGTCGATCAAGCAGTTTATCCGTAGCGGCCGTGGCTTCATCGTCGAAGAACCACGACATGGTGACCGAAGAATCCAGCACAAATTCCATGCTCAACGGCGCCCCTCGCTACGCCACTGGAGGATCTCCTCAACACTGGCCCGTCTGCCCTTGCGCCTAGCGCGCATCTTGGCGATTGCCTCGCTGATGTCGCGCCTGGGAGGACGCCCGATCGGAACCAACCGGGCAATGTCGGTATTGTGACGGCTGATGACGATTTCCTCGCCTCGGCTAACCCGATCAATCAGCTCGGAAAGCTTGTTCTTTGCCTCGGCAAGAGGGACGGAAGGATGATGCACGGCAATACGCACCAAGTGTCTAGACTGCAGCTAGCTTACTTGAAGTGCGCGCATCCGACAAGGCGGAAATCGCGACGGCGCGCGGCAGTTCCTCGTGCTTTTGGAGACTGCGCTGCGCTCACCGTCAGAATTGGGGGTAGCGGGATAAAGTCGCGGACACCGGTGGGGATATGGGCTTGGGGTACTTTTGGCCGCAGACCTGCGGCCGCGCATTGCAATTCGATTACTTGCGACGGCATTTCGACTCCGACCTCGGGCATTCCCACCTCCTTGCGCTGGCGTCCGCCGACGAACGAAGCGACACCCTGAGATTGCAGCCGCACGAGGTTCGCTGAGCCCCGCTTGCATTCGCTGGCTGCCGGACGGCGGCGGCAAACGGTATCCGGTACTCACCCGCTGGGGCGGCGCTGGAATGCACGAACGCAGCTTGCCCGACACACGGTTCTTCCGCGCTCCCACAGCAACGACCGCTTCCTCCTTTGCGCCTGTCGTCCCTTGCGGTCCTGCCCGAATCCCCATCCTCACAGTGCGCCAACCGCCGGAGCAC
>JAJZGF010000068.1 GCA_021805025.1 Acidobacteriota bacterium
GCCGACTTTGGAGTCTTCGAGGATAACACCCTTCTCTGCGAGCTCGTTGCGAATCTGGTCCGCACGCGCGAAGTTGCGCTGCTTCTTGGCAAGGGTGCGTTCTGCGACGAGCGTGTCAATGGCCTCGTCGGTGAGCGACTGGCGGGCGAGGAGCTCCGGTGCGACGTCGGCGGTTCTGCCGGCCTGCTGCGCCCACGCGATGGCGTGGCGAGTAGGCTCGGCGTCGCGGTCCTCGATCACGTCGAAGACTGCGTCGAAATCCTTCAGCACAGGTAGAATCTCATCGCGGTCGCCGGCGAATAACTTTCCCTGGTCCATGGCCGTATTGGCCGCGCGAACGAGGTCGAAGATCGGCGCGCGGGCTTCGGCGGTGTTCAGGTCATTGGCCAGCGCGGACATGTATTCGGTCTGCGCTTTCTTGGCCGCAGACTGCATCGCGGGATTTTCTCCGGCTGCGAAGGTCCCTTGTGTCAGCCGCGCGTAAAAGGTCCGCAGCCGGTCGATGGCGTTGGTGGCCTCAATGAGGCCATCGAAGGTGAAGTTGAGCTGGTGCCGATAGGGAACCGAGATCAGCGCCAGACGAATTGCCGAGGCCTTGTATCCCTTCAGCAGAAGATCGCGCAGGGTATAGAAGTTGCCTTCGCTCTTGGCCATCTTGCGTCCGTCGACGAGCAGAAAGCGCACGTGCATCCAATGGCGCGCGAGCGGCTTGTGCGTGACGGTTTCGCTTTGCGCGATCTCGTTCTCATGGTGCGGGAACATCAGGTCTTCGCCGCCGGCGTGCAGGTCAAAGCTGTCGCCCAGATAGGCCATGGACATGGCGGAGCACTCGATGTGCCAGCCGGGTCTTCCGCGGCCGATCACGGTTTCCCATGCGGTTTCGCCGGGCCTGGCAGCCTTCCACAGTGCAAAGTCGCGGGCCGAATCCTTCTCGTACTCGTCCACGTCTACGCGCGCGCCGTCTTCCATGCCGCTCAAGTCCTTCTTGCTCAGCTTGCCGTAGGCAGGAAATGCGGAAAGGCGGAAGTACCAGCTCCCGTCGTCGGTCTGATAGGCAGCGCCCACCGCGGCCAGCTTCTGTATCAGCTCCACCATGCGGTCGATGTTTTCGGTGGCGCGCGCAATTGCTTCAGGCCGCTCCACGCGCAGGGCATCAAGGTCTTCAAAGAACGCATCGACATAGCGCGGCGTGTACTCGCCGATCGAGATGCCGGCGGCAGCGGCGTTGCGGATGATCTTGTCGTCTACGTCGGTGATGTTCATGACGTGGCGCAGCTTCATACCGGTCAACTTGAGAAAGCGCCGCAGCACATCCACCTGGAGAAAGGTGCGGAAGTTGCCGATGTGACCGTAATCGTAGACCGTGGGGCCGCAGGCGTACATGCGCAGCGTCTGCCCATCCATCGGGACGAGCTCTTCCATCTGTCCCGAAAGGGTGTTGAAGAGGTGGAGGTTCATGGTTTCTAGCCTGACTATACGATGCTGCAAGCAACTGAAAGAGTGCACATTGCGGCCATTTCGATTGTAGCAGCGGAGGATTGCGAAACGGCTGCGGGTCTTGGCCGGAGCTCTGCGCGCCGCGCGCGGGCTAAAAGCGACGGTTGACCTCACACTCAAGTGCCGATATAGTGAGGTTATGAGTCTGTGTCTCACTCCGGTTTGTTGTTGCGCGTGTTGTTGCGTGCCGCGCCGGATTCTGGGATAAGACAGCTTTAGACTCAGACCTATCCCAATAAGCCCGCGCCGCAGGCCATCTGCCGACGCGGGCTTTTTCTTTTTCCCCTTCGAAAAAACAAACGGAGAGATTGCATGACAGCGATCGCAAGCGAGCCCACCGGGCTGGCACAGGAACTGAACACAGGGCACAGCGGCGGGCCGGGCCAGCGCCGCGTCGCGGCAGAGCAGCGGCTCAACCACATCCAGCTGCTTGAGGCAGAGAGCATTCACATTATTCGCGAGGTGGCGGCGGAGTTTCAAAAGCCGGTGATGCTCTACTCCATCGGCAAGGACTCGTCGGTGATGTTGCGCCTGGCGCAGAAGGCCTTTCATCCCGCGCCGATTCCGTTTCCGTTGCTGCATGTCGACACGGGCTACAAGTTTCGCGAGATGCTCGAATTCCGCGATCGCTACACGGCCGAGCTGGGAGTGAAGCTGCTGGTGTGGCGCAATGAAGAGGCCCTGGCGCAGGGCGCGAACCCGGTGCAACTGGGGACGCAGCGCTGCTGCGGGCTGCTGAAGACGCAGGCGCTGCTCGACGGGCTGCGCGCACACGGATTTGACGCGGCCTTTGGCGGCGCACGACGCGATGAAGAAAAGTCGCGTGCGAAAGAGCGCATCTTCTCATTCCGCGACAGCGCGGGGCAGTGGGACCCGAAGAATCAGCGTCCGGAGTTGTGGAACCTGTTCAACGGACGCATCGGCCCGCGCGAGAGCATCCGCGTCTTCCCGCTTTCCAACTGGACCGAGCTGGACATCTGGCACTACATCCATCTGGAGAAGATTCCGATTGTGCCGTTGTATCTGGCGAAGGAGCGCCGCATGCTGGTGCGCGCCGACAGCCTGATTCCCGTGGAGCAGCCCTTTGTGAAGGGCCTTCCGGGCGAAGAGCAATGGGTGAAGTGCCGCCTGCGCTCTCTCGGTTGCAGCCCCTGCACGGGAGCCATTCGCTCCGACGCAGACACGGTGCCGAAGATTATTGCCGAGCTGGTGCAGATGCGAAATTCCGAACGCGCCAATCGCATCATCGACCACGACCAGGACGGTTCCATGGAATTGAAGAAACGCGAGGGCTACTTCTGATGTCGGAAACGAATGACAACATGACCGCCGTTCTTGAGCGGGATGATGCGGATGTGCGCATTGAAGAGCAGCTTGCCGCAGAGCGCGCGAAAGACCTGTTGCGTTTCAGCACGGCGGGCAGCGTGGATGACGGCAAGTCTACGCTGATTGGCCGCCTGCTCTACGACTCGCGCAATGTGTACGACGACCACGTGCGCGCCGTGACGCACAACGCCGCTATTGATTTCGCGCAGCTCACCGATGGCCTTCGCGCGGAGCGAGAGCAGGGAATCACCATCGACGTAGCGTACCGATTCTTCTCCACGCCGAAGCGCAAATTCATCATCGCCGACACGCCGGGCCACGAGCAGTACACGCGCAACATGGCCACCGGCGCATCCACGGCAGACGTTGCCATTGTGCTTGTGGACGCGCGCAAGGGCATCCTTGACCAGACGCGGCGTCACGCCTGCATCGCCGCGCTGCTGGGAATTCCGGTCGTGATTGCCGCCGTCAACAAGATGGACCTTGTCGGATTTTCGCAGGAGGTCTTCGACGACCATCGCCGCTCGCTGCTCGATCTTGCCCGGCAGCTGGAGATTCCCGAACTGATCGCGGTTCCCGTGAGCGCGCTCGATGGCGACAACGTTGTGCATCGCAGTGAGCGCATGAGCTGGTACAACGGCCCCAGCCTGATGGAACTGCTGGAGACTGTTCCGCTGGCGATCGAGCGCTCCCATGCCGGCCTGCGCTTTCCGGTGCAGCGCGTGCTGCGTCCGCATCAGGACTTCCGCGGGTTTGCCGGGCAGATTACCGCGGGGACGGTTCGACCGGGAGATGAAGTCGTTGCCTTGCCATCCGGCTTTCGCACACGCGTTCGCTCCATCACTACGTGGGAGGGTGACCTGGAAGCAGCGCGCGCGCCGCAGTCTGTCGTGATCACGCTGGAAGATGAAACGGACGTCAGCCGCGGCGAGATGCTCGTATCGGCTGCCGATTCTCCGCATCGGACCAGGCACTTTGAGGCAACCGTGGTCTGGATGCACGCAAAGCCTCTTCGTCCCGGATCGACGTATCTGCTGAAGCACACCAGCCAGACGGTGCGCGCACGGGTCGTCGAAATTCGTTCGCGTATCCACGTCGAGCAGCTTGAGCATCATCCAGCGGAGCAGCTCGCTCTCAACGACATCGGGCAGGTCGTTATCGAAACGAGCCGTCCGCTGCTCGCAGACCTCTATCGTGACAGCCGTGCCACCGGCAGTCTGATTCTCATTGATCCGGAAGACAACGCGACCGCGGGTGCGGGCATGATTCGCAGCATTGCGGACGCGGGCGATGCCGAGTCCGAAATCAATCGGGCGACGCGCGGGGTGCTGGCCCTTGGCAATCGCGCAGAGCTGGCCGCGCAACTGGAAAGGTCTCTGCTTGAGGCAGGCGCCGTCGTCCTTCGCACGCGCGTTCCCTTGTCACCCCCGCTGATTGCACTGGCCCGCATGGGCGCGTTTCTGCTGGTGGAGAGCGACGACGCAGTCCCCATCACCCTCACGCCGGTCCATGCGGCCAGCACCACTCCCCACGAGCTCGCTTTGGATGAACCAGGCGAGATACTCAATGAAATTCAGCGCCTCGGCGCGATTCCCAATGGAGAAGATGACAATGACGACGGACTGGGCATCTGAGATTGAAGAGCGCGCAGGTACAGTCAGACAGTTTCTTGACGAGCGGCTGGCGCACGCGTCGGATGTCTGCGTCACCAGCAGCTTTCAGACCGAAGATGTAGTCGTGCTGCACATGGTGCGCGAGATTCTGCCTCGTGTCCCCGTGCTCTTCCTTGAGACCGGCTATCACTTTCCTGAGACGCTCGTGTACCGTGACCGCATTGCGGCGGAGTGGCAATTGAACCTGATCAACGTGTTGCCCGAGCGCACGGTGGCGGAGCAGGAAAGCGAGTTCGGGATCCTGTACCAGAGCGCTCCTGACCGCTGCTGCGCGCTGCGCAAGGTGGAGCCGCTCTTTCGCTCGCTTGCTCCTTATCGCGTGTGGATTACGGGGCTGCGGCGGCAGCAGTCGAAGTCGCGCGCCAATCTGCAGGTGGAGGAGAGCTTCACGCTGCCAGGTGGACAAACGCTGGCCAAGCTAAGCCCGCTGGCGGAGTGGACCACCCGCGATGTGGGCCTGTATGCAGAGGCGCACGGCATTCCGCTGCTGCCGCTCTATGAACAGGGCTACACCAGCATTGGATGCGCGCCCTGCACCAGTCTACCTTTTGACGCCAGCGATCCGCGTTCCGGGCGCTGGTCCGGCCGCAAGCTCGAGTGCGGCATTCACATTCAGGCTTCGTAAGGCGCGGGCCTCGCAGACGCGGAGAGCGCAATGGATTTCCTTCTCGGCTTTTTAATTGCCGCCATGATCGCCATGACTGGCGTGGGCGCGGGCACGGTGATGGCGCCGCTGCTCATCCTGCTTCTGCATCTGCCTGCAGAGGCGGCGGTGGGCACAGCGCTGGCCTACTCGGCGGCGGTCAAGCTGGTGGTGGTGCCAGTGCAGGTGGTGCGGCGCAACGTGGCGTGGCGCACGCTGGCCATCATGCTGGCCACGGGGTTTCCGGGTGTGGTTCTTGGCACACTGCTCTTTCGGCGCCTGGCTCGCAGCCATGCGGACCAGCTCTGGCTTTACCTGGCTCTCGGCGTGATGATTGCGATTCCCTCGGCGTGGCACATCTATCGGCACTTCCGCCCGGCGGCTGTCCATGCGGGGCGCGCGCATCGTCCTGGCTGGCTCGCCCTTACCATGCTGCCGGTGGGCGCGGAGGTGGGCTTTTCGTCTTCGGGCGCGGGCGCGCTGGGCACGCTGGCGCTGATGGGCTTTACGCCTCTGGACACAACGCGCATCGTAGGCACCGATCTTGCCTTTGGGCTGTGCCTTGCGCTGGTAGGCGGCGGGCTGCACCTGAGCCAGGGAGGCATCGATGTGGCGCTGCTGGAAAGGCTAGTCGCAGGCGGCGTGCTGGGCGCGCTGGCGGGCACGAGCGTTGCTTCGCGCATTCCCGCCCGCGCCATGCGGCTCGCGCTTTCGCTCTGGCTGCTGGCGATGGGTATGCAGCTCTGCTGGCAGGCCTTTGCGCAGGCAGGCATCTAGGGTCTGTTCACACTCCCAGGGCCATCCGCCCTGGTAGTGTGAACAGACCCTGATACACAATCAGGCGCTGTGCGACACTGCATTGCCCGCGATGCGCGGCTGCCGGCCTCGCGTAAAATGCGCATAGTGTCTGCGCCTCTTTTAGCCCGCATCCTTCTTACGGCGCTTGCCGGCGGGCAGGGTTTTGCACCCATCTTCATTGATCTGAATCGCACACACGCCACGCATCCGCAGTGGCCGGGCCACGCTCGCTTTCATCTGGTGCAGCAGGTTGTCACGCTTGCGCTGACCGCGGTCGCCGAAGTTGGACTGATCTGGTGGCCGGGGCCGAGTCAAGCCTCGCGCTTCTATCTTGCGGCATTCCTCACCGCTACGTCCCTTGCCGGCTTCCTCGTGGCGTTCTTCACGCGCGGACTTTATCGCGGCACGCTGCGCGATCCGCGGGGCATTCCGCCGGGGCGCATCCGCACGCGCAATGGGGTTGTCGAATTCGACGTCAACATCATCCTCATTGGCCTCGCCGCAGCGCTGCTGAGCGTCGCGGTCATGCTCTTTTGAGGGCAAAGCCGAGCTGAACTGAGGACCTGCGCGCGCAAACGAAAACGCCGGAGGCCCTTTCGGGTATCCGGCGCTTTCCGGGTGTCCGCGTAGTTCTTTGAACCGAACGCCATCCGACAAAGCTTGACGATGAATCTTCAGCTTCCATCAAGGATTGCACTGCCAGCCTGACCGTCCGCGTCACTGCAGAGTTCAATCAAGTGGTTCCGTGCGGCAGAGCCGCAAAGGCATCTTCGACTTCTCTCTTCAGTTCAGCGTCCGCAAAGGGCCGGTGGCAAATCTTCAACTTCCACCGAACTTTGCATCGTCCTGCGAGGCCGGGAACGAATCTTCGTATTCCATCGCGTCCTGCATCCTCCGCGAAGCAGCGGATACATTTCTCGACTTCCTTCGAATCCTGCGTCTTCCTGTCTGCTTCGTTGATGCCGATCCTGCTTCACTTCAGCCCTCGACCAGCAGCGAAGCCGCTGATGAGGATCAAAGTATCTGCTGGAGCCTGCATCTACTGTTCAGGCCGGAAACGTCGTTTCCAATTCCCTACAGGTTCACCAACTGAAGAGACGATGCGCCTGTTCGACCTGTGGATACAAGTGCAAAAAGCGGATTTATCTGTGGATATCACCATGCGCGGTGCAATCGCCCACCGGATGCCACACTTTCTGCGAAAGAAGCGAGCAAAGGATGCAGAGCTTCTCTTGCAGGACAAAAAACAGGCCTCCGCGGCCGTAGGCTGCACCGCGGAGGCGAGGTTGACGGCGATGTCTCTATTTGAAACCGAAGTTGAGAGAGACGATGTACTCGCGCGGCGCGCCGGGGTCGACCAGCGTGTAACCGCCGAAGCTGGTTCCAAAGTAGCCGCCGCTGGTGATGTATGCCGTGGGGTTGTACTCGCGGTTGAAGAGGTTTTCAATGCCGAACGAGATTTTCATCGGCACCTCTTCGAGGCGGCCCGGAAAGAGCCGGTTGATGGTGCCGTCCGTATTGAAGTTGACTACGCCATAGCCGGGCATGGTCTGAGTTGTCGGCGCGTTGTTCACGTTGCTGAACAGGTAGCGCGTGCCGACATACTGCCACCAGAGTCCCGGCGACAGGTCAAAGCGATGGCTGCCGCCCTTCACCTCGCTGGTGATGCCCAGGTTGGTTGAGTACTTGGGGTTGTTCGAGATGGGATAGCTGGCGAAGTTCAACGTGCTTCCGCTCGGTATGTAGGAGAGGAAGTAGTTGTGCTGGATGATGGCATTGCCATGGAACTGCAAGTAACGGACCGGGGCATTGTCAAAGTTGATGGAGACGCCGTTGTTCAAGCTGGACGCCAGCGCGATCGCGGCAGGCAGACTGATTTGCGCGGTCTGCGTCACCACGTTCACGTTGCTCAGCTTGTCATGGAAGTAGGTAGCATCCAGCGAACAACTGCCCATGAACGAGGCCGGGCACTTGGTGATCAGAAAGCCGCCCTCGACGTTCTCGCTCTTCACGGCCTTCAGCTTGGTGATGTCCACGCCGTTGGTGGGGCGATTTGCACCGAATGCGGAGTCAGTCGGGTTCTGGTAGGTGATGGCGAAGTTACCGTGGAGCGTGAGCCAGTTGGTTACCAGGCCCTGGACGCCGACCGATGGGGCAAATTTCAAGAAATTTTTGTGCGTTGCCGGGGCCAGTTCCGGATCGTTGGCGGGGTTGCCGTTGGGGAAATCACTCAGGCCGGTGTTGAAGTAGTTGGTGCGGAACAGCTGCTCGGCGGCGCCGGGCGTAATGACCAACCGTTTGTTGAACAGGTCGAGGCGGTCCTGCAGATAGAGGAAGCCGTAGTCGTTGTAAAGATGGTCGGCGTTGAAGAAGGCGGGATTGCTGATGCTGGTACCCTGCGCCGGATTGAAGAGCGCGACCGGGTTGTGATAGCCGCCGTGCATCCAGTAGCCGCCAATTGTGACGGTATTGTGCGGCGCCGTGATTGCCATCGAGCTGTCGGTGCCGATGGTGTTTGAGGCTGGGTTGTACCACTCATGGCCCACCGTATAGTTCGGCCCGTAGTAGTTTGTGACTCGGTTATGCAACCGGTAGCCATGACGGTACCACGACGAAGTGTTGAACATGAGCCGGGGCGAGATGGCGAGCGCCAACTTACCGTAGAGGATGTCGCTTTGCGTTTTGATTTGCTTGAACCAGACGGCCTGTGCGAGCGAGGAGTAGAAGCCGCTTGTGGCCTGGCTGTAGTACTGGGCATTTGTGGGAATGGCGCTGCTGGGCTGCGCATCGGTCCCGTAGAGTCCGGTCGTCGTCACGGCATCGCCGTAGTTGTTGTTGGACGCAGGCGTGATGGGCACGAGGGGAATAAAGTTGGGGCGCAATTCCGTGTTGCGGCCGTGATAATAGGCGATGCTGAAAGTTCCATTGGAGAACTGCTTGAGCACTTTGGTATGCGCCGAGTAGCCGGAGGAAGGCGCGCTGAAGGTCGGGATGCCTGTGGTCCCGACGCGGAACGTGTCATTCATGGCATAGCCGAAGGCGAGCAGACCCGACCATCCCTGGTACATGCCCGTGTTGGCGATGAAGTGCGTGATCGATGTGTTGTAACTGCCGTAGTCTGTGCCGAACGTAATGGTGCCGCCGGGCGTCGTTTTGGGCTGGTATGGAATGTAGTTGACCGTGCCGCCGAGGCTGTCAAACCAGCGATTGGAGGGTGCGCCGGGGCCGTAGTCCACGTTGATGTCGGAGATCATATCCGTGATGGGAATCTGCGTGGTCTGCCACTGGCCGTTGTTGGAGATCATGTTGTTCATGGGGATGCCGTCAAAAAGAAAGGAGATGCCGTTGCGAAGCACGTCGCCGTTCACGCTGCTCCAGCCGCCTTTCACGCCGCGCAGCACAACCTCACTGCGTGCTGTTGCAGCCACACCGCCGTATCCATACACAAACACGCCGGGGGCAGCAGTGAGGGCCTGTGCCGCGCTGCCGAACGGGCCGGCCACGCCGCTGATCTCAGCGCGGGAGATGGTGGCCTGCGTCACGGAGGTCTCCGGCGATCCCTCGGCGGTTACGGTGACTGACTGCACCACGGACGTGGTCCTCAACGAGACGCTGAATGAGAGCGCCTGGCCGGGCTGGAGTTCAATGCCCTTCTGCAGGTAGTCGGTGAAGCCCTGCAGCGTGATGCTCAGGTCATAGGAGCCGGGAATAAGCCCGGTCAGTTCAAAGGCCCCGTCGGGTCCGGTAAGTGTGTTCAGCACGGCGCCAGACTGTTTGTTCGTTGCGATGACGCGGGCGCCGGCGACCGGTGTGCCAGTTGTGTCCGTTGCGACCACGTGCAGGCTTGCAGTGCTTTGCGCCGTTGCACGGGGAGTCTGAAGCAGCAATGTTGCGGGGAGCAGCAGGGAAATAGCCAGGAGGCTATGCAGCACCTTCATGAAGGTCCTCTCAAGAAAAGATTCTGGATTAGGCGTGCGATTCGTGGTGCGCACTGGATGGAGGGCCCGATCAGTTCGCCGCGGCGCGGTCGCGGTGAATCTGGCCTGTTGACTGGATCAGTCGTACAAGGTCGTATTCTGCGGGCGCCTTGTTGCAGGCCTTTGAATTTGGGATGAAAAATTCGCGTGCAGACGCGTAGTTGTCGCGAAAGATTAAAAGTTTGGTGTTAGTATGACGGCTTCTTCATGCGCGAGCCGCGGCGATGATGAATTTCGACCGCCGAGCGCGAGCGACGGAGGGGAGAGCCGGCGGGGCGTGAGAAGGAAAGCAGACTGCCAGGGAGTGGCTCGATCCCTATCGCTGCTTCGACGCCGCTCAATGAGGCAGGGCGGCGTCGGGGCGGCGATCAGCTTGCGGCAGGGCCGGATTTCTCGATGTCGAAGGTGGAGTATGGCTGGCTTTGGCTGTTGATTTCGGTGCGCAGCTCGGTCCACAGTTCGTCGGGAATTTTGAGGAATACCTCGACGACGGCTGGATCGAACTGGGCTCCCGAGCAGCGCAGGATCTCAGCCCGTGCAGCGTCAAAGCTGCGCGCTTTGCGATAGGGCCGGTCGCTGGTGATCGCATCAAGCGCGTCTGCCACGGCAAAGATGCGGGCTCCGATCGGAATCTCAGTGCCTCCCAGTCCTCTGGGGTAGCCACTGCCGTCGAAGTGCTCCTGGTGGGTATAGACGATGGCGGAGGCTTCACTGAGGAAGGGAATCTTGCGCAGGATGTTGTAGCCGCGGGAGCAGTGGTCTCGCATGATTTCCTGTTCGCCTGGGGTGAGCTTGCCGGGCTTGCGCAGAATTTCATCGGGAATGGCCATTTTGCCGATGTCGTGCAGGAAGGCGCCGCGTGCAATGATGCGAATCTCCGCCGGGGTAATCCCCATGGCGCGAGCCAGCGCGATGGTATACGCCGTGACGCGTTTGGAATGTCCTTCAGTCTCTGAATCCTTGAGGTCGAGCGCGTCGCCGAGTGCCTCGAGCGTCACATCGTAGGAATGCTCGAGATCCTCCATGGCCTGGCGCAGCATCTCGGTGCGCGCTCTCACCACGAGCTCAAGATTCTGCTGGTAGTTGCGGTCGTCCTGGAGGGCCTTGCGATGTTCGAGCGCGCGCTGCACGGTGGCGATCAGATGGTTGCGCTCAAAGGGCTTGAGCAGATAGTCATAGGCGCCGCGGCGCATCGAGTCAATGGCTACGCTGATGTCGTGAATGGCGCTCACCATGACGACGGGGAGATGCGGATGCTCGGCGCGAATGCGCTCAAGGAGAGCCATCCCATTGCCGTCCTGCATCACGATGTCAGTGAGCACGAGGTCAACCGGGTTCGCGGCCAGTGCTTCGAGGGCGTGCGATCCGCTGTCGGCCAACTGGACTTCGTATCCGTGGTGTTCGAGGGTTGCGCCGATCATCGTGCGGACGGGCGCTTCGTCGTCGACCACAAGAATGCGTGCGACTTGGGTTGTCTTTCCGTCCATGCGCGCGTCCCCGTTCCTGGACCTGGGACCCGTAAGATTCACGTCCCTTGAACCCCCGAGCATTACTTCAAAAGCCAAATATATTTACCGATTCCGACAGCCAGCCGTCTTGCGTGCTGCAGGTCCTTTCTCGCGATGATTCCCGGTTCCGACCCTATTTAGACTGATCCTTGCTGGATTCGATGGCAGAGTCGGCCGTTTGACGCATCAGGGGAGAAAGAAAGACTTGTGCCGCTCGCGCTCTTCTGCCGGATTTCCGATACGCAGATCGCAAGCGCAACATACCTGCTTTGAGACCGGCTTCACGGCGCGTATCACGAACTTACATGTGCAGGCCGGCGCGCGCAAGTGATTCCGGAGTACGAATCAAGATGTTAAAGCCAACTTTGCGCTCCGTCGTTTACCGCCAACGTGTCGGGGAGTGATTCTTCTCCTGGGGCTCAGGGTTCAGTCTGAGGTATGTGGCGTCCGGCTGGGAACTGTGCACCGGTTTGGCGATCAGCGCCGCTACCTACTCTTTTCCGCCTGACGTTCCCGGCGCGCTGCGGCCCAACCCTCCTTGGTCACCTGGCGTGCGCGGCCTACGGCCAACGCGCCGGTGGGCACATCCTTTGTAATGCAGGAGCCTGCTCCAATATACGAGCCGTCCTCGATCGTGATCGGCGCCACCAGAGTCGAATCGCTGCCGACAAAGACGCCCGCGCCAATGCGCGTTGTGTGCTTGTGTACGCCGTCGTAGTTGCAGGTAATCACGCCTGCTCCAATGTTAGTTCCCGCGCCTACCTCGGTGTCGCCCAGGTAGGTCAGGTGGTTCGCTTTGGCGCCTTTGCCGAGGCGCGCCTTCTTGGTCTCAACAAAGTTTCCGATGTGGGCATCCGGGCCGATATCGCTGCCGGGGCGCAAATGAGCGAAGGGGCCGATTCGGGCTCCATCGGCCACCGTGCTCTCCGCCAGCACGCAGCTTTGCCGGACGAGGACATCCCTGCCCAGAGTACAGCTTTCAATTACAGAATACGAGCGGATGCGGCAATCGGTTCCAATGCGCGTATGGCCCAAAAGTTGCACGAATGGCTCGATGACGGTGTCGGGCGCGATCTCGACCTCGGCGTCGATGACGCAGGTTTCGGGCCGCAGGATGGTGACGCCTGCGGCCATCAGCCTTTTCGCCGTGGCGGCGCGCAGCGTTGCGTCCAGCGCCACCAACTCGGCTATGGTGTTGGCTCCCAGCACCTCGGCTGTCTCGTCGGCCTGCACGGCCACTACGCGCTGGCCCGCCTTGCGCAGCAGGCCGGCCACGTCAGTGAGATACAACTCACCATGTGCGTTCTTTGTATTGAGCTTGTCGAGGTGCGCAAGCAGGGGCGCGGTTTGAAAGGCGTAGATGCCGGAGTTGATTTCGCGAAGGGACTGTTGCTCGCGGGTGAGCGCCTTCTGCTCGACGATGGCCTCCACGTCGGGCGTGCCGGGTCCCTTGCGCAGAATCCGCCCATAGCCCGTCGGATCTTCGGGCGCAGCGGTGAGGATGGTCATCGCAGCATTTTCCGACTGATGAAATTGCCAGACCTTCTCGATCGTCTCGGGCCGGATGAGCGGCACATCGCCGGAGAGGACCAGGATGTTCCGGTAGCCCGCGATGGCAGCACGCGCACACTGGATGGCGTGTCCGGTGCCGCGCTGTTCAGTCTGCTCAACGAACTGGACCCCGGTTGCGGCAACGGCTGCTTTTACGCGCTCCGCCTGGTGGCCGACGACGACGAACACATCGCCGGGTGCGACCAGGCGCGTGGCGGCGGCAATCACGTGGCTCAGCAGGGGCCTGCCGCCAATCTCATGGAGCACTTTGGGACGGCGCGACTTGAGGCGCGTGCCTTTGCCCGCCGCCAGGATGACTACGGCCAGCTTCGCGCCTTGCGGCTGGCCTCCGCTCTGTTGCTTGCTCACGGCTTCTTCTCCGCTGCGGCGCCTTGCTGCGGCATCGGGATGGTGATGTCCACCGGATGCACCGCGCCCAGATCCAGGGCATCCAGGCCGGGCTTAATCTCCGGTTGATTGCCTACGACAAGGACCGCCAGTTTGTCGGGGTGAATGTACTTCCTGGCTACGCGCTCCAGGTCGGGCACCGTCACCTTCTCCAGGGCAGCCTTGTAAGTTTCAAGATAGTCGGCCGGGTAGCCGTAGAACTCCAGGCGCACACGCTCGGCCAGCACCTTTTCGCGTGTGTCGTAGAGGAAGAGGAATGAGTTCAGGATGTCATCTTTCGCCCGCTTCAACTCCTCCTGAGTGAACGGCCGCGTGGTGAGTCCGGCAATCTCGGCCTCCGCTGCCTTGGTTGCATCCACGGTGGAGGCGCTCTTGGTCATCACCACCACACGAAAGGTTCCGGGATGGTCATACGAGAAGCCATAGCCGCCGCCGACGGCGTAGGCCAGGCCAAGCTCGGTGCGCACCTTTTGGAAGAGCCGGCTGCCGAAGCCGCCGCCGAGGATGTCGTTCATCACAGCCAGCGTGGGCACGTCGGGATTACTCCGGAGGGTGCCCAGGCCCACAATCTGCACATTTGACTGGTTCACATCCTGCTTATTGATGAAGTAGGCGCCGGGCGTGGGCCCGGGGAATGCGTCGTTGCGCGGAGGAAGGGGCTTTGCTGTGGGGAGCGCGTCGAAGGTGGCGCGCAGTCTGGCTTCCATTGCGACGGGGTCAAAGTCGCCGCTGACGGCCACGATCAGCTTGCCGCCGATGGTGCGGTCATGCCAGGTCTTCAGGTCGTCCACGGACACGGTCGCAATCGTCGAGAGCTCGGGTTGCCGGGCGTATGGGCTGGAGGCGCCGTATGCCAGCTTGGCCGCCTCACGGCCGGCAATCTCGCCCTCGTCGTCGTTGCGGCGGACAATGCCGGTAGCCTCCTGCTGCTTGGCCAGGTCAAGTTTCTCCGCGCTGAACTTAGGATGGAAGAGCAGGTCCATTGCCAGCGCATACACCTGGTCGGTGTCGCCCTTCAGCGAGTCCCATGACAGGGAGGTCGAGTCGACATCGCCGCCGGTTTCGATGTGCGCGGCCTTGGACTCGAGCAGATCGTCCATCGCGTCGCCGCCCATCTTCTCAGTGCCGCTGGTGCGCCATGCCTGCCCGTAGAGGTCTACGAGCCCCACCTTGGCAGCGTCTTCATCGCGCGAACCGCCGGGAATGAAGACCGAGCCGCTCACAAAGGGAAGCTCATGATCCTCCTGCAGGAAAAGGACGATGCCGTTTTTCAGGACGATGCGCCTGGGCTGCTGTGGGTTGAAGGGGTGCAGCGCGGGAATCGGAATCTGGTCCCATGGCTTGCTTTGCTGCGCAGGCAGCGCAGCGGGAGGAACCAGGGCGGCAAAGGCAGCGCCTGCCAGCAAAACTCTGCAAACAATTCTCAGCGAAAGAGTCGTCATTGTGCGCCTCCGTTGTTCTTTGCGGCCGCTGTGGGAGTGGTAAAGTCAATCTCCGCGCTGGTGCGGTTGGAGGGCATGAAAACCTGGTTGGCCACGCGTCGAATATCGGCTTTGGTCACCTTGTCTACGCGATTCAGTTGCAGGAAGAGCTCGCGCCAGTCGCCGTAGCGGGTCTGATATTCCGCCATGGCGTTGGCCAGCCCCTGATTATCCGCCAGGCCGCGGAGCAGATCGGCCCGCGCGCGGGTTTTGTACATGGCCAGCTCCGCGTCGGTTACGTCGCTGGTCTTCAGCTTGTCAATCTCCTTGTGGATGGCTTCGCGCATCTCGTCCGGCGTGTGGCCCGGCAGGGGAACCGCATAGAAGGCAAACAGGCTGGGATACTTGTCGCCGGGAAATGGACTGAAGCCCTGCGCCTCAGCGGCAATCTGTTGCTTCTCCACCAGGCTGCGGTAGAGCCGCGAGACGCGCCCGTTGGACATGATGTCCTGGATCGCGTCGTACACCGCATCGTCCGGATTGCGATAGCTGGGCCGGTGATAGCCCTCGATGTAGAAAGGCTGCGTCGCCTCCCGGATCGTTACGGTCTTCTCCGCGAACTGCTTCGGTTCGACGGTCGTCAGGTCTTCCGGCTTGGGCCCGCCGGGCACCTTGCTGAAGTACTTCTCCAGCATCGGCATTGCCTCGGAAGCCTTTACGTCGCCGACCACTGCCACAACTACATTCGATCCCACATAGTACTTCCGATGAAAGGCCATGGCCTCTGTGGCTGAGAGCTGACTGACCTCGCTGGGCCAGCCGATGCTGCTGCGGCCGTAGGGGTGGGCCACATAGGCTGTGGCGAGAAACTGCTCGATGAGCCGCCCTATCGGGTCTGAGTCGGTGCGCATCCGGCGCTCTTCGAGCACCACGTCGCGCTCCTTGTAGAACTCGCGCGGAACCGTGTCGCTGAGCCGCGCGCTCTCCAGCCATGCCCACAGTTCCAGCCGGTTTTCGGGCATCGACCAGAAGTACATGGTGTTGTCCAGGCCGGTTTCGGCGTTGAGGCCGTGGGCGCCGTTGCGCTCGGCTACCTCAGTGAACTGGTTGGGGATCACGTACTTGTGCGCCTCGGCCTGCGCTGCAAGAAAGGCCTTCTTCAACTCGGCCAGCTTCTGCTCGTCGCGTCCCACCGGCTTCAGATACTCAGCCTCATAGGCATTGTTGGCGGCTTCCACCTTGGCCAGCGCAATTTTTTCGTCCGGATAGTCGTTGGTACCGATCTGGCTGGTGCCCTTGAAGGCCAGATGCTCGAACATGTGCGCCAGGCCGCTGTCGCCGGAGGGATCGTCCACGTCTCCGGCATCAATAAACGTCGAGTAGCTGAAGACGGGCGCATCGTGCCGCTCGCAGAGGATAATTGTCAGCCCGTTGGGCAGCACCTTGACGGTGGTTTTCTGCTCAAAGCTCTTCAAATCCTGCGCCTGGGCGCTGGGCCAGATTGCGGCGGTCAGCGTTGCCATCAGGAAGCTCTTCCAAATCCAGGAAAACATGCGGGTCTGCATCCACACTCCTTGGCGCGGCGCACACCGAAGCTGCGCCACACTCTTCCAAACTATTGCGCCGGAGTGGGGGCGTCAAACCTGGCTGCCGGGGGGCGGTGCGACGCCGGGATGCGCGGAAGGGCCGGCTGCCCATTGAAAAACCGGCCACCTCGGTTAATTGACCTATACTGAGGTCTGCGTTTCGAAAGATTTCCGGCCTGCCGGACGTCGCATTTCCGGAGGTTTTTCTTGACTTTGGACAAGAGTATTGCCGCAACACAGCGTCCCCGCATCCGCTCCACCACCGTCATCTGCGTACGCCGCAACGGGGCCGTGGTGATGGCAGCGGACGGCCAGGTGACGCTGGGCGACCACGTGCTGAAGCACTCGGCCAAAAAGATTCGCCGCCTCTATCAGGACAAGATTCTCGCCGGGTTCGCCGGTTCCACCGCGGATGCCTTTTCGCTTTTCGCGCGCTTTGAGACCAAGCTGGAGCAATATGCGGGCAACCTGAACCGCTCTGCCGTGGAGCTGGCCAAGGACTGGCGCACCGACAAGATGCTGCGCAATCTGGAGGCGCTGCTGGTGGTGGCCGACGCGGGGCAGACGTTCCTGATCTCCGGGTCGGGCGACGTGATTGACCCTGACGAGCCGATCGCGGCGATTGGCAGCGGCGGAAGTTACGCAACAGCGGCGGCGCGCGCCCTGCTGGAGAATACGACTCTGAGCGCGCGCGAGATCGCCGAGAAATCAATGAAGATTGCCGGCGAAATCTGCATCTATACCAATGACCGCGTCACGATTGAGGAGTTGAAGGGCTAGCGGTTGTTCCGCTGGCCCGTTTGATCCATGGCCATCTACCTTCCCGCATCTGCCGAAGAACAGGATATCTCGCTAGACGAGATGACGCCGCGCGAGATTGTCGCCGAGCTGGACAAGCATGTGGTGGGCCAGCGCGCCGCCAAGCGCGCCGTG
>JAJZGF010000069.1 GCA_021805025.1 Acidobacteriota bacterium
TTCCTGATCGCGCGCCGGCAAAAAGCGGCACAAGTACGCAATCGGCTCGCCTGCCTCGGCCATCTGCCGCAGATGATACTTCCACACATCCGCCTTCGCGCTGCGCCGCGTGAAAGGCTTGCGCTGTACCTGCACCACTTCGCCTTTGCTATTCACTCTGGGATAAGAAATGGCCGGGACTCTGAAGCTGATCGCTGTGCCCGTTCGCCAGAAGCATTGCGCGAAATCGTGTGAGAACAGAAGGCAGAAATACCGCCCCTCAGTGGCGAGAACCGCAATCGCCTGGTCGGTTCCCGGCCAGGTGGGCTGGATGTTCGACACATACCACCGCCGGAACTCGAATCCGTTAAACTGAGCCTGATTCAGAACTAAGGCAAGCATCTCTACACGTTCCATCGCACCATTCCAAACTCGCAGTGAAACTGGTTGAAAAGAAAGACAATGTGTATGCTTTTCTGGGAAGACTCGCGGGAATCTCCTGAGCACTCTACTGTTTCTAAACGTCAAATGAGCTGGAAATCCCCTCGCAGACGAAAGAAAACTGTGGAAATTTTATCGACGGATGACGAGTGGACGCCTGAAGCGTTCGATCGATGCGTCCTTTCCTGTTCGTAGAGAGACGCAGTGGCAAAGGGAGAATAGGTTGCGCCAAAGGAAGTTTCGCGTCATCTGGATGATCGCAATGGCCCTGATGCTTGCTTCCGCTGGGAGTGCCCGGGCAGCCGCGGTCCACACCAACCCCCTCAACCGCGATCCGCTCGTGCGAGACGCTTACGCTCACTTCTACAACCTGGATTACGCCGGCGCAGTCGAACGCTTTCAGCGCTTTCACGCACTGCATCCCGGTGATCCGCAGGGCACGGATCTCCTCCTCAACGCCGAGCTCTTTCAGGAGCTCTACCGTCAGGATCTCCTGGACACTACCTTCTACGCTAACGACGGCTTTCTGACCGGCCGCCATGCCACCCAGGAAGACCCAGCGGTTCGGGACCGCATCCTGGGCCTCGCCGACGAGGCCATCCACGAAGCCGACTGGCGTCTCAGCCGCAGCCCCAATGATGTGGATGCGCTGTTTGCGCGCGGATGGGCGCGCAGCCTCAAGTGCACTTATCTAGCCATGGTCGAGCGAAAATTCTCCAGCGCGTTCCGCCTGGCTCTGGGCGCAAAGGATGACGCAGCCCGCGCCCTGCAGCTCGATCCCGATTACGTGGACGCCAAACTGATTGTCGGCGTCTACGAGTATGTGGTGGGCGCGTTGCCCTTCCCATTCAAGCTGCTCATCGGCTTTGCTGGAATCACCGGCTCCAAGTCCCACGGTCTTGAGATGCTGCACGATGACGGAGATCGTGGCGTCATCACCAGCGTCGAAGCCCGTACTGTCATCTCGCTCTTCCTCCGGCGCGAAGGCCGCTACGCCGAGGCCATTCAGGAAGTTCGCAGTCTCAAGGACCAGTACCCGCATGACTACCTCTTCTGTCTGGAAGAGGCCAATCTTCGCAAGGATGCCGGCGAGGGCATGCGCGCGGTAGATGCCTACCGCCAGATCATCGCGGATAGCGAAAAGCCCGGTTACTTTGCCGAGCCCCGTATGCAGCTCACGTACTTTGGCCTGGGCGATGCCCTTCGCGGCCAGCGCCACTTTGACGAGGCCGCGCAGGCCTACGAGCAAGCCGCCTGGACCCCAGGCGTCGGTCCCGAGCTCAAGATTCGGTCCCTGCTGGCTGCCGGTCAGACTCGCGACCTGAACGGCGAGCGCCAGAAGGCCATCAGCGACTACAAAGCTGCCATTGAAGCGGGCCCCGATACCTCGCGCGCCGATACTGCCCGCAAGTACCTTCGCAATCCCTACCACGGCAACTGACTACGCGCCCCCCGGGTAGGGAACAGACTGCCCTGAGTTTCCGTAACATAGAACGAAGGGCCGCAAGGCCTTCGTGAGAGGTTCTGAAATGGCCTTCTACTGTCATCGCTGCGGTACGCCGCTTCCCCCTGGTGCTCGCTTCTGCTCCACCTGTGGAACTGTCGTCAATGCGGTGCCCGGCGCAGGCCGTGCCTTGCAGCGGCCTCGCGTGGGCCGGGTTCTCGCCGGCGTCTGCATCGGTCTGGCGCAGGCCAACGGCTGGGATATCAATCTCGTGCGGATTCTCACTGCCGTAGCCGCTTTGTTCTCCGGCGGACTGGTGGCCGTGGCCTATCTCGCGGCCTGGGTCGGCATTCCCGAGGAGCCGGCCGAGGCTGTTCCGTCGTATCCTCCAAAGATATGAAGCATTCGTTTTCGTCCGACTCAGCTTCGTTGTCGTTTGTTGAGGTGGGCTCGGGGTCGCCCGTCGTCTTCCTCCATCCCACGCCCGTTGACCATTTCTACTGGCGGCCGCTCATCCAGCAGCTTTCCGGCCTTCGCGCCATCGTGCCTGATCTGCGCGGTCACGGCGCTTCGGAGCTCGGCTCAACGCTCGCCGTCGGCGCCTTTGCCCGTGTTCCTGATGCGCCTGTCCTCACCATGGCGCAGATGGCTGCGGACACCCTTGCCCTCATGGATCACCTGGCCCTGCCGCAGGCGGTCTTCGTCGGTTGCTCCATCGGCGGTTATCTCATGCTCGAACTCTGGCGCAAGGCGCCGCAGCGCATTAGCGCCCTTGCCTTCATCTGCTCCAAACCCCAGCCGGACACCGCTGCGAATCACGACCGCCGCGCCGCCACCATCGCCCAGGCGCTGGCTGGCGGCAGCGCCCAGGTCTTTGATGGCCTTGCGCAGACCCTTATCGGAGCAAGCTCCCGCAGCCGCCGGCCCGCTGTCGTTGATGAAATGCGCGCACGCATGACGCTCACGCCCGCCGCTCTCGTGGCCGTGCAGGCGGGTCTTGCCGTCCGCCCAGATTCCGTCCCCACCGTCTCCACCATCCAGGCGCCCGTGCTTGCCATCGCGGGTGGCGAGGACACCAGCATCGCTTCCGTTGAAATGGAGGCCTTCCACGCCGCACCCGGAGGCTGCGAATTTCATCTGATCGCCGACGCTGGCCACTTTGCCGCCTACGAGCACCCCGACGTAGTTGCCGGGCTGCTATCCCCGTGGCTCCGCAGCCTCTAGGGCAAAGCCGCGTGTTTCTGCTCGCCGCCAACACTGCCGAGCCGCGCACACCCCAAATGCGATAGCCTCAATGCATAGATTGTTCCATTGGATTCCTAAGTTGACCACGACCCCAGGTCTATCGCCGCGCCCCTTTCGATTCCTGCAGCCGCACGGTGCGCTCCACTGCGGCGCGCTCTCGCTGGAGACCCTCGCCCGCAAATTCGGCACGCCGCTTTATGTGTACTCCGCTGACCAGATCGCCGAGCGGCTCGGCCTTTTTCAGCAGGCCTTCGCCGGGCGCGATGCCCTGGTCTGCTACGCCGTCAAAGCCAATTCAGCGCTCGCCATCCTCAATCTGCTCGCCCGCCGTGGCGCAGGCTTTGACATCGTCTCCGGCGGCGAACTGGAGCGTGTGCTGACCGTCGCCCCTGACGCAGCCGGCCGCGTTGTATTTTCCGGCGTCGGCAAGACTTCGCAGGAGATCGACCGTGCCCTTGCCGCGGACATTCTCCAATTCAACGTCGAGAGTCAGGCTGAGCTGGAGCTGCTGGCGGCCCGCGCGCGCAGGCTCAGGCGCAAGGCCCGATTCGCGCTACGCGTCAACCCCGACGTCTTCGCGGAGACTCACCCCTACATCTCCACCGGCCTGCGAGAGCACAAGTTCGGCATTGACATTCGTCGCGCGCTCGCTTTGTATAAATCCGTCGCAGGCGACCGGTGGCTGCAGGCCCACGGCATTAGCGTCCACATCGGCTCTCAGATTCGCTCCGCTGACCCCTTCGGCGCGGCCATGGACCGCGTCTACAAGCTGGTGCGCCAGCTCGATCGCGCCGGAATCCCGGTCCATTGCATTGACGCCGGAGGCGGACTCGGAATCGACTACCACGGCGGCAGCTTTGACGCCGCAGCCAAGGTTCGCGAGTACGCGCAGGCCCTCGATCAGGCACTCGGCGGCTTCAACGGCCGTCTTCTCCTTGAGCCAGGCCGCTTTCTGGTCGCGCAAGCCGGTGCGTTGCTCGCCCGTGTCCTCTACGTCAAGCGCAATGGAAGCAAAACCTTCGTCATCACTGACGCCGCGATGAACGATCTCATCCGGCCTGCGCTCTACCAGGCCCACCATGAGATCGTCCCCGTACGTCCCAGGGCAGGGAAGCCGCGCATCGTGGACATCGTGGGCCCGGTCTGCGAGTCCGGAGATTTCTTCGCGCGCGATCGCAGCTTGGCGCCGGTTCGCCCCGGCGATCTTGTTGCGCTCCTCGACGCGGGAGCCTACGGCATGGCGCAAAGCTCCAACTACAATACGCGTCCGCGACCTGCGGAGGTGCTTGTCGAAGGCCGCAAGGCCCGGCTTATCCGCCGCCGCGAAACCGTTGCCGATCTGCTTGCCCCCGAGCAGTATGCGCAGGAAAAATAAAGCGCATTGCGGGGCCCCTCCTGCAACTCTCGCGTTCTGTCGTACGTCCCTTTAAGGTTGTGCGGGAGGAATTTTAAGAATGAGACGATCTTTGCCGGGTTTGTGTGCCCTGCTGTTTGCGGCGACCACCATGATGCTAGCCACCGCTGTCCATGCCGATCCACTTACGGTAAAGACCGTGCAGGGCAAGGTTCACGGAAAAACCATCAACGAAGCCAAGGTCAAGGCCTTTCTCGGCTTGCCCTACGCCGCGCCTCCAGTCGGCAACCTCCGCTGGAAGGCTCCCGAGTCAGCGGCCGCCTGGAAGGGCACACGCGATGCCACCAAGTTTGGCGCCCACTGCGCGCAGGGGCATGTCTTCGATGACATGATTTTTCAGGACGCGGGCCCGAGTGAAGACTGCCTGTTTCTCAACGTCTACGCCCCGGCCAACGCCAATGCTAAAAGCAAGCTGCCCGTCATGTTCTGGATTCACGGCGGCGGCTACTCCGGCGGTGCCAGCTCCGAGCCGCGCCACAACGGCGACTTCCTGCCTCTGCACGGCGTTGTTCTGGTTACCATCAACTACCGTCTCGGTGTCTTCGGCTTTCTTGCCACCAGCGATATGGCCAAAGAAGCCAACGGCTCAGCCGGCAATTACGGCCTGTTGGATATGGTCGCCGCGCTCCGTTGGGTCCAGGCCAATATCAAGAACTTCGGTGGGGACCCCGGCAATGTGACCATCTTTGGAGAGAGCGCCGGCTCCTTTGCCGTGAGCACGCTGATGGCCTCACCCATGGCCCAGGGCCTCTTCCAGAAGGGCATAGGCGAGAGCGGCGCGGCCTTCCCCAGCGCGCTCACCCTGGGCGGTGAAACCGTCGCAGAACGCGCCAAGATTGACGATCCCTGGGTCGCCTCGCTCGGCGCCCATTCGCTGGCCGACCTGCGCGCCATGTCCACCGATCAGATTCTCCAGGCCGCCATGAAGAAGGATGCGCCCCACTTCTCGCCCGTCGTGGATGGCACCTTTCTCACCGAGCCCGTACCCGACACCTACGCCGCAGGGAAGCAGGCCCATGTGCCGCTTCTCGCCGGCTGGAACGCGGATGAAGGCAGCTTCTTTGCCATGCACGGCATGACGCCCGATCAGTGGAAGACAATGGCCGCCAGTCTCTTCAAAGACCGCGCGCCGGAATTCCTGAAATTCTACCCAGCCGGGGATACTGACGCTCAGGCCCTGCGCTCCGCCGTCGACTACGGCAGCGACGCCTTCATCGCCTTTGGCACCTGGAAATGGCTCGAGGCACAACGCAAGACAGGCGACTCACCCGTCTACCGTTATCACTTCGAGCTGGCCGCCTTGCCCAGCAAATTTCACCCCGGCACCTTCGCCTTCCACTCCGACGATATCGAATATGTCTTCGGCACCCTCGATACCCGTCCCGGCTGGACCATTCGCCCGGAGGACCGCAAACTCAGCGACCAGATGATGGGTTACTGGACCAACTTTGCCAAGTCCGGCGACCCCAATGGCGAGGGCCTGCCTACCTGGCCAAAGTATGGCGCAGACGACGCGCTCATCCACCTCAACAGCACCATTACTGCGGGTCCGGATACCCTTCGCCCGCGCTATGAGTTCTTGCTGCAGGGCATTCCGCCCATGCATATGTAAGACCCGGTGAAGATGTTCTAAGCAAGCAAAAGGGCCGCTTCGTGCGGCCCTTGCTCGTCAGGATCAATCTTCTTGTTTCAGCTTCTCAGGACTTAATTTGTCCCAGCCGCCGACGCAAAACCCGCAGCCTGCTCGGAAGGGATGGAGTTGATTGGCGGCGGATCCTTGAATGAAGCGGTCTTGGCATTGATGGCGTCTGAATAATTCGGTCCCAGTCCAAGGGTCTTCAGCGCGCGGGAGTCCGGCATCAGCTTTGTTTGCCAACCGTGGTCCGCCTGATACTTCTGCATCGCGGCCTGCGTAGTTGCATCCCACGCTCCATTTGCGTCACCGTTCAGATAGTGTTGGCGAATCAACGCCTGCTGAATCTCTGTCACTCGCTCCGGCTGTATCGCCTGCTGCCCATGGACACGGTGGGCGGTTCGGTGCGTAGACTTGTGCCCCTTACCCGAGTGGGCTAGATGTCCCGAGGCCGGTGCGCGATGGGAGTGCGAGGCAAAGCCGGGAGATGCAAAAAGAGCCGTCGTCAAGACAAATCCCAAACTCACGCGAAAGGAAAGCACCCTGGTCCACCTCTACGACTGCAGATGAAAACGTACACTCTGATCTTAACGAACCGTCCGTCATTGTGCCAGCAGAATGGACGTTTTCAACTGCAAATAGTAACAGGCTTCATTGCTATATCAATGCTCCGTTTGGCTGCCCAAAAAATCAGGCCCGGAGCGATAACTTCCTCGCTCCGGGCCGTTTGCAGGTTTGCAGCGGCTACTGGAGGGTGCCGCCGATGTAGTTGATGCCGGCCTCGGGATGACGCGGGTCAATCACTTCAAACACCACATCGTCGCCTGTCTTCAGCTTCTTCACCACGCCGTCGTATTCCGCCTTCGTAGCCGTCGACTGCTTGTTGATGCGTGTAATCACCAGCCCCGGCGCCAGTCCCTGCAGGTCGGCAAAGGATCCGGTCCGAACCGACTGGATCACCATGCCGCTCCCGTGAATCTTGGCCTGGGTTGCCGGCGATGCCTCCCGGACCACAATCCCCAGCGTGGTTTCCCCAGCGTCGCCCTGGTCGTCGGGCGCGGCAGGGGGTTGCTGGCCGGTCATCTCCGCAAACACCTTATCGCGGTCGCCGATCGTGACCGTGGTGTCCTGCGGCTTGCCGTCGCGGATGTAGCCCAGGCGCGCCGTGCTTCCGGGCCTGCGGCTGGCGATCTCATTGACCAGGTCATCGCCGTCCTTGATGGAACGTCCGTCGATGGCCGTAATAATGTCACCCGGCTTCAGCCCTGCCTTGTCCGCAGGTCCGCCCGGCTGCACTTCCTGCACCAGCACGCCGTTCTTGAAGCCGTACACGCGATTTACCGCGCCCGACAGTCCTTCGCGGAACTGGATGCCGATTGAGCCGCGCGTCACCTTGTGGCTGGGGCTCACCAGGTCGTTGTATACCGAGACTACGGTGTTCGACGGCATCGCGAATCCGATGCCCTGGTAGCCCGCCGACTGCGTAAAGATCGCAGTATTCACCCCAATCACTTCACCATTCATGTTCAGCAGCGGACCGCCGGAGTTGCCCGGATTGATCGCCGCATCCGTCTGGATAAAGTGCTGGAACTGGCCGCTCGCGCCCGGCTCAATCGTTCTGTTCTTGGCCGAGATAATGCCCGCCGTCACCGTCTGCGACAGCGCAAACGGGCTGCCGATCGCTTCAACCCAGTCGCCCACCTGCGTCGTGTCGGAGTTGCCCAGCTTTACCGTCGGCAGCGGCGTGTTGGTGTCGATCTTGATCACCGCCAGATCCGTTGCCTTGTCCGTACCGATCACGCGCGCCGGTCTGCCCAGATCCTGCGAGTCCGGGTCGGTCGAGAGTTTGACGTAGATCTTGTCGGCCTTTTCCACCACGTGGTTGTTGGTGATGATGTAGCCCTTGGGGTCCACAATAAAGCCTGAGCCAAGCGACTCCTGGACGCCTCCACCCTGGTCTGGACCGCCCTGGTCCGGCATCTGCCCGCCAAAAAAACGGTTGAAAAAGTCCTGGAAGTTGTCCTGCCCCTGTCCCTGTTGCTGGTCCTGGTCGTCCCCGCCGCCGTTCGGATCTTGCGGCTGCTGGAAGACGTGCCCGTGAAAATTCTTGCGTCCGTGGTTGTCCGACTGCTTGGGGAACGTCTGCGTGTTGATGTTCACCACTGCCGGCCCCACCAGCTTGGCAATCTTCACAAACTCGTTCGGGGCAACGGGCGAGTTCACCACCTTCAGCGGTGTCGCATCGGAGCTATCATTCTGATTTTCCTGTCCTCGCACCCCGTGCGCGGCAAATGAACCAGCCACGATCACGGCTGAAATGGTGGCAAGCAAAACAAAGACTGAAAAAAGCCGGCGTGTACGCAGCCGTTCAATGAGCGAATTCATGCGGTAATCAACCTCGTCGTAAGTCCAGCACCTGGGCTGGCGTTTTGGAGCCACATCTTCAGTATAGCGAGTTGCGGGTTCAGCCGGTTGCGCCGCAAAGCAATCAGTTCGGTATCCACAATTTTAGATGCAAACCTGAGGAAAGAGTCGCCATAAGCTCATGCTAATATCCGTCATGGCTTCTTTATGGCACTCTCGCGGATGGTTCGCTTTTGCACTTTTTGCCGCCGGTCCAGCCTACACCCTTTCCAGCGCACAGGCGCCCACGCCCGCCGCGCCGCCCAGCATCTTTGACCGGCTCAACGCCAGAATGGGCGGGGGCAAGAGCGCCTGGACATCTGACCAGCTCTCAGTCATGGCTCGACTCCGCGACGCCGCCATGCAGGACCCATACGCGCTTGACCAGTTGCGCCACCTCACCAACAACATCGGACCCCGCCTCAGCGGTTCTCCGCAGGCCCAGCAGGCCGTGGATTACGTGGCAGACCAGATGCGCGCCCTCGGTGCGGAAGTCACCCTCGAAAAGGCTGCCGTCCCGCATTGGGTGCGGGGCGCTGAAACCGGCGAGCTGACCGCCTGGCCCGGCCAGACACCCGGAACGACTCAGAAGATCGTGCTCACCGCCCTCGGCGGCAGCGTCGCTACTCCGGCTGAGGGCATCACTGCCCCCGTCGTCGTCGTGGATGATTGGCAACAGCTTCGCGCCCTGCCTGACGGCGCGGTCAAAGGCAAAATCCTGCTGCTCAATCACAAATTCGACAAGGAACTGGCCGCGACCGGCAACGGAGGCCAGGCCTACGGCTATGCCGTGATGTACCGTGGCGCGGGACCTGTTGTCGCGGCGTCCGTCGGCGCCGTCGCTGTCCTGGTTCGCTCCGTGGGCGGGGCGGACTACCGCCTGCCCCACACCGGCATGACTGCCTATACCGACAAGGCATCCAGGATTCCAGCCGCCGCCGTCACTGCGGAAGATGCCGATCTGCTCAAAGACCTCGCCAGCCAGGGGCCGGTCACCCTGCACCTGACCCTCACGCCGCAAACCCTCCCCGACGCAACCGGCTATAACGTCATCGCCGACTGGAAGGGAACGGAGCATCCTGAGCAACTCGTCATCGTTTCAGGCCATCTGGATTCCTGGGATCTTGGCACCGGTGCGATTGACGATGGCGCAGGAGTCGTCGTCTCCATGCAGGCCGTCCATCTGCTCAGCAAACTCGGCATCCATCCCCGGCGCACTGTTCGCTTTGTCGCCTGGATGAGCGAGGAAGAAGGCTCGATGGGCGCAGCAGCCTACGTCGCAGACCACGCGGCCGACATAGCAAACCACGTCGGGGCCATTGAAAGCGACCTCGGCGCAGATCATCCAACCGGCATTTACTATGCCGGCAAGTCCGCCCTGGGAGGCTGGCTCCGCCCCGTCGCCAATCTGCTTGAACCTGTTGGTGCTGAGACGCTGGAACCCTCGCCCGAGACAGGAGAAGACATCGCCGATCTCACCAATGGCGGCGTGCCCAGCTTCGCTCCCATTCAGGACAGCCGCTTCTATTTCAACTACCACCACACCGCGGCGGACACTCTGGACAAGGTCGATCCAAAGCACCTCAGTCAGAATGCAGCCGTGATGACAGTCCTTGCCTACGCGCTTGCCGACTCCGCCCAGCCGGCTCCGAGATAAAGCGGCGCCGGATGCCCTTGCAACGGACAGCCTGCCCATCAATGTCCGGCATGGGTCTCATGCACCGCTCGTGTCGCAGACTCTATGCCCTTGGCGGACCAGAGCCGCTTCGGATAATAGCCCGCGCTGATCAGGGCGCGGATCTTCTGCACCGCCCGCAGGTGATCCTCGCGATACGTCACCCCAAACCACGACTCGCCGCTCTGCAGCACCTTCACCCGCGCTTCACCTGCCAGCAGAATCTCGTTCACCGTCGTCGGGATAAAGCACTCCGCGTCGAGACTGCCTTCGTTCCCTTCCAGGAACCGCTCAAAGTGCGCCGCCAGCAGAGGAAAGATCCTCGGAGTAAATCCCCACATATTCATCGAGACGACGGCGTCGCCCGGCAGCCTGGTCTCTTTGCCTTCCGCGTCCGCGCTCACCGCGCGCCCGTCATCGTATTCGATACGCTTTAATTCCGTGATGCTCTCCAGCAGATCATCTTTTCCGATCTTGCAGACTCCCCGTGCCACCGCGCCAAACTCTGAGAGTGTCTCCCGCAGCACATAACCCATCATGGCAAAGTCGTTACCGCCGCAGCGCAGGTGGCGGCCAAGCAATTCATAGCTACCGGTCCCGTAAAAGTCGTCTACGTTAATCACCGCAAAGGGTTCGTGAATCAACCTGGCCGCGCACAGAATCGCGTGGGTGGTCCCCCAGGGCTTGGTCCGCAACATCGGCACCTGGAACCGCGACTGAATCTTGGTCAGATCCTGATGCACCAGTTCAACGTTCACATGCTTGCCCAGATGCGCGACGGCCATCTGCCGGAAGACTTCTTCCATCTCCCGCCGCACCACGATCACAACCCTATCGAAGCCTGCGCGCAGGGCATCGTAGATCGAGTAGTCCATCACGATCTCGCCGTTGGGACCCACCGAATCGGTAATCTTTGAACTGCCGTAGCGGCTTCCCTGGCCGGCGGCCAGAATCAGCAATGTTGGATTGGACATCGGGCTCATCCTTTCCTTGGGTTCAGTTGCGCATTGAGTCGGGGAGATGGAATATCCGGGCAGTGAAATTGAGCGCGGTCGACTGCAGGATGCGTCTCGGCACAGGAACTACGCCAGGTGTCATCGCAGAGAGCAGAACTGCCAGCGAAAGCAGTGGTTTCCATGGCTAGAAACCTCACGCGCGCGGAAGCCTTGCACGAAGCTGCACCATAACTTCGCTTCCGGCGATTCAATTCACCCGCCGAAAATGTACCACACTTTCCGGTTCATGCGGAGTGTCGCCGCTCACCCATGTCCCGGGCGCCTGCCGATCTCAGCGGACAGCCGCCTCTGGGACGAATGGAAATCAGATTGGTCAGCAGAAAAATTCAGGAGCGCCTCAGGCTTCGTGCGCCGTGGGCACATGCGGCTGCGGAACCACCTCCGTCAGCGCGATTCCCGCCAGAATCAGCAGTCCTCCCGAAGCCGGCCGTAACCCAAGCCGTTCGCCCATGAAAAGAAACGAAGTGATCCAGGCAAAGACCGGCTCCAGCGTCAGCAGCAGGGCAATATGCGTAGAGGGCAAAACGGACTGAGCCCAACTCTGAATAGAAAACGCGGCTGCCGTTGCCAGCGCGGCCGCAATCGCCAGCGCCACCATCAGCCGCATTGTCCAATGCACCTGCGGGTGCTCGATCATGGGCAGGCTCAGCGCCATGAACGCCGCGCAAAAGCCCACCTGCAGCAGCGCCAGGGGCTGGAAGGCGATCCGCGGCGAGATGTGGCTGAGCGCAAGGCAATGAAAGGCAAAACCAACCGCACACCCCAGCGTGAGGACATCCCCAAAATTGATCGAGGAGATATCCGGCAGCAGCGCGGCGAGTCCACCGGCCACCGAGTGCGACGCCCGGCCGTGCGCCGCGGCGGGAGCGGTCAGCAACACGATGCCCGCGAACGCAAGTCCCGCGCCCATGTACGCGTTCCAGCGCGGCACATGAGCGCCCGGAGGCCGCAGGCCGGGGATCGCGGACAACAAGGGGACCAGGACGACGACCAGCCCTGTGATGAATGCGGATTTCGAGGGCGTTGTGCGCGCGAGTCCCGTGGTCTGAAACTGGTATCCCGCGGCAAGAAAAAGTCCCACCAGCGCGCCCGCGCCCACATCGCGCATGCGGATGCCCCGCCAGGCCCGGTGGTACGCCGCCGCAAGCAGCGCAAAAGCCAGCGTCATGCGCGCCAGGTTGAAGGCTGCCGGAGTCGCATCGGCCAGCGCGCCCTTCACCAGCACAAAGGTCGAGCCCCACACGGCAACGACAAAAATCATCAGCACATAGGCGCGAAGCTTCATCTCTCTGGATTATGGCAGGACGCTCTCGCCCGCAGCACAAACGCCGCATCGTTTCATTCCTTGCCCGCTTCATTGGGCAGTCATTGCGAAACTGGCCGAACAGGCGCCGCCGGCAAGCGCCTAGTTGAGCTTCTTGCGGATATACGCGGACTTCCCCGCCACATCCGTTTCAAGAACCTGCGTCGTCAGCAGAGCAGGCGCGCTCACGCGATATAGATCCCGATCCACCAGAATGAAATCCGCGTCGTAGCCGGGCGCCAGCAGGCCCTTGTGCTGCTCCGCAAATTCGGCATACGCCGATCCCTGTGTATAGGCGGCGAGCGCCTGTCCGCGTGTGACCGCGTTCGCAGGATAGTAGGTCTTCGAGCCTTCCACATTCATGCGCGACACAGCTGCGTACAATCCGCGAAAAGGCGTAATGGGCTCTACCGGATAATCCGTGCCGAAGGCCAGCGGCACGCCTGCCCTGAGAAATGCCCTCCATGCATAAGAGTATGCGGCGCGCTGCGACCCGAGCCGCGCTTCGGCCCAGTTCATGTCGGTGAGCAGATGGTTCGGCTGCATTGAAGCGATCACGCCCAGTTGCTTGAAGCGCGGAATATCGGCTGGATCCACCACCTGCGCGTGCTCGATCCGATTGCGTGCCGAGCGCGAAATCTCCGGCTGTGAAAAAGCATCCAGCGCCATCGCCGTTGCTCTGTCGCCAATCGCGTGGAAACCCAGTTGGAAGCCCGCCTTCGCGCGCTCTACCGCCATTGCGTTCAGTTGCGGCTGCGTGTACTGCGGCAGGCCCGTATTCGCCGGATCGTCCGCATACGGAGCCTTCATCGCCGCTGTGCGCGAGCCCAGCGATCCATCCATGAAGCCCTTCAACATGCCGGTATGCAGTATCGGATCGCTCGGATCATGATGCGCGCGCATCTTCAGCAACTCCGCCAGCGGAGCCTTGAAGGGCAGCCACTCGCTGACGCGCAGTTTCAGATGACCTTCTGCTTCCATCTGCTCAAACGTGAGGAAGTCTTCCCACTCGCTGAAGTCCTGCACGCTGGTGATGCCGTGCGCCAGCGCATCGTCGATCGCAAGTTGATCGCCCTTGCGCCGCTCCTCCGCAGTCGGCGGCGGAATCACCTTTTCCACAAGCCCCTGTGCGGACTCGCGCAAAATCCCCGTCGGCTCCCCGTTTGCGTCCACGTCAATCGCGCCGCCCTGCGGAGGGACGGTTTTACCGGTAATGCCCGCAGCCGTTAGCGCAGCCGAGTTGGCAATGGCAATGTGCCCGTCAATGCGGTCAAGGAAGGTCGGATGATTGCCGGTCACCTTATCGAGATCCTGGCGCGTGGGCAGCGACTTCTGCGCCCAGAGCGTGTGGTCCCAGTTGCCGCCGGTGATCCAGTGGCCGGTCGGAGCGTGGTCCGCATACTCCTTGATCCTGGAGAGCATCTCATCCAGTGATCCCACTCCCGTCAGGTCAAGATGCAGCTTCGTCTGTCCCGCGCTCCCCAGGTGCGTATGCGCATCGTTGAAGCCCGGAAAGATGTACGTGCTGCTTCGCGCAGTGTCCAGATCGTGCAGGACGGTGTTCGGACCGGAAAGGCGCAGAATCGCCCGGTTGGAGCCGATGGCGAGCACCTTTCCGCCGCCGACCGCCATGGCCTCGACCACATGCGGATGATCGTTCGCAAATCCCTCGCCGGTATAAATCGCGCCGTCATAGTAGATCGCGTCGGGAGCAGGTTGGTCCTGGCGATCCGCACTCTTGTTTGCCGGTCGCGGGCTCTCGGCGACAAGCGTCGAAGCAGAAATGAACGCAATCAATAGCAGGAAAGAGATGCGCATGGGCGGAGTGTAGCAGATGCGCCGCGGCACTATTGGTCGGCGGCCCACTCGGTCATAGCAAGAGCAAGCAGCAACACGCGGCGCAGCCCGTGCTCACGGTCCTTGTCGATAAACCACTCCGCCTGCGTATGCGCGCCGCCGCCCTCGCCGCCCGCGCCCATTGAGAGCGCAGGAATGCCGCGTGCAATGGGAATATTGGCATCGGTAGAACCAAGGCGAACGTCTGTCCGCAAGCCAAGATGGCGATCCACAGCGCGCAATGACTCCAGCATGGGAGAGTCCAGGGGCAACTCGCCCGTCGGGCGATCCCCAATCTTGCGCACTTGAAAGGTCAGCGGTCCTTTGCTTCGATGAGCCGGCGCGGCAGCGTTCGCATTAAGCACCGCATCCTCCACCGCCCGATGCAGTGCCCCCTCAAGCCGCATCAGCTCCGCCGCGTTCGTCGATCGGAAATCAATCGACGCGCTCACGCTTTCCGGAATCGAATTGACGCTGGTCCCGCCGTGAATGGTTCCAATATTCAGCGTGGTACGAAAATCTTCGGCCAGAGGCGTCTCGGCCAGCGCGGCCAGCGCCGCCGCCAACGCTCCAATCGGATTCGGCGTCCCCGCGTCGGTAAAGCTGTGCCCGCCCGGCCCTGTCACGGTGACCTGAAACCTGCGGCTGCCAAGCGCCTGCGTCACCGCCGAGTCCGCGCCTGCTCCATCCAGAACAAGATGCGCCGCCACCCGTCCTGCCAATGCACGCTCCGCATAGAAATGCCGCACCCCGCGCAGGTCGCCTTCCCCTTCTTCTCCCACATTGGCCAGTACCAGCAGCGGAGCCGCCAGCTCAACCTGCGCATGAATGCACACCTGAGCAATCGCCAGCAGTCCGGCCACGCCTGCTCCATTGTCGCAAGCTCCCGGCGCAGTCAGCCGTGTGTAGCCATCGATTGGTTCCAGCATCGGGTGCAGCGGCGTATCGGCGGGAAACACCGTGTCCAGATGCGCTGAAAGAACCACAATCGGACCGCTGCTCTCCACAGGCAAGTGTGTCGCGGGCACAAAGCCCATCACGTTGCCCAGCGAGTCTGTGCGAATTTCGCTGAGTCCAATCTCCGCAAAGCGTTCTGCAATCCACGCAGATCGTGCCTGCTCTCCAAACGGCGGCGCTGCAATCCGCACCAGCTCGAGCTGCCAGTCCATGATCCTCTTCGAGTGCGTGTGCAGCCAGGCAAATGCGGCGTGGACCGGCCGCCGTGCCGCCATTGCCGTCACGCGAGAGAACGCCGAACTGCGAGAGAAAATCGCCATGCTGACCTTTTCAGGTTAGCAGGACTGCGCAGGGAACCTCGCCAGAGGGTCAAGAGCGCAACAGATCATCGGCGCACGTCTCTTCATACTCCACCGAATGCAGAAACAATCCGCGTGCCGACGCCGTCGGTCCCGCCGCCGCGCGGCTCTTCGCCGCAATAATCGCAGGCATCCTCTCTGCGCTCAATGCGCCTCGTCCCACTTCCACCATGGTGCCCACCAGGTTACGCACCATGTGGTGCAGAAATCCGTTGCCCCGCACCCGATAGACCAGCATCTCTCCCGCTTCGCTTTGCAGTCGCTCCCAGCGCGAGACAAAGATCGTCCGGATGGCGGTCGGCGGATCCTCTCGCCCCTCTTCCTGGCGCATCGCGAGGTCCGGGTCCGTCGCGGCAAAGCTCACAAAGTCGTGCTCGCCCTCGAAGTACGCTGCCGCCCGCTGCATCGCATCCACGTCCAGCGCCCACGGGCACGTATATACATAGCGCGCAACGAACGGCGGACAGACCCTGCCCGGCTGCGCGCTCTCCGTCAGGATCCGGTACTCATACGTCTTTGCTCGCGCGCTGTGCCGCGCATGAAAACCCTCCGCAGCCATCCCCGCATCCAGCACACGAATCGCGGCGGGCAGTGTGCGATTCAGCGCACGCCGCAGATTCTCCGGCGGAATCGGCGCGCGCAAGGCGAAGCTCGCCACCTGCCCCAGCGCATGAACCCCCGCGTCCGTGCGTCCGGAGCCCTGGGGCAGCGGCGTCTCGCCCGTTACGCGGCCCAGTGCTGCCTGCAACTCGCCCTGCACCGTCGGCGCCTCCGGTTGCACCTGCCATCCGCGGAACTCTGTCCCGTCATAGGCCAGGGTCAGCTTCCAGATGCGCGCCTGCCCATCGTTCTTCATGTCCCCGTCGTTCTTCGTGTCGCGGCTCACAGGTATCTTTCTCGATAACAGCAGGATTGACTCGAATCAGCCAAATGGTAAATAAACCGGCTGAGATATACTCAGACATTCGTGGCATCGTCCCGGGGGCTGTGCAAAAGGGCCCCACAGGCGGCCCCCTTGCGGAACGCGGGAACGAATTGTACGCCCAGCGCGTATGCATCCAGAGTAAGGGAATCTTGCACACTGGAGCGAGATGGGCCTCGCGGCGTCATAAAAATGCGTCCCGAGAGCCCTCTCAGACGTCTTGAACAATGGCACCCCACATGCCCTCAGCACTCCGTGGAGAGGAATCATGCATTTGTTCGGTATTCGTGTGTTGAAGCAGGAAGAGGCCGCACAGCTGGCCCAACCGCACTCCGGCAGGCGTTTGCGCGCCCTGGCCGCGGTCATGCTCACGCTTTCGGCGTGTGTGCCTTCGGGTTTCGCGCAACAGGCCGGGGACGTGCTCGGAGCAGGCGAGAAGAAGCCGGATCAGTCCGCTTCTGCGTTGCCTTCGGCACCGGCTCCTGTGCTTACCCAGCCCCTCAATCTGCGCCAGTCCGAGCGGGATTTTAGCAAGCCCGCTGCCCGCGCCTTGGGCAGTCCCATCAACTGGTATCGTCCGACCTCGATCCGCGAGGCAAACTTCGAGAACTCCGTGCGCCTGACCAATCTGGTCAAGGACGGCAAGATCTACCTGAGCCTGTCGGATGCGATTGCCCT
>JAJZGF010000070.1 GCA_021805025.1 Acidobacteriota bacterium
AGAGGAGCAGCCGGCTCGCGCGCCGGAGATTGCCGCAGGCCAGGCCACGGAACTGCAGCGCAAGCGGGCGGTGGCGGCGGTTGAAATGGCTCGCTACTACGAAGATGCGCGCCGCCTGGCGCACCTGCTCACCAGTTGGGCTGCCACCATTCCCTCGCAGCGGCATCGTTTTGTGGTCACGTCGGGCGGCGGGCCGGGCATTATGGAGGCAGCCAATCGCGGCGCTTACGAGGCAGGCGGCAAGACCATCGGAATGAATATCCGGCTGCCCTTCGAGCAGCACCCCAACCCCTACATCACGCCCGCGCTGAACTTCGAGTTTCACTACTTTTTCATGCGCAAGCTATGGTTTGCCTATCTGGCCAAGGCGCTGGTGGTCTTCCCGGGGGGATTCGGCACGCTGGACGAGATGTTTGAGCTGCTGACCCTGGCCCAGACTAAAAAGCTGGCCAAGAAAATCACCGTGGTCATCTACGGTCCGGAATACTGGAAGAAGGTCTTCAACCTCGACACACTGGTTGATACCGGGGCCATCTCGCCCAAGGACATTGAGCTCTTCCAGTTTGCCGATTCGCCGGAGCAGGCCTTTGAGATGCTCCGCCATGGCCTCACCGAGAACTACCTGTTGCCCGAGGCTACCGCCGCCGCCGAGCACGCCTTCCAGGAGATCATGCCGGGCGCAACGATTGAGGACTTTCTGGGACCGGAGCTGGCGCGCAATGGGAGATGAACTTTTTGTAATGGGAAAGTGGTTCCGCAGACGCGCCCCAGCCTGCTCTGCAGCGGTCGACCGGCCTGCGTCCATGCAAAGAAAAATCAGCCACTTCCAGTTCAAGGACCGTATAATGGAGCGAGCGGCAACTTCCCCGAACCGTGTGCTCCAATTTCATCGATTCTGCGCCGGATGGGCGAGTATTTTTGTATTTTCAGGCTTTTTAAAGGTTTTTGAGGGGTCTGGGGCTGCGTATCCGAAATCCCTCCAGGAATTGAAGGCTAATTCGCAGGTTCTTAATGCCTTATTGACGGTACTTTAGGATCATTGGACCGGAATTCCGGCTGAATCACGGAGTGAGTAGCAGCATGGCGAACTCGACGATCTCATACCTTTGGCGCGACCCCAACGCTGCCGAGCGGTTTAGCACTGGCATTTCCCTCCATAGCCATACAAATCAGTCCAAAGAGACGCTGGCTTTCCTGGCCAAGTTCGGCAACCAGTTTCCGATCATGCGTCCTCTGCTGGCGCGTCTGGAGCGTCGCTCGGAGGACAATCACGGTCTTCCCGTCAATTACGCCGCCAGCTATTGGACGCCGCCCATGACTCCGCGCCTGGCCTTCGATCTCGAGAGCGAGCAGATTCAAAAGCTCGATATCGCTTCCATGGTCTCTCTCACCGATCACGACAGCATCAATGCGCCGATGCTGCTGCGCACCGTCTCCAGCGCAGACCAGATTCCCATCTCGGTGGAGTGGAGCGCGCCCTACGGGGGAATGCAGTCCTTCCATCTGGGCATCCACAACCTGCCAGGCGCCAGCGCTGCCGAGTGGATGACGATCTTCAAGAACTTTACTGCCAACCCAAGCGATGCGCGCTTGACCGAGATCCTCGCGGCACTCGACAAAGAGCCCGACGTGCTCATCATCTTCAACCATCCCACATGGGACCTCTACATGGTGGGCAAAGATAAGCACGCAGTGCTAATGGACAGGTTTCTACAGGAGAACAGCGCCTTTCTGCATGCCCTGGAACTGAACGGCCTGCGCAACTGGGATGAAAATCGCGCGGTGCGCCGCCTGGCGGACAGGTGGAAGATGGAGCTCATCTCCGGCGGTGACCGCCACGGCGTGGAGCCCAACGCCAACATCAATCTGACCAATGCCTCCACCTTTACTGAGTTTGTCCACGAGATTCGCCGGGAGAAGAAGAGCAGAGTGCTCTTCATGTCCCAGTATGCCGAGCCGTGGAAGCATCGCATCCTCCAGTCCACCATCGATGCGATCCGCCACTATCCTGAATTTCCTCCGGGCTCGCGTACCTGGGATGAGCGTGTCTATCACCCGGACGCCAACGGCGTGTTGCGGCCCCTGAGCGAGCTGTGGCCAAGCGGCTCGGCACCCTCGGTGATGCGCTGGGGAATGCGACTGGTGGAGTTGCTGGGCAAGGGCCCCGTTTCAGGCAGTCTGCGGCTGGCCTGGAGCGAATCCAGCGAATTGCGTCTGGCCTTGGGCGAAAACGACGGCTAAAAGAGACCGGCTCTCCACTTTGTGCCCGACGCGTCCGCACCTCTGCAAACCAGAGGGTTTCTTGCTGGATGCAAAGAGGTGCCGCATGCGGGCCGGCGGCGCGCGGGAAGCGTACCATTCCGAAGCATCCGAATTCTGCCCGGCGGGCACCCGTTGACCAGGCAGGAACTGCCGCGTTGGCGACGAACGGGGCCCAGCGTCATTCTCTGACCCTGCGGCGGTTGGCGGGATCGATCGACTTTTGCGGCGCAAAATCAATCTCATCCTGCGCGACTTGAACGTAGCAATTGAACATGCCGGCCATCGCAAGGCGGGGGCTACGGGCGCAGGAGCGAAAAGGATACGGCAAGCGCAAATGCGGAGGCCGAGCTGCGTCGAAACACGTCAGGTCCGATTCGCGTTGATCAATGCGCGCGCTGTGCGCCGCAGCAAAGGCGTTGCCTCGCCAGGCTTGAAAATCTGCGAACTCACAAATGCGCCGTTGATGAGAAGCGAAAGCTGGCCGGCAAGTTCATCCGGACGGGAAACACCCAGCCGCTGGGAGATCTCTTTCAATCGACGGCGCATCTCGCGTTTGTGCGCGGCGGCCACCTTGCGCGCCGGATGGTCAGCCTCAGGGAACTCCGCGGCCACATTAATCTGCGGACAGCCGCGATAGTTTGCACGCCCGGCGCGCTCACCGATCCATGCAAGATGGGCATCCAGTTCAGCGGCTGCATCGTCTGCGTGCCGTCCGGCAACGCGATCCCATGTTCCCCAGAAATCCGCGTCCTCGCGTTCGAGAAACGCCGCAATGAGGTCGTCTTTCGTTGCAAAGTGCCGGTAGAGGCTCGTTTTCGCTACCCCGGCTTTCTCGACAACCAGATCAACCCCCACCGCCCGCACGCCGTGCTGATAAAAAAGCGCGCATGCTGTCTGAAGGACCTTCTCCCTCACCGCAGCATGATTTCGGGTGTCTGAGTTTGAAGCCGACTTCTGCATTTGCCCCTCCGTAGGATTGGGAGCGCGCAATTCGCGCTTGACGAGCTACAGACCTGTGCGTATTGTATCAAGTACAGACAGGTCTGTATCGAATGGTAGGAGCTGGAAATGAACCTGAAGAATAATCGAGGATCGAACCCGACCGTCGCCGTATTTGGAGCTGCCGGACACACCGGGCGCTTTGTGGTCTCGGAGTTGCTGCGCCGCGGCATCATTCCCATCGCAATTGTCCGCAACTCCGCCGCACTCGCCGGGGCAGACCTTTCCTCGCCTCAAATCCTCCATCGTCAAGCAACGGTTGATCACGAGGAGTCACTCGACAAGGCGCTTGCCGGGGCGCATGCCGTCATCAATTGTGCCGGGCCGTTTCTTGAAACAGCCGATGCGGTGACAGCCGCCGCCATCCGCGCCGGCATCCACTATCTGGATCTCTCCGCCGAACAGCCAAGCACGCTCGCCGTACTGGATAAATACGACCGCGCGGCGCGTAACGCAGGGATTGCTGTTGTTCCGGCAATGGGATTCTTTGGGGGCTTTGCGGACCTGCTGGTCACAGCCGCGCTCGACGATTGGGACCGCGCAGACACCATCGAAACCATGATTGGCCTCGATTCATGGCATCCTACGCACGGCACGCGTATGACCGGCAAGACGAATACGACCCGACGCCAGGTGATTGCGGAAGGCCAGCTTGTTCCCGTGACCTTGCCACCCGTAGAGAGGTCGTGGGAATTTGCCGATCCACTCGGCAGCCAGGCCATGGTCGAGGTGCCATTCTCCGAGATCGTTCTCATCGCGCGGCACGTCAGGACTGCCGAACTCCATACCTATCTGAACGGGATTGCGCTGGGCGACGTCCGGAACCCGGAGACGCCTGCGCCGAAGGCTGCGGATGCCAGGGGACGTTCGGCGCAACGCTTCATCGTAGATGTAGTTGCGACCTGCGGAGGAATGACCCGGCGAATCCGTGCACAGGGGCGTGACATCTACGCCTTTTCGGCTCCGCTGATCTGCGCGGTGACCGTGCGACTGCTTGAGGGGAAGTTCGACAGGGCCGGGGCGCAGCCGCCGGCAGCCATGTTGAACGCGCGGGAGATTCTTTCAGAGCTCACGCCCGAACATCTGACACTCGAGTTCACCAGGACGTGACGCCTTTTAACTGTTGACTGCTCAGCGAGCGCCTCGTCGGCCGGGTCCCTCATCGAGCGCAGATCTGTATCGGAAGTAGGCTTAGGTCAGGGCTTTCTGAGAGCTTCTGATCGTTCCGAGCGAATCACCAGCCAACCACGCATTGCTCTCAGGAACATCCCCACGCGCTCTTTTGCGCGGAGGAGTATTAGCGGCGCTGTTCAGATGTTCATAAGATTGCGCTGTCCTTCTCGCCTGACTTCTGACACCATACACAATGCTGGTATACGATATGGGAAGGAGGGTGGGATGCCGGCTGCCAGGAAAATAACCGTGGAGGTTCCCGCGGGACTCCTCTACAAGGCACAAAAAGCGAGCGGCGCCGGAATCACGCAGACGATTCGTGCCGGGCTTGAGCTGGTTGCGGCGGGCAAGGCATATGAGCGGCTTCTTCAACTTCAGGGCAAAGTTCGATTTTCAAAAACTCTGGAGGAGTTGAAGGCAGACCGATGATTGCGGCTGACACAAGCACCTGGATTTCCTTCTTTGAAGGCCGGCAGGGAGACGATGTCCTGGCGCTGACCAGGGCGCTTCATTCCCGGCTGGTGGTAATGCCGCCTCCCGTGCTCACGGAATTGCTGAGTGATCCTGAGCTTTCTCCGTCTGTGGCGCAAACTCTCCTCGAGCTTCCATTGGTGGCCTTGAAGGATGGATTCTGGCATCGAGCCGGAAAACTTCGCGCAAAGGCCCTCGCCGGCAAAAGGAAGGCTCGGCCGGGGGACGCATTGATTGCACAATGCTGCATCGATGCCGATATTGCCCTCATCACGCGGGATCGGGACTTCAAGGCATTTTCCGAGCATCTGAATTTGTTTTAGCCCAACGCGCAGGTAGAACCCGGCGGCATCGGATCTCTTTTCAGGCATTGGCGTGCCTGCCTGGAGACTGCCCTTTGCCCTGCGTCTACCTCTCCGGCATTCGGCGGCACGAGTCGCAAACTTCCGGCCGTTCCGGCTTTTGTATGTACTCTTCGGGTTCCTTGCTCAATTGAAGAGGTATTGTCCCGCGATTCATCCCCTGTTGATGTTCGCCATTCGACAATGGAGATGTAGCAGCCAGCGAAAGCGGAACCAGCGAAAGCCGAACAAAGGAGCGGACATGGCCAACTCGACCATCTCGTACCTGTGGCGCGACCAGAACGCCGCGAAGGGATTCCGCACAGGCGTTTCGTTGCATAGCCATACCAATCAGTCCCGAGAGACGCTGGATTTTCTGGCTAACCTCGGCAACCAGTACCCGATGATTCGCCCGCTGCTGGCAAGGCTGGAACGCAGGTCAGAGCAGCAGCACGGCGTGCGCATCAACTATGCGGCCAGCTACTGGACTCCGCCGATGACGCCCAAGCTGGCCTTCGACCTGGAAAGCCGCCAGATTGAATCGCTCGACGTGGCCCCCATGGTTTCCATCACCGACCACGACAACATTCATGCGCCCATGCTTCTGCGCACCGTTCCGAGCGCGCGGCAGATTCCGGTTTCAGTGGAGTGGACGGCTCCCTATGGCGGCGTGCAGGCCTTTCATCTGGGCGTACACAACCTGCCCAGCGCCCGCGCCACGCAATGGATGACGGAACTGGAAGCCTTCACCGCCCATCCCAATGATGAACGGCTCACGGAAATTCTAGTGGCGCTTCACAACGAGCCCAATGTGCTGGTGGTCTTCAACCACCCGATGTGGGACCTCTACCTGGTCGGCCAGGAGAAGCATCAGTTTCTGGTGAACGAGTTCCTGCAGAAGAACGGCGCCTGGATGCATGCGCTGGAGCTGAACGGACTGCGCCCCTGGGACGAGAACCGTGCGGTGCGCAAGCTGGCCGAGAACTGGAACATTCTGCTCCTCTCCGGCGGCGACCGCCATGGCGTGGAGCCGAACGCCAACATCAATCTGACCAACGCCGCCTGCTTCACTGAGTTCGTCCACGAAGTCCGCCGCGAAAAGAAGAGCAATGTACTCTTTATGCCCCAGTACGCGGAGCCGTGGAAGCATCGCCTTCTGCGCTCCACGCTCGATGCGATTCGCAGCTACCCGGATTTTCCGCAAGGTTCACGCACGTGGGACGAGCGCGCCTATCATCCCGATGCTCGGGGAGTCGTTCGCCCTCTGAGCGAGCTCTGGCCGAAAGGGCGAGCGCCGCTTGCCATCGCCTGGACCATCGGCATGGTGCAGCTTCTGGGTACGGGACCGGTTTTCGACGGTCTTCGCATGGCATGGAGCGACGCGCAGCAGTTGCGCCTGGCACTGGGCGAAACTGAAGGATAAAAGCAGGAGCGGGCACGTCTTTCGACCGGAATGGCATACAGGGATGAGCGCAACACGAATGCCGCGCGTGGCCTACTTTCCCGACTCGTTTCATGAGGTCAATGGCGTTGCCCACACCAGCCGCCACTTTGAAGCCTATGCGCGGCGGCGCAATCTTCCATTTCTCTGCGTCCGCGCCGGTGATCGCACGCCGCACCTGGAGCGGCAGGGCAACGTGTGGACCCTGGAATTGCCCCGCGGCCCACTGTCTATTGCGCTGGAGAAAGACCTTCGCTTCGATCCGGTCTTTGCGCGTCACATGCCCCTTATCGATCATGTGATGGAGCAGTTCAAGCCCGATCTCATTCACATCACCGGCCCCAGCGAGGTGGGACTGCTGGGCGCCGCGCTTGCCAGCGTCATGGGGCTGCCCTTGGCGGCAAGCTGGCACACCAACGTGCATGAATATGCCGCGCGGCGCGCGGAGTGGTTTCTTCGCCTGCTTCCACCGCATGAGTCATCTGCGGCAGGCGAGACGATTGAAGACATCACGATGGCCGCCGCGGCCAGCTTTTACGCGGCGGCGCAGGTCCTCTTCGCGCCCAACCGCGAGCTCTGCCAGATGCTCGAACGTCTCACAGACCGGTCTTGCCTTCTGATGAAACGTGGCGTCGACGCCGAGATGTTTCAGCCTTCGCGCCGCTACCGCGCACCGAATGACGACGACTTTGTTCTCGGCTACGTGGGCCGCCTGTCCGTCGAGAAGAACATTGCCGGCCTCATCCGCATGCAGGAAGACTTGGAGAGACTTGGCCAAATCAACTTCCGCTTTCTCATTGTGGGCCATGGCGCAGAAGAACAGTGGCTGCGCGAGCGGCTGCACCGGGCGGAGTTCACCGGTGTCCTGCATGGTGAAGCGCTGGCCGCCGCCTATGCTCGCATGGACCTGTTCGTCTTCCCCTCGCATACGGACACCTTTGGCAACGTGGTGCTGGAGGCCCTGGCAAGCGGTGTTCCCGCGATCGTCACACTGGACGGCGGACCCAAGACCATCGTCCGGGACGGGCAGACAGGTCGCGTTGTGCCAGAGGAGGAGTTTGCCGCGGCCTCGGCCGGAGTTCTGGCCAACCCAGCCATGCACCAGGCCATGCGCCAGGCTGCGCGTGCCTATGCCCTCACCATGAGCTGGGACACTGTCTTTGACGGTGTCTACCGCGTCTATCATTCCCTGCTCTCGCGTCCTTACGCGGCAGCAGGATGAATTGCTACGCGAGTAGCAAGCCGGTGCGCAGATCCAGCGCAAACGCAGTCTCCCTGTCGCATAGCATCCGCCAGCCCTGGCCATGCAGTATGTTGCCTTCGATGCCGGTAATGGCTACTCCCTCATCGGAGAGCTTTTCCGAGCGCCATGCCTCGCCCTGCGCGCCCCACGCCAGAATCCCGTGATGGCCGACAAACAGCAGGAGTCCGGCGGCAATCGCCTCGCGCGGCGGCACAGGCAGAATCTGCAGTACGGGCCGGTAGGGAATCATCGTGAAGCGCTCCGGCGCGGTCGTATCGATGATGTAGGCATACCCGCCGGAGACCGCGCAAATTTCTTCCGGCGTCGGAGTGGACCAGAGGCCCGTCGGCACGGCAGGATCGCGAAAGCCCAGGGCGCAGGTCGCGAGAAATGGCTGCATGCACGCCTGGCTGGGCTGGGGAATGGGATGGATCAGCACTTCCAGCGCGCCGCGCTCGACCTCTTCGGCCTCGCGGGGAAAGACATAGTGCCGCGCGGGCAGAATTGCCGGACGCACCGCCAGTACCTGTGCCTGCCAGCGGCTCGCAAAACTGTAGTCGATGGTTGAATCCGACACCGGCTACACTCCGACAAACTGCTCTACGCGGCTCTGCACGCTCTGCACAGGCAGGCCCAATGCTGCGCCATCCTCAATCAGCGGCAGCAGCTTGTCGAAATCAGGCCCGGACTGCATTCCGGTCAGCGCAATCCGCACGGGATGGAAAAGCTCCTTGCCTTTCACGCCGGTGGCCGCTTTGATGTCATTCAGCCATGCTTTGAAGACCTCCGGCGTGACCCATGCGCTGTGGGAGCGCACTCGATTGGCCAGCTCTGTCAGCACGGTCCGCGCAGAGTCGGCAGCCAGCACCTCGGCGTTCTCGCGGAGGGCGCGCGCCGCCTCATGATCAAAGCCGAAGACAAAGGATGTCTTGGCCGGCAACTGGTCCAGATGATCGACGGAAGGCGCAAACAGCTTCACCAGCCGCGCAAACCAGGCTTCGACGTCGTCGCGCGCGGCGTCCTTTGCAGGCAGTATGCCGCTAAAATAATCCCGCGCCAGCGCGGTCAGTCGCTCGTGCGACGCAAGTTTAATGTAGTGGCGGTTGAGCCAGTTCAGCTTTTCAAAGTCGAAAATGGCCGGCGAAGGAGTCACGCGCTCCAGCGTAAAAGCCCGCGCCAGTTCGGCCAGCGTAAAGATCTCGGTCTTGCCGTCCTCTGCACCCCAGCCCAGCAGCCCCAGGTAGTTCACCAGCGCCTCGGGTAGATAACCCATCTCGCGAAAGCTCGCGATGGACGTGGCGCCGTGTCGCTTTGAAAGCCGCTCACGGTCCGCGCCAAGAATCGTGGAGAGATGCGCAAACTCCGGCACCGGCCAGCCAAAGGCCTGATAGATGGCCACCTGCCGCGGCGTGTTTGAAATGTGGTCGTCACCCCGAAGGACATGCGTGATCTTCATCAGCGCGTCATCGATTGTGACCACGTAGTTGTACACAGGCATGCCGGGCTCGCCCTGCTTCGCGGATCGCACCAGGATCGGATCGCTCACCGCCTCGGGCGCAAACTCGACCGCGCCGCGCACAATGTCATGGAAGCGCAGAGGCTCCATGCCAATCTTCAGCCGAACAGCGAACGGCATGCCCGCTGCAAGGTTTTTCTCCACCGTTTCCGGACTCAGCCTGCGGCAGCGGCCGGAGTAGACTTGCGGGCCGTGCTGCTTGATGGCGAGTTGGTGCTCGGCTGCCAACTCCTCGGGCGTGCAGAAGCAGCGATACGCCTTGTCCTCTGCCAGCAACTGCTCGGTCAGCCCGGCATAAATCTTCAGCCGCTCCGATTGCCGATAAGGCCCATACGCACCCTTCTCAGTCCCGTTCGGCCCTTCCGGTCCCTCATCCCAGTCCAGGCCCAGCCAGCGCAGGTCTTCGATGAGCTGACTCTCGTAGCGCGCCTCAGAGCGCTCCATGTCCGTGTCTTCAATGCGCAGTACAAAGACTCCGCCCCCGCGCCGCGCAAATAGCCAGTTGTAGAGCGCAGTTCGCGCATTGCCCACATGCAGCAAGCCGGTGGGCGAGGGGGCAAAGCGCACGCGAATCTTCCCAGTCGTCATGGCTGTCCTGATCATAGACGAAGCGCAGTCAAGAAGCGGCATGGAAGCCGCGAGCCCGGCGCGGCTCAGCGGCTTTGGCCGGTACGTGCATCAAAGGTGCGCTGCGCCGCCACAATCTGTCCGATGTGCGACTCCGCCCAACTGCGCAGCGCGTTGACGGGCTCAGTGAGTCGAGTCCCCAGCGGCGTGAGCGCATACTCCACCGTCACCGGAACGGTGGGAAAAGCACTCCGCGTCACCAGGCCATTGCGCTCCAGGTTGCGCAGCGCCTGCCCCAGCATCTTTTGCGAAATCCCCTGCAGCCGCCGCTTCAGTGCGTTAAAGCGCATCGGCCCCGCATCCAGAGCGCCCAGCACCAGGACCGTCCACTTATCGGCGATCTGGTCCAGAACCACGCGGGTAGGACAGTTCGGGTCATAAGCGTCGCCCTGCACTCTGCGCCTTTTCCCGGCCACGGTTTCCTCCAGGTAACCAGAAAACTCTCTGGTATCTTCTTGAAACTTACTTCATTTTATAGCCTAATAGCTTTATTGAGAAGGTGCCGGCGAGGCGGACTCGTCGCGCCGGGCTCAAATCGGAAACAAGCCAAGGGAGATGCAGCATGAAGGTCGTACTCTACGGGGCATCCGGCATGATCGGGAGCCGCATTTTGCAGGAGTTGGTGAACCGCGGCCATCAGGTCACGGCGGTCGTTCGCAACCCGGAGAAGGTCACAATCAAGGGCGTCACTGTGTTCAAGGGCGATGTTACCGATGCAGCCAGCGTGGCCGCGGCGGCACAGGGCGCCGGGGCCGCCATCAGCGCCTACGCTCCGCCGCACACAGAGGTGGAAGCATTGCAGACGGCGACGCGCTCGCTGCTGGCCGGACTTGAGAAGGCAGGCGTCCGCAGGCTCATCGTAGTCGGCGGCGCAGGCAGCCTTGAGATCGCACCCGGCGTGCAGTTGGTGGATACGCCCCAGTTTCCCGAAGCGTGGAAGGGGATTGCCCTGGCGCATCGCGATGTGCTGCCCCTGCTCAAGGCATCATCCCTGGACTGGAGCTACCAAAGCCCGGCGGCCTTCATTCAACCGGGCGAGCGGACCGGCAAATTCCGACTGGGCGGAACGCAGCTTGTTACCGATGCAAAAGGCGAGAGCCGGATCTCCGCCGAAGACTTTGCGGTTGCCCTGGTGGACGAGCTGGAAAGCCCGCAACACGTACGCCAGCAGTTCACAGCAGCCTATTGAACCTGGCCGCAGCCGGGTGTTCGGCCGATTGGCGATCAGCGGAAATGCTCCCAGCCCTCTGGCGCAAGCGGCTGGGAGCTCGCATTGCTCACCAGGGTAACCGCTGGCCGGCCCTTGCGGCGCGGAACCAATCGCCCAATCTTTGTCACCGGCACGCCGACAATCACGCCCGGCATCCGCGCCTCGGGCGGGGCGGCGAACAGCAGCTCGTAGTCCTCGCCGCCGTTGAGCGCCTGGGCGTGAGTAGCCCCTGAAGAGATGGGCAGGGCCGCTTCATCCACTTCGGCTGCCACCCTCGACTCGTCGCACAGATGGGTCAGGTCCGTGGACAGCCCGTCGCTCAGGTCCATCGCCGCCGTTGCTAGACCGTGCCGCAGCAGCCACATCCCCTGCACCACACGCGGCTGCGGATAGAGGTGTGGCGCCAAAGCGGCCCTCAACTTTGCAGGAATTGCCATGGCTTGCGGGCCGGATTTCGTGCGCTTTGTCATCCTAGCCAGCCGGGCCAGCGCAGCCGCCGCGCCACCCAGACTTCCCGTGACATAAAGCGAGTCGCCGGGCCGGCCGCCGCTGCGCAGCAGCGCCTTGCTGCGCGGTGTCGCACCCACCAGCACAATATCTGCCAGCGCCACTGGAGACTCGGCCAGGTCTCCGCCGGCCAGGGGCGCCTGCCGATCCTTGGCCAGATCCAGCAGGCCGTCCAAAAAACGATCCACCCAGGCCCGCTGTCGGCCGTTGGCCATGGTGAGCGAGGCCGGTAGCCCAAGCGAAAGAAAGGCCGCCACCGGCCGCGCGCCCATCGCTGCCAGGTCGCTCAGTCCGCGCGCCAGCACCCTGTGCCCCACCGCCTCCGGAGGATGCCAATCGAGCCGGAAGTGCCGCCCCTCAATGGACAGATCCGTGGTTACGCAGAGCTCCTCATCTGGTCTGGGCAGCAGCAGAGCGCAGTCGTCACCAATACCGAGCCGCACCCCCTGGCTGCGTTGCTCCGCTGTCCGGCGGCGAATCAGCTCCAGCAGAGCCAGTTCGCCTCGTTTGCCGTCCCGCCCGGACTGGACTTGTCTTTTGCGCATGTCTCAGAGAATAAGACAGCTAGCTCTGCAGAGGCTAGAATCTGCCTGGAACTCGGAGCCCGGAGCGTCCCAAAATGGGAGGCAACGCCTCTCCGGTGAGGATTTTCCACTCGCCCGCGTTGACCCGCCCCTGCCCGTTTGTTAGGCTAATTTGAACGCTCCATGAAGGGTGCCTCCGAGAGGCCCTGAAGTGGTTTCAGGGATTCTGCGGGAGTTCCTGTATGCTGTGACTACTTTGTGTTGCTTATGGCGAGTTGCAGCCTTCCCCGGTTGCAGGGATGGAAGAGGTTTATGCTGCGGAAGCGCTATTACATTCTTTTTGTAGCCAGAGATGAAGACGGGCGGGTGCGGAAGATTCCCCTGCCTCTTCACTACGTTTACGGGTTTGTCTGCGCCGCCTTGATCGGTACATTCACGATTGTGGGACTAGCGGGCTCCTATACGCGCATGCTCCTCAAGACGGAGAGTTTCAATCAGGTGCGCCAGGACCGCGAAACGCTGCGCAAAAACTACAAACAGATGGCGGAGATTGCCCACGACCGGGATGTGCAGGTTGCCTCACTGGGCGCGCTTGCCAATGAAGTCACGGCCCTCTACGGCCTGCGCCAGAATAAGCTGCTTGCCGGAAAACACTCCGCAGCGGCGAATGCAGCGGCGCCCACGCCGTCGAGCCTGGCTGCAAAAGACGACATCGATCAGCAGGACGTGACGCTCTCGCTTGACCAGTTTTATGCGCTGCGGGCGCAGGCCATGTCTGGCCGCGTGACCCGCGCGTTGGAGGGCGGACTGACCTCCACCTTTACCGGAGACTGGACCCAGCTGGCAGATGCGCCGTCTCTTTGGCCGATTGAGGGCCCCGTGACATCCAGTTTCGGCGAGCGCGAAGATCCGCTCAACGGCGAAGGCGCGTTCCATCCCGGCATTGACATCTCAGCGCCCTGGGGCACTCCTGTCCGCGCCGCCGGCGATGGCGATGTGACCGGCGCCTCCATGGGCTCGGGTTACGGCCGTCAGGTGGTCCTCAATCACGGCCACGATCTCGTCACCGTCTATGCGCACATGTCTTCAATTGCCGTCCTTCCCGGCCAGCATGTGACGCGCGGCCAGATCATCGGTTACGTGGGCCAGACGGGCCGCTCCACCGGTCCGCATCTCCACTATGAAGTCCGCGTGCACAACGTTCCGGTCAACCCGCACAAGTACCTGCGCAGCACCTACGAGCAGGCTGCGCTGGAAGGCGCAACCGGCACGCCGAGTTCGGTGGCCAGCCGGTAGACACGGTCGGCGCCAGGTTACGCAGCGGCTCCCTTTACGGGGGCCGCTTCTGTTTGGTGCGCTCGCCGCGACAAACTTTCTCCCTCGCAGGGCCATGCCATGCGCTGGGGAAAGATGATATCGTTCCCGTTGCATCGATCTACTTTCCCGCAGGAGGGCCGTGCATGTTCCGCCGTTTTCTTCCCATCCTCGCGTTCGTCGCGTTCGCAATCCAAACCAGCGCACAGGACCGCGCCGGGGGCCTCAAGCTCGCGTTTGCGCGCGCACAGCATCTGCGCCACGGCATCAACGCTTCGCAATGGTTTGCGCAATCGGCCAATGACTACTCAGCCGCGCGCACCAACCGCTACACCGACGCCGGCGACATTGCCCTGATGGCGAAGCTGGGCTTTGACAATGTGCGGCTGAGTATCGATCCGGTGCCGCTGGAGCAGAATCCGCGCGGCAAAGAAGGCCTGAATGACGAGTTCCTGAGCCGACTCGATGCAGCCGTCGATGCCATGCTGGCCAACGGCCTTGCGGTGCAGATTGATCTGCACCCGGAAGAGCCGTACAAGACGCAGTTGCGCACCGGCAATGAGGCCGTGGACCGGCTTGCGATGCTATGGCGCCGGCTCGCGGCGCACTATGCCACGCGCGACCCCGAGCGCATTTTCTTCGAGATCATGAACGAGCCGGAAGAGCGCGACCCCTATCGCTGGGCCGGCATCCAGGCCCGTGTGGCGGCGGCCATTCGCGAGGCCGCGCCGCAGAATACGATCATCGCCACCGGCCCCAACTACTCTGACATTGTGGACCTGCTCGCCATGCACCCGCTTGCCGATGGCGATGTGATCTACAACTTCCACTTTTACGATCCGCACACCTTTACGCATCAAGGCGCCGGCTGGGGCCAGCCCTGGTGGAGCTACACGCATGGGATTCCTTATCCCGCGCGCGAAGACTCCATGGCCGCGATTCTCCCGGAGACGCCCGACCCGGCCAACCGCTTTGAACTGGAGAACTACTGGCTCGACCACTGGGACGGCCACCGCATCCGCCTGCTGATCGACGAGGCTGCGGCGTGGGGCCAGGCCAACCACGTGCCCCTGATCTGCAATGAGTTCGGCGCCTACCGCGAGCATACGGACCCGCAGTCGCGCATGAACTGGATCCGCGACGTGCGCACCGCGCTTGAGGCCGACGACGTTGGCTGGGCCATGTGGGACTATCGCGGCGGCTTTGGCGCGGTGTGGAAGCAGGATGGCCAGCCGGCGAAGGTCGACCCGGCTGTTATGGCGGCTCTGGGGTTGAAGGCGCAGTAGACGGCAAACCCTGGCAGAATTGGCCCTGCGCACCAAAAATGCGACGCCGCCAGCTCCATGTTGTCCGCGCGATCAGGGCGCAGGACAAGAGATCTGGCGGCTCGCTTCCGCAGCAGGGATACAACAGAGCGGCGGGGAAGCGCGCTAGTACCTACTTCGATGCGTCCTGGTCCGCTGGCGTTACTTGCTCCGCAGGGGAATTTTCACCAGCGGCAATCTGGGCCAGTTGAGCCGAGTGCAGGGTGGCCGTCACCACCACGCGATCATTCTTCCGGCTTACCTCGGTGGTCGCCAGTAGCTGCTTCAGCGCATCATTGGCCGGGTCCGGCCCGAGCGGCGCGGTAAAGCCCCGCGCCATGTTCACAAGCATGCCCAGGGCCTCTGCCTGGCTGGCCGCCGCCGACTCGGTGGGAGCAATCTCCTCCACGCGCAGGCGCAATTCGCCGCGCAACCGCAGCATCGGCGTGACGCTGGCAATCAGGGTCGCACCGTCTTCCAGGGGCAGGCGGAAGCCGAAGATCTGGATCGCGCCGCTTTCAGAGAAGGGCAGCCCGATCTGGCCCACGCCCCAGGCCAGCGCCAGCAGCGGCACTTCATGATAGTGGTGCGCCAGCAGGGTGGAGCCGGCAAAGGGCAGCGCCGCGGTGCGTCGCCGGTCGATGATCGAGTGAATCTGTTCCGGTGTGGGCGTGTTCGACACCGCGACCATGTCGTAGCCGATCTGCGCGACGCGCACCGTGCGACCTTCGGAGGGAATGCTGTAAATCGTCCGGCCCGCGTAGCTTTCCTGGGCGGTGGCGTGTGCGGCAAGCCAGGCTTTCAGCCGCGTGCCAGTCAGCTTGCCCACCAGCACCATTGAATAGGCCACCGGCCCGTTGGGCCCGTTGGGGTTGGGCATACGGTGCAGGGCAATTGCCGCCTCGTCCAGGTCGCGCTCCCAGTCAATGCCCGTGGCGTCCACAAACTGCTGGTAATCGGGCACGCGCTGCGGAGGCTTGAGGTCTTTGCGGAAAAAAGCGCGGACCGGCTTGAAATTGAGATAGAAGATGCCGTCGGACTCAGGCAGCAGCCGCGCAGCCTCCGGCGGAGCCTTGGAGCGCAGAAAGATTGCCAATCCCAGCAAAACCAGGACCGCGGCCACCACCATGAGCGTTCTGCGCGTGCGTCGGTGCATTCCTTCCGATCAGCAAGGACCGTCAGAATTAACCCTAACATTTCCCAGCAGGCCTGGGAGACTCCAACGCGCCGGAGCGGAAGCGCTCACTGTGCGGGTTGCTGTTCCAACTCAGCGGTCAGGTGAACGCTGCCTCCGGTGACGTTCAGCTTGCGGCTCCAGTCGCCATAGCCCTTCTTCTTGACGCTGATCTCGTGGCTGCCCGGCGAGACGTTGACGGTCGATGGCGTGTTGCCGACGAAGCCTCCGTCGACCTCGATATCAGCTCCGGGCGGGGTGGATTCAACAACGAGACTTGCCTGTGCGGGTGCAGAGGGAGCGGCCGCTGGCAACACGCCTGCCGAGGCTGGCTGACTGACACCGAATCGTGCCATGTCCAAGTGCATGTCACCCTCAACAAACGCCGTGATCTCCGTTCCCTGAGGAATGGTGATGTCCTTGCCGTGGACAAAAAGAAACAACGGCGCGGCAGGAAAAAAGACGATGGAAGTCGCGACGATGGCCCCCGTCATCGCCCCCACATGCCCGCCGCCCTTGGTGTCCTTCACCGCTCGCAGCGCAACCTTTTCCTGATCGGCCAGACGGGCATAACTGATGCTAATGTTCAGTTTTCCGGCTCTCCCCATGCTCTTCTTATGCTCTGCCTCGGTCACCGTCGCAATCGCAGTTGCGCCTTTGGGAAGTACAACAACGTCGTCGACCTTCACATCTTCTACGACCTCGAAGGGGACCTCCTGCCCTACCTTTGCATCTGCGGAAGTAATCGTCTGACTCAGGCGTAGCTTCACTGGTGTTCCGTCCAGCAGCGTATGCGGCGCAGGCAGCGTAGCCGGGACCGCCTGGGGCGTGGCTGCTGGAGTCGAATTCGCAGCTGCGGGCGTTTGTTGTGCAATCACCAAGGGACAAAACAACAGAAATATAAGTTCAAAGAGAAGGCTTTTACTCACGAGAATTCTCCTTACCTTTCAAGGCAACAGAAATGACTTGCCGTTTTGCACTGCAATCATCTGTCTAAAACTCAATGGATGCAAGCAGGGAATGGCTGGCCGTCAATCAGGATCCAGTTTGGCGACTCGGCGGCCGCGCGCACGCTTCCCGGCCGTTCCGACAGCGCCGCGGGCTGCATCCCCGCGGAGGCGCGTCT
>JAJZGF010000255.1 GCA_021805025.1 Acidobacteriota bacterium
AGGCTAAAAGGCTTTCCGCCGAATCTTCTCCAGATTCGAGAAACTCGATGTCGTCTTCCTCTTCCTCGCCTTTATCAACTTCGTACTGATCGTCGATGCGCTCAGATAGTGTTAACACGCCCTAAATAATCTGCCCAAACCTGCATCATCAGTCGACGTTCAGCCAGGAATGTCGCGCGGTTGTATGCACGACCATTTGGATCTAACACCTGGTGGCCGAGTTCGTGTTCGATCAGATCCTCCCGAATCTTAAGCTCCTGCCGCAGAATCGTCCGAGCCGTGGCGCGAAAGCCGTGCCCGCACATCTGATCCTTTGGGATTCCCATTCGCCTCATCGCGGTGAGGATTGCATTCTCACTCATCGGGCGATTTCGGTCACGCGCGCCGGGAAACACATATACGTCATCCCCGGTCAATGCGCGCATAGCCCGAAGAATCTCTACCGCCTGGCGCGCCAGAGGGACAATCCAGTAGTCATCTAGTCATCGATGTTGTCCCGACGCGGTTTAGATTCATCGCGTTTCGAAAGCTTCATGGTCCATTCTGCTTCATCGAGATTCATGTCCGCCCATTTGGCCATGCGGAGTTCTCCATGGCGAACGAACACCAGCGGGGCGAGCCGAAAAGCGGATCGAACTACAAACGTGTCCCTATAAACATCAATTGCCCGTAGAATTCCGCCAATCTCTTTCGGCGTTGTTACCGCCGCAAAGTGCTGCTCTTCCACGGGCTTTAGCGCTCCACGCAGTTCGGCTGTGATGTCCCTCGTGCATCGACGAGTTGCAATACCGTATCGAAACACTTGTCCGCAGCTGCCGAGGGTTCTGTGCGCAGTATCCTTGGCATCGCGGTTTTCGATCTTTCGAATCACATCCAACAATTCCGCGGGTTCTATTTCTGCGATCGGACGACCACCCAGATAGGGGAAGATGTCATTTTCGAACCGCGCATAAACACGTTTACGATGGCTCTCAGATTGCGGATCGATGTATTCTTTTAGCCATTCGCGAGCAACCACTTCAAAACTATTTGCTGCGCCGCTTGTGCGCGCTGCTTTTTGGGCTTTGCGGTGAACTCCTGGATCAATGCCCTTCGCCAGTTGTTTGCGGCACGCATCCCTTTCTTCTCTGGCTTCTGCAAGGCTTACTTCGTCATAAACGCCCAGTGAGATTCGCTTCTCCTTTCCGGCGAATCGATACTTGAACCGCCAGTATTTCCCGCCAGACGGATCGACCTCCAAATAGAGTCCTCCGCCGTCAGACATCTTGTAGGGCTTTTCAGTCGCGATGAACTTCGGGTCCCCGTTCGTCGCCTCGACCTTATCGCCGGCAGTTTTGCCCTTCGTATTTCCATCTCTGAGGGGAGGTGATTTCTTGTCCTTCCTGTTTGCCTTCACAGGTCTTTGGCCCGGCTTCGCGTTTCGAATCTGCGTGTCAGTCAGCGGCATCTGGGGGCAACTCCAATTGGACACGGGGGCAACTGCTTTTGAAAATGTCGACTTGCCCCCAATGCTGCCCCCCAGGAGTGCTGCGCTGTCAAGGAACAGGGTGGTACAGGATGGAATAAAGTAACGTTGAAAAATAACGAGTTATGTGATCATTGAGATCAACTGGAACAACCTGGAATGAAGTGATGGTGGCCAGGGACGGGATTGAACCGCCGACGCCGGCCTTTTCAGGGCCGCGCTCTACCACTGAGCTACCTGGCCTCAGTGCAGACTTTCGTTGCATTTTCCTGCGCGGAGTCCGGCGCTGCCGGATAGGGGTGGGCGGGTCCACGAACAGTGCGCTGCAACAACTGTGCCAGTATATCAACTCAGTTGGCGCAAGCCAAACTCACCTTCGTTGATCTCGCGTCAACCGCATCCTGGTCCCCGAGACGCTTCACCATCTGCGGAGCTGCCGCATCCTCAGAAGCTGCAATCTTCGTATCCGGTTTTTCGCGGGCGATCGCGGCACACGCCGTACACTGGAAGGCAATCATGCGCCACTTCGCACGCCTGCTTGCCTGCTTCGCCCTTGTCCTCACGGCCTGCTCCCATCGGCCTATCCAGCGCGTTTCCGAGACGGAAGCGCGCACGGCGCGTGTCTTTCTCTCGTACCAGAGCCAGGGACCGCTGGCGTTGCAGGCATTTCTGGCGCAGTTTCCCAAAGGGGCTGACCTGCACGTTCACCTTTCCGGTGCGGTCTATGCCGAGACCTTCATCCGCGATGCGGGCGAGGATGGCCTGTGTGTGGACAAGGGCGCGCTGAAATTTTCCAAGCCTCCATGTAAAGGGCAAGCGATTCCGGCCAAGGAGCTGGCCGGAAACATTTCTCCTGAGGACCAGGATCTCTACGACCGGCTGATTGATGCCTTTTCGATGCGCAGTTATGTGCCGACGCGGTCGTTCAGCGGGCACGACCAGTTTTTCTCTACCTTTGCGCACTTTGGCGGGTTGGACAAGCGGCATACCGGCGAATGGGTAGACGAGGTGGCGAGCCGGGCCGCGGCTGAGAACCAGCAGTATCTTGAGCTGATGGAGACGCCGCCCTTTGCCCACGCCGCCACCGTTGCGCACAAGCTGGGCTGGAATCCGGACTTTGCGAAGATGCGCCAGTCTCTGCTGGACCAGGGCCTGCGAGACGAAGTGGCGGGCGGCCGCGATGAGGTGCATGCGGCCGAGACTGAACGCGCAAGGATCGAGCAGTGCGGCACGGCCCAGGCGACGCCGGCCTGCGGCGTTCAGGTCCGCTACATTTACCAGATTTTGCGCGGCTTTGCCCCCGAGCAGGTCTTTGCGCAGACGCTGCTGGGATTTGAGACTGTCGAGGCGTCGATGGAGGCCCACGACAACACCTGGGTCGGGATCAATTTCGTGATGCCCGAGGATGGGCTTATCTCCATGCGGGACTATACGTTACAGATGAGGATGCTGGACTACCTTCATGCGCTTTACCCAGAGGTGCATATCTCCTTGCACGCGGGCGAGCTGGCACCGGGGCTGGTGCCGCCGGAGGGGTTGCGCTTCCATATTCGCCAGGCGGTGGAGCTGGGACATGCAGAGCGCATTGGGCACGGCGTGGATGTGGTGTACGAAGACAATGCGCCGGCGCTCTTGAAGGAGCTGGCGCAGAAGCATGTGATGGTGGAGATCAACCTTAGCTCGAACGAGGGAATCCTTGGGGTCGAGGGCGAGGATCATCCCTTCCCGATCTATCGCCTGAATCACGTGCCTGTTGCGTTATCGACAGATGATGAAGGGGTTAGCCGCATCGACCTGACGCACGAATATGTGCGTGCCGCGCTGGACTACCACCTGACCTACGCAGACCTGAAGACGCTGGCGCGGACGGGGATGGAACATAACTTTCTGCCTGGCGCGAGCCTTTGGGCTGCGCCGGATGTGTTTACGAACCCTGTGGCGGCGTGCCATGAGCAGGCGGCCGGGTCAGAACATCCCTCCGCCACGTGCCGGGATTTCCTGGATCGAAGCCAGAAGGCGGCGGCGCAGTGGGAGCTGGAGCGGCGGCTCAGGGTATTTGAATCAAGGTTCTGAGCGACAGGCCGGAACCGGCGTGGCACGCGCTGCGTATTGCGGAATACAGCGTTGTGAGAGCCGCGTTGTGCGGTGAGGCGCTGAAGCGATGGTCAAATTTCTGCTGTTTTGCATCCTGCTGGTGCTGTGCTGGCCGCTGGCGCTGTTGGCGCTGGTGCTCTACCCCTTCGTATGGCTGATTCTGCTGCCGTTCCGGGTGGTGGGCGTTGCGGTGGGCGGCGTGCTGGCGCTGATCACCGCGCTGTTCCTGCTGCCGGTGCGGATGCTGCGGGCAGTCTGAATGGGTGTTGCGCGCTCCTGGCAAAAACCTCAAAAAGCGAAGAACGAAGGCGGGTCGGGGCTTTGGTGCAAGCCTTTTGTGGAGAACTGCCAATAGATTCAGGGGGTATTTATTTTTCTCCCTAGTGGGGTAGCTGCCTTAGTGCAGTAGACTCTATATGTAGTGGTTACTGAACCTCCAACTTGGGAAGTTTACCCGCCCTATCCGGGAACATGGCAGGGGTTTTGCTCCTGGT
>JAJZGF010000071.1 GCA_021805025.1 Acidobacteriota bacterium
ACTGATAGTCATTGGAGCTGCCTGCAGTCGCGCTGACTGCCGCAAGCTCGGCCTCCGCCCTGATGGTATCTCCCAGTGCTAGATAGTTATTGGCCAGTCCGATGCGTACCTCTGCATCGGGTGCGCCCGCGGCCTTCGCGTGCTGGAGGTAGGTCTGTGAAAGTTGGTAATCGTGCAGGGTCCGAAAAACGTCTGCCGCCGCGATGTACTGGCTACCTGTAGGTGGGACAGTCTCACCTGCTTCAGCCTCCATCAGGGCCAGAGCAATCTGTCTCTCTGCATCTTCTGAATGACCCTGTTGCGCCTCAACCTGCGCGATTGCCAGACGAGTGCTTACGCGATCGCTACCTGGCATTTCGAGCGCTTGGCGAAAGCGCTCCATGGCCGCTCGCTCGTCCCCGAGAGTGCCCAGCGCTTCTCCGGTAGAGATGAGAGTTTCGCTCTGTCCTCCTGATTGCGATTTAGTTGCCCCATCGGGAGCAGGCCGGGCATGCTCCTCGGCTAGTTGGACATATTTCAGTGTTTGATCTCGATCCTGGAGATTCGCATAGGACCGTGCAATCAATGCATAGACATCCGCGTTCTCAGGAGAATTTTCCTTTGCGATTTCGAGCTCGGCAATCGCATCGTGATATCGTCGCTCTGCGAATAATGTATTCCCCAGACCGAGGTGGAGCGCGCCATCATCCGGAGTGAACTTCAAAGCATCCCTGTATTCTCCGGCTGCTTTGGTCAGCATGCCCTGTCGCCCATAGGCGGTGGCGCGAATCATGTGAACATCTCGTGAATCACCAAGGGCCAGTTCCGCCAGCTCTGCTTGTCGCAGGGCGGCCTGTGGCTTATGCAGATCAAGGCTTGCGTAGGCCAGTCCCAGGTGTGCCTCACCATTGTCTGGCTCTCTTTTGAGGGCTGCCTCAAAGTCTTCTGCGGCCGCCTCGGGTTGGTGCAGGTCGTTCAGCATGTACCCGCGGTTTACGTATGCTGTAGTCACATTGGGATCCCGCTTCAGAGTTTCAGAAAAGTCGCGCCGAGCCTGTTCCAACAGTCCTTGATACTTGTGGACATAGCCTTCCAGCAGCGGTATGTCTGGCTCATTTGGGAAGACGGTGAGGTACTTGGATGTCAGGGTCAGCAGTTCGTCATACTGTGCGAGATGGAGAAGATCATAAGCGAGATAGACAACCACATCTCTGTCTCTAGGCAGTACTTTGATGGCCTTCCAGCCTACTGCAGCAGACGCCTGATAGTGGCCCTTGAAACTCAGGTATCTCTCTTTTTCCCGCAGGATTTGAGGATTCTGTTGCATTTCACTGGTGACGCGGCTCAGCCACGCTGCGGCCAGATCGAGGTCATGTCCCTCGATTGCTGCATTCATTCCACCTGCGAGGATGAGGGGCTTCCGGGAATCCAGAGCATAGCCCTTGCTGTAGGCAACTTGAGCCTTTGTGAAATCATGCCGAGCGGTATAAAAATCTCCAAGCGCGAGATATGGAACGTACAGGGAAGGCTCGACTTCTGCAAGGCGCAGAAAGTACTCTTCCGCGTCCTTGTCGTGCCCCACTGCATGTGAAGCGTAGCCGAGAGAGGTGAGAGCGAAACGGTTGGCAGGATCACTTGCGAGGATCTGCTTATAAACACTGATCGCATCGTCCGTGCGCCCAAGTTTCATAAGGATGTCCCCATTGAGCTGCAAGCTATTGCGATCATGGGGGTCGGTTGCGAGATCTTCCTTTATGTCGGCAAGCGCACCGTCGAGGTCACCGGCATTCATCTTGATCAGTGCTCTCAGTCGCAGGAACTGTCCTCTAGCGAACTCATGCTCATCGAGCGCGTTGATTTCGGCTTGCGCTATCTGGAGCTGACGAGTGGAAGCGCCATCGTTCGCCATGTCCCGGTACACCTCCACTAAGTCCATGTGCATCTGTATGCCATAGAGTGGACCCTCGGCGGGACTTGAGGGCAGGGAAGCTAAGGCTGCGGTGTACTCCATGACGGCATCCTGGTCGCGCTCCTGTAACCTTGCAATCTCTCCGCGGATTGCGTGCAGCCGATAATGGCCTGCATCGATAGCGGCGGCGCGGCTGAGAAATGGCTTCGCCGTGTCGATGGAGCCGTCAGCCACCTCGGCTTGAGCGGCAGCGAACTGCAAGTCCAGGTCCTTGGGGTCGGCATTGGCGGCCTGCGCGTACAGCCTTGCGGAATCATCTGCCTTGCCATCAAGCTGGTAGGTGTATGCGAGCTCGGCAATCACGTCGGGCTTGGGGTTAAGAATTGACTTGAGTGCGGCAATCGCTTCGGAATTACTCCCAACCTCGCGGTAATATCCCGCCATAGTGCGCTGTACGTCCGGGTTGTTGGGATCGCGGCCTTTCGCCAATTCGAGATAACGGTTTGCCATATCCATCTGCTTCAGGTGCTGGTATGAGAGCGCCATCAGCAACTCCGACCGCGCGCCAGGCTGTATTCGCTCTGCTCTTCCAAGCCAATCGAGTGCCTCTGTGTAGTCTGCCGATCTCATGTATAAGTCTCCTAGCAGGAGCGCATCGTCTCTACGCCTCGGATCAGCCGAGACCACCTGCTTGAGGAGACGCTCGGCATCTTCGGTTCGGCCCATGATGCTATAGGTCTGTGCAAGGCCAGAGAGTCCCTCCAGTGAGGACGGACTAAGGCGTAGACCGCGAGAATAGGAATCCACCGAGAGCGACTGCCTTCCATTGAGTCGAGCCGCGTAGCCCAGCAGAAACCATAACTGCGGATCATTTGGAGTCGCTTGTGCAGCACGTTGGGCATACTCAAGCGCGAGCACATGGTCTCCATGCTGCAGAGCTTGTTCGGCGGCGCGTGCGAGGCGTGCATTTTGAATATTGGATCCCCAGCCGAGCGGTTGATCCGAAGGCTTGCTCTGTCCGGTTTGAGACTGGGAGCCTGCAGGCGTTCCAGGCGCGACGTCGTACGTCTGTGCCTCGACGACGCAGGCCGATGCGGCAATCGCGGACACCAATGCAAAAGTCCAGAATCCAAGTCTTGCAATCACAGTGCACCAACGCAAACTCATGGTAAGAGGCACGATTTGGACAAATTCACACCACGGCGGCATACTCCCTGTGGGTTTCCATCAAAAGGGAATTGCGTGGCTAGTTCTATGCTGCTGCGCATAGGGCGCCTTGCAACAGGCTGAGGCGGCTTGTCGGCGAAATGCCGAGGAGGACATCAGAGATGCCAGGAATTCCGATAGAGAGGCGGTCGTAGTGTGAAGATGAACTCATAGGCGATCTCCATAGAGAGACTTGCCTAGTCAACCCTACGCTCACGGCCCTATTAAGCATGTGCAATATTGACCTTGTCCGGCGCGTCCGATCAGAGCTGCCTGCAAATGTGCAACTGCGCAGGGAAGAGCAGATCATGGCTCCAGAAACGATCGCAAAGCGATTGATCCAAGCGGAACCTCATCAGTGGACCCGCCTCGCAGGCAACCCGTGCAGTCTTGATGAGCAGGTTTCTCCATTAGAGCAGTGTTGATCGCTTCGCAGTCCTGGATTTACTGGGAGGAGGATCGAGGAGCTTGGGCCTGGATGCATTTTCCTCAGGCAGCTCGTCTCGAAGCACTACGTTGAGCAGCGATGTGTGAACGCGGATGCGCCCGTTGTAGCCGTCGTATTCGATGTATCCGAGCGCCCTGAAGCGATTCATGAAGAAGCTGATGCGCGAGCGCGTGGCGCCGATCATTTCCGCAAGAGTCTCCTGGGTGACCAGCGGGATCAGCGTCTCCGGACTACCCGGCCCTCCATATTCGGCCATGATGAGCAGTATTCGCGCCAGTCGTCTTTCGCTTGAGTTGAAGAGTTGATCGACGAGGTCGGCCTGGGTTCGGATGCCACGCATCAGAATGAACTGCATGAAGTAGTCAGAGAAGATGTGCTCTTCATGAAGCACGCGGAGCATCTCGTCGCTCTCGATCCTGGTCGCCACACATACTGTAATTGCCGAGGCCGTGGAAAATCGACGTGCCTCCGCCCCCGCCATGGACTCTTCGCCAAAAAAGTCACCCTTAGCCAACAACGTGACTGTGGCTTCCTTTCCTTTCTTGGAGATAACGGTAAGCTTTGCCCGCCCGCTCTGGATATAGAACACGGAGTCCGCCGGTCCCCCTTGAGAAAAGAAAGACTCCTTTGCCTTGCGACGAACAACGGATTTCCCTGACCCGACGGTCTTCAGAAAGACGTTGCTAACGAAGGACTTTTCTGTTGTTTCAGTCATCACAAGGGGCTTCCTTCTGAGTGCAGAATAGAAGGGCATGAGCCATAATCAAGCGGATTGAGGTGAGTAAGGATCCAAAACTCACTCGGCAGTGCACCATCTCTGTACTCCATTACACATTCTCATAGTCAGAGCAGAAGGCCTGAGCACTTTAGCTCCTTCATGGCGAATACCTGCACGAGGCGAGTGGGTTGATGAGCACTACACCTATCTCAGCGCGGTGACGGTCAATGAGTACAGGTTCCCAGGCGTTGGCACAACACAGTTCACGAATGTTCCCGAGTGCGATGGTCCGACAGATGAGTTCGAGATTCAAGGCTCGTAGGGGCGAAACGCTTTGTCTTCAACGCGAGAGGGAATGAGATGGCCCGCGATACGACCTGGTAGAAGTCAACATTTTCAATCGTACCTGTTCCATATTGGCCAGATTCGGAACTAACTTACTGAGACACTTGCTTCATTGTTGAGCCTGCACACATGCGCCTTCGGGGAAATATGACGGGCCCACACGCAAGAATGCTGATCGCCGACGACAAGCATGGGATTCGAGCCGCTATGGCGCATGCCATCGCACAGATCGGTCATTGCACGCAATCTGAAGAGGATGGCTTCTCGCACGGGTTCAGATGAGGGAGGAACTGCCAACCATGCGGCTGGCCTACCTGAACAACATGCCCGGCGCAAATGGATTCGCAGAAGGCAACCGAACGGCGACTAATCAGCAGTACCCGTCTAGAAACACACATCTGATTTTCAAGATCAGATGATGTACGCAAGGGCATAAAGGCAGGAGATAGGGCCCTCATAGGGTGAAGCTTTCTGTGTTCATCATTTTCTTCGAGAGCCTTCGTTTCGCGAGGTAACAGTGGAAACAGTTAAGTCTATCCGCGCATCAACACAGCCGATACCGATGGGTCTCGTTCTGATGGCGGTTGTCGTGGTTCACCTGCCCCTCCTGCTTATGAAGTTGCCTCTGAAATCTTACGATACTAACTTTCATATTTTCTTTGCTTCTCATTACGTGCACCACTGGTTCAATCCATGGAATGCAAAGTGGTATGCGGGCTTTTCCCAGGCCACATATCCGCCCCTCCCGCAGCAGTGGGTAGCGCTGGTATCTCGGCTCTTCGGACTAGACATGGCGTATATGGCCGTACAGCTTGCGGCCATGTTGCTTCTCGCGGTGGGAGTTTATCGGTTTTCCCTGCTTTGGGTCAGTCCGCGCGCTGCATCGATTGCTGCCTTGGCAAGCGTCTTTCTCGGCTCGGAAAGTTTCCTTGTGTATTCCGCCGGGCAGTTGGGCACCACTTTTGCGGCGCCAATTTACTTGAACGCACTTCCGTTTCTCTTCGAGTGGATTCGCCATGGGAAGTTCCGATCGTTTCTCAAGGCGAGCGTGCTGTTCACTGCCGCGGCTGCTGCTCACCATGCAACATTGTTGTTTGGATCCTTCTTCTTTGCGCTGCCCGTCTTGGCGCTGGCACTCCTTGATCGTCAGGATGGTGAGCGCACCTCAGCTCCTGCCTTCGTGAGGCGCACCATCGCAATCGCCTTGGTGGTGGGTGCAGCGATCGCCATCGTGCTGCTTCCTTTCTGGATCGCGCTGATTCACTATCCCGTCACGCAGACTCCTATCCCGCACCCCAGCCGGGCAAATTACATATTGAGCCCGCAGTGGGGCCTCAACTACTTCATCGTTCCCTATGGAGCTTTGATTCTTGCCCTGCCGTTCATCTTTCTGCGGGGCTCGATGGTCGTTCGCCTCCGTCCCTTGCTGCTTGGCTTCTGGGTGGCATTTCTGCTGGGACTTGGAGGAACAACTCCAGTGGGCCATCTCCTGCTGGGCCGCGCCTTTGATGTGCTGACCATGGAGCGATTCAGCTATTGGGCGACGTTACTTGCCCTCCCGTTCGTGGGGCTTCTGGCCACGGAGCTTTTTGATCGATATCGAATGTGGGCCGTCGTAGGTTTGACCACGGCAGCAGCCTTCAGTTGCGCACTGGCAGTGGGGTGGGCTACCTATCGGCCTGCGGATGCGGAGGATTTCAAGGTCAATACAGTCGCATCCTGGCTCAATCGTGACGGCCACGATCAGTATCGCTACGTCACCCTCGGATTCGGAAATAAGATTGCCCGGCTTGCCATGATGACGGATGCCAGCAGTGTTGATGGCGAGTGGAATTCAGGCAGAATGCTGCCGGAGCTGACTCGCTATGGCGCGGGCGCACTCACCAGTTCGAAATACTTCGGCAAGCCCGGCCTCGACGCACTGCGCGCGATGCTGACTCACGCAGACCATTACGGACTAAAGTGGGTTTTTGTGAGGGATCATTTCTATGATCCCCTCCTGTCTTTTGCCGGCTGGCGCCCCGTGGACAATCTTGAAGACAACACGATTACCGTGTGGAGCAAGGATGGGGTACCGCCGGCAATGCCTTTGAACGCGCCACAAATGCCTCCCCACTGGCAGGGCCTAATGTGGGGCATTCTCCCCTTCGGCAGCAGTATCCTGGCGATCCTTGTGGTCTTGATACCCGATAAAAAACGCTACGAACGTCGAATGGACCGAGTCCTCGTTACCGATGAGAGTCAAGCGCAAGAGAGGCTGGTCTCATGACCCAGGGGCGCATTTTCGCTTCGATTCTAGGGGCTACGACCGTTGCGCTCGTCGTGATCGGCACAGTGTGGCCTGTGCCGTCCGCAGTTGCCTACGCTGGCGGCCAGAGCCTTCGACGTTCGTCTTCAACTCCGGAGGCAGCGGTTGGCAATCTTGGCAATGACATCCGCGATCAAGCTTGGGATAAGGCGTATGCAAGTCTCGCCAACAAGGCACAGTTTACCGAGCCTGAATTTGTGCATGACCTGAAGGGATACGCCCCATCCCTTCTTACGTATGCGACCTTGGACAGCTTTGAAGTGCTGCCGCTCCATGCCTCCGCCAATAAAGCAACGGTTGAGCTCAAATTGCACTGGTCAACCGTGGTCGGCGCTTCAGTAACCACACGCGATGTGCACGTGGTAAGAGACGGAGACCGATGGGAGCCGGAATGGCCCATTGTCAGAGAAACTACAGTGCCGCCGCAGGTCATCCCAGTCAATTATCTGCGGTGGGATGTAATCTATCGCGGCGCGGCGGATGATTGGGGTGCGCAGGATGTGGAATCGCCTCATGTTCGCATTGTGGATATGCACCCCGTCGAGCGAGCAGAAGGGGTGGTGATTCTTGGAGAGCTGCTGAACGAAGATGTTGTCCCGGCTTATGTATCGGTTACCGCAACCTTGTTGTCGAAGAACCAATCCGTGATCGCGACCGAGGGCAGCTTTGACAAAATCTCCCATCTTCTGCTGCCGAAGCAGGTCACTCCGTTTCTCATCCGGTTTCCCAATACGCAGTTGTCCGATATCAGGAGCATCCGCATGACGCCTTTGTCGTCGCTTATTGCAGCCTCGGCCGACCCGGTGATCGAAATCGTGAACGAGAAATTGAATGCGGCTCCGGATGCCTCAGTGACGGGGCAGCTAGCGAACCAGAGCGGACAGATCGTGAACGTCGCTCACATCCTCTCAGCTTTCTACGACAAGACCGGTCAAGTCGTCTGGGTTGCAGACCAGTACGTCGATCAAGCGCTCTTGCCGCAGATTCCGGTTCCGTTTCAGATCCATATCCCCGAGGATCTTGCAAGGAGCGTAAGTAGTCAGCGTACGGTCGTTGCGACATACAGTTTCGAGGGTGCCCAATGAAGCCCGGAATGTTGTCCTTGCTGAGCGGTCTGGCGGTAGCCGTGGGCCAGCTAACTCTGGCGCAAGACGTGCGCATGACCCTACCCAAGGTTGTCGAGGCTGGAAGTCCGTTCGCGATTCAGAGCAGCGGACGGGGCAAATCAACACTGTACGTCGTAGGTCCGGCACAGGTGTTCAGGCGCGATGTGCAACTGGGAAAGATGACGATCATTCCTGCTGGCTCGCTCACGAATGCTGGACACTATCTGGCTGTTCTTACATCGTCGTCCTCCACTACGAACGGCACATTTGACGTGGTGCCCTCAAATCAGCCTGCGGAGCTGAACTTTCTTGCGAAACCTTCTCGGCTTCCAGTCGACCTGCACGGTGGTATCACTGGCGCTGTGTATGTGTTCGATGCTTATCACAATCTGATCGGCACGCCCACACCTGTTTCTTTCGAACTATCGAGTCCAGGCGGCGATGTGCAGAAGCACATTGTGATCACCCATGATGGCGTTGCATGGACCGGAATGGACTCTACGGCCTTTGCTGGCACCGATAGATTTATGGCGCGGAGTGGAGATGTTTCGATTACGCGCGTGGTAAGCCAGGTTCCGGGTGATCCGTGCGGATTGAAGATGAGCGCCCGGCAATCAGGTCAGCAGCTTCAGTTAAGCACAGAACCGGTCCGTGACTGCAGAGGGAATGCCGTACCGGATGGAACGATCGTCACCTTCACCGAGAGTTATCACGGGGATCTTTCGACCGTCGATGTGCCCATCAAACGCGGAATTGCAGAGGTGCAAATGCCCCTCCAAAGCGGAGCGGCGATTTCCGTTGCCAGCGGAGTTGTCCTGGGGAATCAGATTGGTGGGGGCAAGTGATGATGTTGAAATCGATCCTCATTCTTTCCATAGTATTCAACACTTCATCCGACTGTGGGGCAGCACAGGCCTTAGTGCATGTGGAGCCAGCACATCTGCAGGGCCCAAGGTCGCTACAAGAGCAAACCGGGACAGCGGCGATCCGCGACTACATGCAATCATGGCAAAGCTTCAGGGCTGCTCTCGAACAGAATCGCGCGGAACTTCTCTCTCCGGATTTCGTTGGAGCAGCGAAAGAGAAACTTACAGACACGATCCAGACGCAAACTGCGCTGGGAATTCGCACCCGCTACGTGGATCGCGAACATGATCTTCAAATTGTTTTCTACTCACCGGAGGGCCTTTCTATCGAGATTTTAGACAGGGTCCAATACGATATGCAGGTCTTCGACCAGAACAAGGTGATAGCGACCCAGCGAATGAGCGCACGCTACCTCGTCGTCCTAACCCCTGCGGAAATCCGCTGGAGAGTGCGGGTTTTCCAGGCATCCCCGAATTGATGCCTTCTGTAGCGGACCATAGTGCGATTAAGAGACTTCCATGAACGCGACAGGAGTCAGGAATCAGGAGCCGAATATGATCTCAGTGGTCGTCCCAATCTATAACGAAGAGGAACTGATTGCGCGATTCCATGAGGCAGTAGCAAGTGCCATGGACACTGCTCGTACGCAATGGGAGGTAGTGTATGTCAACGACGGTTCCACTGATTCTTCTCTGGAATTGCTCAGAGGATTGCAGCATCTTGATCCACACGTGGTAGTGGTGGAGTTGTCGCGCAACTGGGGCCACATGGGCGCGATTTCAGCCGGCCTCAAGACTGCGCACGGTGCTGCGGTGATCCTCATGGACGGTGACTTCCAGGACCCACCAGATGTTTTGCCGGAACTGATCAACGCGTGGCGAGACGGCGCTGAGGTCGTAGTCGCCGTAAGAAGGAGTCGTCAGGAGCGGCGCAAGATACTGGCCAAGCTCTTCCCGCTCTTTTATCGTGTGATGGGAACTCTCTCGGACTACCCCATCCCTCTTAATGCGGGGATATTTAGTCTCATGAGCCGCAAAACCGTTGACTCAATCAATGAGATGGAAGAGAAGAACCGGTATTTGCCGGGGCTGCGTGCATGGGTTGGCTATCGAAACAAAGTCATCTTCTATGATCGACAGGACCGGTTAGCCGGCGATGGCAAGCTGTCGTTTGTAAGCCGGATCAAGTACGCCATGGATGCAATCACAAGTTTCAGCTACAAACCGTTGCGCCTCAGTTTCGCGCTCTTTGCATTCGCAACGTGCATGGCTGCGGCTCTGGCGCTGTGCATGCTGCTCTCGAAGAACTCGGTGGGAGCCGCGGGGTTTGGTGTAGCAGCTACAGTGTTTTTCGTGGGGGGCCTTCTGCTTCTCTGCCTGGGTGTGCTGGGAGAATATCTGGGGCGCGTATACGACGAAGTGCGTAGCCGGCCTCTTTCCATCATCAGCACAGTTCACCGCTCTCAAGCCATGAATGTGCCTCAATTCGGAATGATCGCAGCGCAAGCTGGCACTCATCAAAGCCAAGAAGCAACGGACGCAGCGTAAGTAATGAGGGCATCCTCCGACGGGCATCGAGGATGTCTGTTGCGCCCTGTAAAAGGCAAGTGGAACGACTCAAAGAGCAGCGGTCACGAGTGAGAATGGTGTAATCCTTCCGTCCGAGGCCGAGGTGCAATCGGAATCAGTTCCTCGATTCACCAGGTCATCCACTCGGAAGCTCCTCGTAGTGCTTGTTATGGCTTTAGGGCTTTCGCTGTTGCGCTGCGGATGTTCCCACTAATGGGGCCATAGAGTTTTCCTTCATGCCAGAGCCGCAGGAGGGGAGGCCGTCCTCAATCGCAGTGCCCTCTTCGTGGTCGTTCCATGTCTCAATCATGAGGAAGGGCAGAGTGTCATCCGCAGAAAAATACTTGTGCCACAGATTAGAAGTGTCGGCAAAGGTCTGGCCACACCTCGCGGATATATGCCGATTCAGTCCCCATGCAGCTTTGCTGTCGTCGAAGCTGGACCACACACCACCTACAATAATCTTGTCGGAATATTTCGAGTGCATAGTTTCATAGAAAGTACTCAGATATTGCTCGCCCCAATTGCTGCCGTCGCCCCCTTGAACAGGGCTAACCCAAGCATAGAACCCATCGAAGGCATCCGCGTCCGCTCCGGGTAGATTCTCCTGGATCAGTAAAGGAGCTGGATTCCATTTATCGACCAGAGCGCGTACCTTGTTCCAGTCAGTGCGCCCTCCCTTCGGGAAGATAAAGATTAGTGGCCGGCCTTCGTAGGTTAGATATGCCTGATGCCCCGGCGCCTTCGGCGCGAGATAGGTATCATGAAACATCGTAAAGTCAGCCAGAGCGTCGTCGGTGGCCCCCTCTTCCTCGTCGGCCTCGTCATACATCATCGCGACCTGGAACTTCTGCTTAGCTGCCGCCGTCTGCATCAAGGCATAGCTGCGATCGATAAACGGCTCACGATCTCCATACCAGTCCACCACGAACGCGGAGATTCCCATGGCTCTCGCTCGGCGGATCTGATTGTCGAGTACCGCGGGATCCTGCGAAGAATAGCCCACCGACATGTGCTTGGGATGACCGAACCACGCCTCGTACAAGGCGATTACTTCGGGCGAGATTCCCGTCGCCCTGTGCTTCAGCGGCAACGCGTGTAAAGACCGCGGATTAGAGCATCCGTGGGGCAGGATGAGAATGAAAAGTAGAAATGCATTGCTTAGACGATTGAACATGGGCTCATCTATTAGAGTCCGTGGGAATGCTCCGGGTTGTCACCCATCCGGCACAAAGCTCATTCCATGACGATTTTGAGCAGCCGAATTGTGAATCTTGGCATCGTACCGTCTGCCGTGGCATATCCAGCTAATCCTCTAGGCGGCTGCCGATCCATTCCTGCATGGGGAACCCGGGATTTGAGAGTGTGGTGAATGGTGTGACGCAAAAGACGAAAACTCTGCAGGCTCGCATTGTCGCAGGAAGCTTTGTATTGCTTTCGGGCTCGAGTCTTACCACTGCAATTAACCTCGCCTACAACATTGTTGTCGCGCGGTTTATCGGCCCCAAAGGCTTCGGGCAAGCTACTGTCGTTTACACCATCCTCACCCTGATTTCCGCGGTGACGCTCTCCTTTCAAATTGTGTCAGCTAAGGTTGTGGCTCGGCAGCGATCTCCTGAAGAAGGTGCTGGAGCTTATAGAAGCCTCCATCGAGGCGCATGGGCTGTTGGCATCCTCATTGCGCTCCTATTGCTAGTGTTTCAGAGATCCATCGCGAGTTATCTGAACCTTCCTAATCCTGTTCTGGTCGCGCTGCTCGCATCTGGCGCAGCCTTTTATGTCCCATTGGGAAGTCGCCGTGGCTACATTCAGGGCACTTACGGATTTCGTCGTCTTGCAACCAATCTTGTGGTGGAGGGCGTCGTTCGGCTCGGTGGATCGTTCCTCTTGATCCTGCTAGGCCTGGGCGTCGAGGGCGTGATTGCGGCAAATGCTGCAGCCGTCGCGGTAGCTTATTTCGCGATTGCGCCCAAACTGGTGGGCCGGGTTCCAAGTCCGCTTCGGTTTTCGCATGCCTTTCGCGAAACATCCCAGGCTATGGTCTTCTTTTCCGGCCAAGTCCTTATCAATAACTGTGACATCGTTCTCGTGAAGCACTTTTTCGCCGCAAATGAGGCTGGGCTCTATGCGGCCGTGGCGATGGTTGGCCGGGTAATATTTGCGTTTTCCTCGGCGGTTGTAAATAGCATGTTTCCGCTGGTGGCGGGGACTCGTGATGAAGAGAGAAAGGATCTCAGGGTCATCGCAACCTCTCTACTGTTGGTACTGGGCACAGGTTCCGTCTTGGCGCTCGGCTTAAGTATCGCACCTGCCGGGCTCTGGACATACCTCTTCGGGGCTGGGTTCGAGATAGTTGGGAAGTACAACCTTCCGTATCTTCTAGCTCTGTATGCCATTACGACCATCGTCTACTCGCTGAGTGTCGTGCTGATCACATTTGAAATGTCCTACAAAATTGCGAATACAAGCTGGGTGCAGTTGGCCTTCAGCGGTGCGGTGATCGCAGGGATTGTCCACTTCCATTCTTCCTTACGAGAAGTCATCCTCGTGCAACTGATCTTGATGACAATTCTCTTCGCCTTTGTGGCATTTCCGTTCATTGTTGACTTGCTGAACAATCCCAAGGAACTGCGCGAGGCTGGCCCACTTCGCTCCGTAAGATTGATTCGACGTGTATCGGAAGATGAGGTCATCGCAGAGTTCTTGAAGGGCGACTTCCACGCGCCCGAATTCAAGGGCTATCAGGCAAGTTTCAGAGAAGTTGTAAGCAGGCCCGATCTTGATAATGCGGAGGAAAATGCAAAGCGGCGAGCGCTTCTATTCATTCGGCATCTTGCGCTGTGGAAGGAAATTCCCACCGAGACGGAATGGTATGAGGTTGAGATCAAGCAATCGGACGTCAGCCAGATCAGGGTGTTTCCCAGGGCCCAGTGGCGAAAGCTTGCGCGCGGCAATTTTTCCATCACCAAGGTAGCCGAAGGGATGCGCACGCGACAACACCTGGTTGATACGCCATTCTTGTCGAAGATCGCTGACATTGGCGATCAGCTTCTCCTGGAAGATCCAGGGCTTAGCGCTGTAATTCTCATTGGCCTTAGCGACAACGAACCTCTAACGGTTCTTGACGGCAATCATCGGCTTGCTGCAGCAATGCTCGCATCACCAAACAGGCTGGAGAAACTGCGGTTTCTATGCGGCTTATCTCCTCATATGAGCGAGTGCTGTTGGTATAACACAAACCTTGCCACGTTGTTCCGATATGCGAGAAATATGTTGGCACTGGCAAGACGCAATCCAGCAGATGAGCTTGCGCGTCTTCTATAGGACTGAGAGGGCCACGATACTCCTTAATATGCCGCGCAAGACACAATTCATGCCTTGATTGTCGGAATTGAGGATGCTCCTTTTTAGACAGTGTGAAACAGGAGCTTAATGCAGGATGTAGATATGGCACTTCAAAGATGCGCGGTGGTGGTGAAGCAGGTACCGGAGAGAGTGAATGAGAAACTCGGGCCGCTCTTCTTTAACGAATTGGAGAGTTGCATGAATGTTGACCGACCCTCCATCGTCTTCGACTGCTCCAGGGTGCTCCAGATGGACAGGTTTGCTATCGCTTTTCTTCTGTGTTGCTTGGAGGAAGCCATAAAGCGTAATGGCGATATCAAGCTCGCAGCAATTCCTAATGAAGCTAGGACGATGCTGGAACTCAGTGGCGCAGATCGCCTCTTTCAGATTTACGATACCAATGCACAGGCTGTGAGTGGCTTCCGCCAACCTCCGTCTCATGCGGCTCTGAATCCGATGGTGCCGGGAAATTCGCTTCAAATCGCTGTTCCTTCAGCGTAGCCGCTCTGCACGGGTCATTTTGCCCCGCGCAGTATGGCCGGGATCGGGAGCAATCAATGAGAATCTCAAGTTGCTGGTTAAGAAAAGTGATGGGATGCTGGCTTGTACTCCTCCTGGCGGTGCAATTTGCAGAAGCCGCCCCGGCAACGCAGCCGCAAACAACTAGCGTTCAGCAGCCTCAAGGCGCTTCCTCTGCGCAAAGCCAGCGGCAAGAAGCGGATAGCAAGGGCAGGAAGTCGGACAGAGATGCAAGCATCTCTGAAATCGAGTACCCGGAGAATCCGGAACCTGTGCCTTTGCAATCAGCCGGCCAGAGCACACAGCACGATGCGACGCAGTCAGGATCGGAACAGCCGCAACAACATGGTGTCCAGAAGCCTGTTGGCACAGCCGCCGCTCCCTATGAGACAACCACAGGCGTTACTGCCTCCAGGCCTGCCGGCGCGGTCATTGCGCCGGCAAAACAGCGCCGTGCTCGTTCCATCCTGATCCGAGTCGGCGTGGTCGTAGGCGCCGCAGTCGCCATCGGAAGCGTGGTGTTGCTTTCGCATGCGAGTCCCAGTCGGCCAAATTGACATGAAGACAAACGTATTCCATGCCCCTTGGAGAATCGTGATGACTGCACGCCCGAAGAAGCGCGCCACCAACTTCGTAAGTTTTTCCGGTATGGATGGCGCCGGAAAGAGCACCCAGATCGAAGCTCTTCGAACACGGATGAAGGAGGATGGTTTGCGGGTGCTGTTGATCAAATTCTGGGATGACGTTGCCCTGCTTACAAAGTTCCGGGAAACCGCGGGACACACGATCTTCAAGGGTGACCAAGGCGTTGGAACTCCTGCCGCGCCGATCAACAGGCGAGACAAGAACGTCAGATCATCGTTGATGACAGGGGTAAGGCTATTCCTTTATAGCATCGATGCTATTTCGATTCGCTTTGCGGTGAAAAAGGCGTTGCGCTCCGAGGCGGATCTGGTCATCTTTGACCGCTATATTTATGATGAACTTGCGAACCTCTCATTGAGCAATCCAGCGATCCGAGCGTATGTGTGGTTGATTATGATGCTGGTTCCCAAGCCGCATATCAGCTATTTGCTCGATGCAGACCCGGTTAAGGCGCGTGCGCGCAAGCCCGAGTACCCTCTTCAGTTCCTGTACACCAACCGTCAGTCCTATCTAACTCTGAACGATTTGATCGGTAGGTTTACTGTCATTTGCCCTATGTCGATCGAGGAAGTGCAACGGACAGTCCTGAGCTACGCCCGGAAAAGGCTTTCATTCAGCGATCCTCGACAGGAGAATGACGAGTGCAGGGCTTCGAGTGCTGACGGCAGAGAACCCGTTACGCTGGACAGCCCGCAAGCCGGTCCAGCTTCTTTGTGATTCATTGTCTTACGAGCAGGTGCGAAGAGAATGCAAGTTGATCGGCGCCCAACGATGGTGCCGGGACGATGCTTTCTACCAATAAGTAAACTTCAGGTTATCCAGGTAGGTGGAATTTGCAGACATCTTGTAATCTCCGTCCATCTGATAGTTTAGCGTGATGCCCCACCAACTCGTAGGTACGGAGAACGGGGCATAGGTCCAGTTGATGTTGGCAGTCACTCCGTTCAAAGTGATCGATTGATACAGAAGAGTATTGTTTGATTGCCTCTGCGCCTGGATAGTCACGTGGTTCCAGCTGTTGTTGATGAGATTACAAGGAACACCGGCTGAAACCCATTTTGCGGTGACGTTGTCCCAGATATCCCATACCTTTCCACCCAGGTTGTTACATTGGTTACCCCATATCATCCCCACGCCATTCATGTACATGCTGATGTCAAATTCCAGCACCTGTGTGACAGAGGCATTGGTTACGAAGAAGTCTGCATCGTAGGTAAAGTAGTGCAGGCTGGGGAGGAGCGTGTGGCCGGTATCTGGGATGCCTTGCGTGGTGTTTTGGCCGATCACAGGATTCGACCAGAGAGCATCGGCGTAGGGCGTGGTTCCGCCGATGTTAAACCGGCTGGCGTTCCCACTCAACGACGGTGAAGCCTGGTGCAGCCACATGGACCAGTTAACACCGGAACAGTTGGAGGTGCAGATGTCATAACTGGGAGCGAATTCACCCCAACTGTTCCAGCCCCCACTGGCTTGGATATTGTAGAGCGTCGTTCCGCCGCCCTGGACGGTGAGGTTGACTGGCGAGTAGGTTGCCCCGCCGCAGTAGTCCCACTCTTCTACAACCGTGTGCTGCGCCCCCGTGCCTAGATTCAGTTGAGTGTTCAGCTTGGCACCATTTGTGACATACGCGAGGTTATTGTTCACGTAGACGCCCATGGACGCTACACCCTTTGAACAGGAGCTCGTTGCCGATGCGACAAAGTTTGCTGGCGAACTCACGGTGCTGTTGTTCGCAGGAGATGCCACATAGACGCCGGACTGGCTGCTAACTGTGATCGTCATTGAGACGAAGGTGGCTCCGCCGCAATAATCCCACTCTTCCACAACCGTGTTGTGCGTGCCCGCACTTACGGTAAGAGCAGTGTTCAGCTTGGTTCCATTCTCAACATAGAGCAGATGGTTGTCCACATAGACACCCATGGAGGCTACGCCCCTTGAGCAGGTACTCGTGGTAGCGGAGGCCGCGTAAGTGACGGCTGAGCCAACTGTCTCGCCATTCCATGGACTGCTGACGGCCACAGTCGCGAATGTGGGTGCTGCAAAGCACAGAAAAAGGAATAGAACGAAAAAGGCTGTTTTCATGAGTCCACCTCGGCGGGAAATAAGATCCCGCAAAATGTTGAAATTGCCGCAAAAATCCTATCGCTGCAACATCTCAGCGTTGGAGACAAGGTAGGTCGCTTATCTAATCGGGCTGGTCTGAGCGCCGCAAGACAGATGCAATTCCCCTGACA
>JAJZGF010000072.1 GCA_021805025.1 Acidobacteriota bacterium
AGGAAAAGCTCCACCTGAGAACGCAGCCTTTTTTGTAGTCCACCCACCAGTTGAAGCACGCCATTTGAAGGCTGTTCAGAGCCTTGTGATCGTACCGAAGAGCCGCGATGAAACGCGCCGCCTGGCTCCAATCGGCAAAAGTGGGTAGAGGGTGGCTGCCCATCATCCGGGTGAAGTAGTCGAGCGTCGTGCGCCGCTCAAGAATAGGAATTGCGCCGCACTGCAGCGCCTCGTACACGCGAAAGGAATCGAGATTCACGTTGCCCATAGGACAGGGTACGAAGACGGAATCGCGAAGGATCTGCGTGTAGCTAAGCGGGCTCATGGGCTGTAACCCACCCAGTTCGGTAGAGTGCACGAGGTTGGGGGTCAGCGGCATCAGGGCCTGGGTCATTTCCGGGCGCGAGCTCTTGTCTGCTCCACCCAGAAAGCTCCATAGCTTCGATCGCTGCTCCGTCCCCAGTTCCACCTGTTCGCGCCCGAATCCGGCGGAGTACCCTAGCGGAAACTGAAGGACGCCAGGCCGATCGAACGTAGCAGACCAGTAATTGCGAAATACTCCGCGGAAGTTGCGGTAGATGTCGTACCCGCCATCATAGGCCTCATCGGAGAGATGGAGAAGCATGCGTTCTTTCCCCGAAATTGCGTGTAGTAATCGGCGGAACGGGCATAGAGATAAGAATCGATAAGAAGGCAGCCGTCTCGGACGATGCGATGGTCGCCGTCAGTGATCTGCTCGCCATCCACCGATGAAAAAACATCCGCGATCCAGTCTCGCTCAATGAATGCAGGGTTCTGCCATATGAAGGTCAACTGCATCTGAGCCTCGCCCTTTCGATTCGGGATAACTCAAGCAAAGAATAGCAGATCGGTGAGATGGAGAAGATGCGAACAAGCATTGGGTGAAGAGGTTCGCCAGACCGCAGAAGAGGCTGGAGAATCAGTCCCCACCACGCTTCCCAGCTCTGATCCTGCGAATCTCATCCATGCGTTGCGTCAGCAGTTTTTCACGGCCCTCCTGCGTGGGCTGGTAGTAACTGCGACCCTTGAGAGACTCAGGCAGGCAGTCCATGTCGGCTACGCGGCCCTCTTCGTCATGGGCATAAAGGTAGCCTTTGCCGTACTCCATCGCCTTCATCAGCCGGGTGGGCGCGTTGCGCAGGTGCAAGGGCACCGGTTCCTGCCGCGTGTGCTCAATCTCTCCCTGCACCGCGCCGTAGGCCATGTAAACCGAGTTCGACTTTGGCGCCAGCGCCAGATAGACAACCGCCTCCGCCAGTGCAAGATCTCCCTCAGGAGAGCCTAGAAACTCCATGGCTTCCTTTGCAGAGAGGCAGAGGTTCAGGGCTTCCGGCGCGGCCAGGCCAATGTCCTCCACCGCCATGCGCACCACGCGCCGCGCCAGATAGAGTGGGTCTTCGCCGGCTGCGAACATGCGCGCCAGCCAGTAGAGCGCGGCGTCAGGGTCGGAGTTGCGCACGCTCTTGTGCAACGCCGAGATCAGATTGTAGTGCTCTTCGCCGGACTTGTCGTAGAGCAGCACGCGCTGCTGTATGGCCTCAGTGGCAATGGCCTTGTCAATGCACTTCGCTTCTGCTTCGGCCAGTTGGGCGGCCACCTCCAGGGTGTTGTAGGCGTTGCGGCAGTCTCCGCTGGAATAGCTGGCGATCAGTTCCAGCGCATCGTCGTCGGCCTTGAGCCCGTGCGAACCAAGCCCGCGCTCCGTGTCCTCTACCGCTCCCCGAAGCAGCGCCACGATGCGTTCTTCGCTCAGCGGTTGCAATACATACACACGGCACCGCGACAGCAAAGCGGAGATGATTTCAAACGACGGATTCTCCGTGGTTGCGCCAATCAGGCGAATGGTGCCCCGCTCCACGTAAGGGAGAAATGCATCCTGCTGCGCCTTGTTGAACCGATGAATCTCGTCGACAAACAGAATGGTACGGGAATGCAATTCTGCCGCCTGCGCTGCTGTCGCCATCACCTGCTTGATTTCCTTGATGCCGCTCATCACCGCTGAAAACTCAATGAAATTCGCACGCGTGGATTCCGCAATAATCTTAGCGAGGGTGGTCTTGCCCACGCCCGGCGGTCCCCACAGAATCATCGAGCCCAATCCGGCGGCGGCAAGCCCGTCGCGTTCAATCTGCACACGCAACGGTTTACCCGGTCCCAGCAGGTGTTCCTGGCCGCTGTACTCCTCAAGCGTGCGCGGCCTCATGCGCTCGGCCAGCGGGGCGGAGGGCAATACGCCCTTCGGTCCTTCGGGCTCCCCGTCAAACAGGCTCATCGGCCGTCTCCATCCTGCTTTGCGCGGCTTTCCGTTGCAGCGTTCCGCTGGCGCGATGCTTCATACAGCAGAACGCTGGTTGCCACCGCCGCATTCAGGCTCTCCACATCTCCGGGGCAGGGAATCGTAATCGCTCCATCGGCCTCTGCCGCGGCTTCCGCGGGTACGCCATTGCCCTCATTGCCAATCAGCAGAGCGAGGGGACCTGTGAGCACCATGTCAGTCGCAGGGTCAGCCTCTCGCGCCGTAGATGCCAGAATCCTGATGCGAGCCTGACGCAAACGCGCAACACAATCCTGCAAGGTGGCACGCAGCAGCGGAACGCGGAAGACGCTGCCGGCCGAAGCTCGTACGGATTTTTGATTCCAGGCATAGACGGTTCCGGGCAGGCTCACCACGCCGCTAGCGCCAAATGCCTCCGACGAGCGCAGAATCGTTCCCAAGTTGCCCGGGTCCTGCAGGCCTGCCAGAATCACCAGCAGCGGATGCGGTCCGCGCGCCGGGCCGAGGATATCCTCCCAAGACCAGACGGGCGGTTCGACAAGCGCCGCCACCCGCTGTGGAGTCTCGGTGGCTAACGCGGAGCAAAGCACATCCCCCGGCACCAGCAGCACCTCGGTCTCCGGCTTCAATGGGAGCTTGTCGAGCAGGCCCTCAGCTTCCTGGGCGACAAAGACGCACTGGATGCGAAGACCCGCGGTATGGGCCTCGCCGAGCATCTTCAATCCTTCAATGGCAACCGGTCCGCCCTCAGCGGCGGACGAGTACTGTGCCGCGCGCCGGAGTTCCTTCAGGCGGGCGTTCTGCTTACTCTGTACAATGCGAACAGGCATAAGAGCGAATCGTGTGAGTCTCCTAGCCGATTCTATGCCGTTTTCGCGCCGCGCGAGTGGTCAGCGACCCGCCGCTGAACTTGCACCGGTGCGGGTGCTGTGATAGCTTCCGATTTTGTGACATCTGCAATTCGGGAACCGAGGTAAGCCTTCTTGTCCGCAGAGATTTTGCGCGTCCATCCCGATGAACCCCAGCCGGACCGGATCGATTACATTGTTTCCTGTCTAAAAAAGGGCGACGTCGTCGCCCTGCCCACGGATACGTTCTATGGTCTGGCAGTTGATCCGGTGAACCTGTATGCCGTGGAGCGAATCTACCAGATCAAAACCCGCCAGAAGCACAAGCCGCTTTCTCTGCTGATCTCCGGTCTGGCGGATGCCTACACGCTGGCCCGCGATACGGACTCGATGCTCGACAAGCTCGCGGACCGTTTTTGGCCCGGCCCGCTCACGATCATCGTGCGCGCCGGAAGCAAGCTCCCCCTGCGCTCCACCGCGAATACGGGCAACGTCGCCTTGCGCGTTCCTGATGCCGCCATTCCCCGCGCCGTGGTCGAGAAGTTCGGCCTGCCCATCACCGCCACTTCGGCAAATTTGCAAGGCGCGTCGGAATGCACACATGCCGCCTGCGTGCGCGACCAGATCGGAGATCGCGTGCCGCTCATCATCGACGGCGGTCCTACCGGACGTTCGCTGCCGACGACGATCGTCGATCTCTCACTGGGACCGGGACGCTGGGAGATTCTGCGCGAGGGCGCGATCCCAACCCATGAGATCGTCATGGTCTTGCAGCGTTAGAGTAACCCCATGCAGATCAGGCCCGGAGAAACGCGGCGCCGAAGAGCATGGCCCTTCCTGTTGGGGGCCCTGATCCTTCTGTCGGTCGCAGCGGGTTGGAGTGCCTGGGTCTACATGCAGATTGAGCGCGTCGCATCGCAGGACCAGGCCGCGCCTTCCGACGCCATCGTCGTCTTCGGCGCAGCGGAGTACGACGGAAGGCCCTCGCCGGTCTACCGCGCGCGTCTGGACCATGCGCAGGCGCTCTTCAATCGGGGTATCGCTCCACTGATCATTACGCTGGGCGGCGATGGCGGCGACCAGTATTCCGAGGGCGGTGTGGGGCGCGATTATCTGATGGCTGCCGGAGTGCCGGAGTCGGCGATTATTGCGGAAACCCATAGCCGAAGCACGGCCGAATCCGCACAACGGCTGGCAGCGATTGCCCGCACAAACGGCTTTCATCGCCTGGTTGTCGTGAGTGACGCGACGCATCTTTTCCGCATTCAGGCAATCTGCAGCGCCGTCGGACTCTCGGTACTCACCTCACCGCGTCCGCGCGTCTCTATCGAGGCGAATCCGTCCGACCTTGGTCCGGTTCTCCACGAGATATTGAGCTACACAGCGTGGAGACTCCACCTGGAATGAGTCGCGCCCAGTGCGGCTTATCAGCCCGCGTTGTGAAGCACAACGGCCATCAGGCTTAGTGCCACCGCGGCCGAACTTGCCGTTGAAAGAAAGTTGACCGCATCGTTGTTCAACCACCCCAGGCGTTCAAGCGTCGCGCCCAGCAGGCTGTCAATGAACAGCCCGGCCACACCGCCTGCCCAGGCAATCCCGAGCGCGACCCAGCCCGCACGCAGTGCGGCAGCGCCGGCGATTGCTACGGCTCCGGCTGCCGCCACTCCGGCCAGCGTACCGGCCAGGCTGATGGCGCCGTCCGTTCCCGGTTCGACGCGCCGCAGTGTCGTCAACATGCGGGGATGGTTGTTCCACACCTGCCCCAGTTCGGAGGAGACGGTGTCGGCGGCGGCCTCCGCCAGTGCCGCAAGTCCCGGCACAAACAGCAGAGGAGAAGAGCGCAGCAACCCTGGCAGCCATAGCTGGTTCAAAAGCCATACCTGCATCATTCCATTGGAGACAAGCGCGGCGACTCCCAGATTCGCAGCAACCTGGGACGCTCCGCGGCCGTTACGGCTTTCCGCCGTGCCGAGCTGTTCCTTTCTGTAGCGGCCAAAATGCGTCGCTGCCGCAGTGAGTATCAAGACCGTTAACACAGGAACCAGTGCGGTGCGCCAGGGCGCATAGGGTAACGTGGTTGTGGCAAGCATCAGGATCGCGCAGAGGGATGCTCCCGAGGCTGCTGCTCCGGCCGTCGCGGACCGGTTGCGCCATGCCGCCAAACCTAACAAGAGGCTCAATCCCAGGGTCCATACCGCAACTTGCGGAAGCTGATTCGCCCACCAGGATCCTTCCAGCACCAGTTCCGCGCCCGTCGCCGGCAGTACAAGCAACAGCACCAGCTTCGATTGCCAGGCAAGTTTCGAAGTCTTCACTTGTTCATCGTACTTGCCCAATCTCCCCGCGTGAGGCCGAAGGAGGATGGTTCACCATCCGCGCGGATAGCTTTCACCGTCAGGTCGCTGGGCGAGGCAGGTCCAGCAGAGCTCCACAAGGTACCTGCCGCCTCTCGGCTGATTTACAATCGCTATGTAAGCAGGAACCTACTGAATGAGTCCTTTTCCATTGATTTCAGGCCAGGCGCGTACGCGATTGGTTCAGGCCGGAGCAGCGCTTGTGGCTGCTGCCTTGTTTGCCGGTTGTGGAGATACATACCGGCCCGTAGTTACGCCAATCAGTCCGAGCGGACCGCCCCAGCAGCCGTCGTCCTTGGCCGTTGTTGTATCCGCCCCGTCTACCACCTCGGCCGGCATCGCCACCGTCATCGATTATTCCGGCGATACCATCATGGCCACGGCTGCCATCGGCACCTACCCGCAAGCTTTCACGATCGACGAGTCCGGGAGCACGGGCTACACGATCAACAGCGACGGAACCCTTACGAACTTCCCCGTCTCCACACAGTTGCAGCAGAGAAACGTGACCTACAGCACGCTGCCGACGACCGCCCAGCCGATCGGGATGTTCTCTCCCTCCGCGGGGCTATGGATTACCGATTTACAGGGCAACATCGTTGACGTTCTAAGCAGCAGTCCTGAGACGTTCAAGTTGGCCGTTCCTGTCGCTCCCACCCCCATCGCCATCTCCGGCCCGGTGCTGGTAGGCCAGCGGAACTATTCGATTAGTCAGAACAACGTGAATACACCCCAGGGAAGCATTCTCCCCTTCGGCGTGGCGTGCAACATCTCGCCGTCTACGGTAACGCAAACCGGAGAGGCGGACGCGATTGAACCCTCAAACTACACGATCTCTGCCCGCATTCCGCTGGGCCAGTGCCCGGTCTATGGCCTGTCCAGCACCGATAAGCAGCGGTACTTCATTTTGAACCGCGGCAGTGACACGATCACTGTAATCAACAGCTTGAACAATGCTCTGGATGCCTGCACGCCCTTCCTGAACCAGAATGGCCAGCTGGTCACCTGCCACCCCGCGCTGCCTCTTTCGCTCAACGCCGTGGCGGCTACGGGGATTACCCCGCCAAACGGCACCGCCGGTATGACGGCCACCGCGGGCCCCGTCTATGCCGAATACAACGCGGCAACAAGCCAGATCGTTGTTGCGAACTACGACGGCGGAACCATCAGCGTGATTGACGTGAGTCTCGATGAGTACGGCAATGACAGCCCCACCTTTGGAACGACATTTACGGTGAAGGTTGGAAACACGGCGACTCCGGAACCTGCCAGTGTCACCGTGCTCGCGGATGGCAGTCGCGCGTATACCGCGAATCAAAACGACGGAACGGGCAACGGTACGGTTTCCATCGTCAATTTGAGCAGCCACACCCTTGAAAAGACCCTTGCGGTCATCGGTTATCCGCGCACCGTTGTCTCCACCATGAATTCACTCTATGGCAAGGTCTATGTGGCCTCTCCTGACAGTCCTTACCTCACCATTCTCAGAACAGACCTGGATATCGTGGATACGACGGTGCTGGTGCAGGGCAACATCATCGATGTCCGCGTGACGACGCAGAACGGCACGTCAGGGAATACGAACGTCACAAGCAGGCGACCCGGCGGTGGCCAGCCCTGCTACCTGCCTACGAGTATCCTTGATCCGGGCAACCCTGCTGGCCTGACCCTGGCGCAATGCCAGAGTCAGACCGCGCCATAAGAATCGACACGGTAGCGGCGCAAGACTCGGGGCCATCCCACGCCGTGCGGATGGCCCGTCGTGTATCCGCAGCATCATAGACACGACAATCTCTCCGTTGTCCTGATCAGGGACAGTGGTCTTACAAGGATCCTTGCCGTGAAGATTCGCCTGGATGTCCTGCTCGTCGAAAGCGGTCGTGCCGCAAGCCGAGAGCGCGCCCGCGCTCTCATTCTGGCTGGGCGCGTCCTCGTCAACGAGCAGAAGATCGACAAGCCGGGCGCAGCCGTCGGCGCAGACTCCGCGATCCGCATGTTGGGCGACGACCTTCCCTACGTAAGCCGTGGCGGCCTCAAACTCGCAGCGGCTCTTGATCACTGGAAAATTCAGATCAAAGATCGGGTATGCCTTGACGTCGGCGCTTCTACGGGCGGTTTCACGGATTGCCTTCTCCAGCATGGCGCAGGACACGTTACCGCAATCGATACCGGCTTCGGACAGATCGCCATGAAGTTGCGCAATGACCCGCGAGTCCGGCTCATGGAACGCACCAACGCGCGTTTGCTCCAGCCCGGCGCCCTCGCACAGCCCGGCATTGCGGACCCGACTCTTCTGGTGATGGATGTCTCCTTTATCTCTGCAACCTTGCTCCTGCAGCCTGTCCTGGCCGCTGCACCCGCACTGACAGAGGGAGTGATTCTCGTCAAGCCGCAATTCGAGGCGGGGCGGGGAAACGTGGGCAAAGGCGGAATTGTTCGCGATCCGGCCGTGCATCAACTCGCGATCGACAAGGTGGCGGCATGTATCGCCGGCCTGGGCTGGGCGGTGGTTGGGTCGATTCCGTCCCCGATCACGGGTGCAGAGGGAAATCGCGAGTTTCTTTTGTGGATGGGGAGACCTTCCCCGGCCGGAGCGACGTCGCCTGCCGGAGTTTCATCGTCATAGCCCTGACCCGCATCCGGTACACTAGGTCGGCATGGTTTCTGTCGCAATTGTCTGCAAACCGCATAAGACGGAGCTCGCTCAGATTCTGCCCAGGCTGATCGAATGGCTGCGCCGCAAGGGCTACAGTCCTCTGCTCGATCGCGAAGGCGGAGCCTTCTGCCAGGCTGCACCCATCGTAGATGCCGCCGAGATGCCTTCGTTCTCTCCCGGCCTTGTCATCGTGCTCGGAGGGGACGGCACTCTGCTTTCCGTTGCCCGCATCTTTGCAGCCAGCAAGACTCCCATCCTGAGCGTCAACCTCGGCTCCCTGGGGTTCCTCACGGAGGTCCGTCTGGCCGATCTTTACCCAACACTGGAAGGCTGGTGCAGCGACTGCCATGCCCTCGACTCCCGAGCCATGCTGCAAGCCGCAATTCGCCGCGATGGCCAGGAGCTTTCTTCGCACGAGGCTTTGAATGAGGTGGTGGTCTCGAAAGGAGAAATCGCCCGCATGGGTGACTTTGCCGTCGAACTTGACGGCAAGCATGTCGCCCGCTTTCGCGCAGACGGGGTCATCGTATCCACGCCCACCGGTTCCACCGCCTACACCCTCGCAGCCAATGGGCCGATTCTCACCCCGGACGTGGATGCACTCGTTGTTACGCCCATCTGCCCTCACCTGCTCACTCTGCGCCCGATCGTGATCCGTGGCGACGCGCATCTTACAGTCCGTGTGGAGGCGGTGCCGAATCAGGCGTTGCTCACCATGGATGGCCAGAGAGCCGTGGCGCTGCAACCCGGAGACGAGGTGTGCTGTCAGCGCTCATCGCACACCGTCAACCTGGTACGGATCAGTGAAAGTGGGTTCTTTGAGGCTTTGCGAAGCAAGCTGAGCTGGGGTGAGCGCTGATCTTGCAGTGCGGATAGGGAAACTCTTGTTAATTTGTAAGTTCGCCGAGTAGCACTTTGGCCTTCAGCGCCAGGGTATTCGCGCCGTCGGCATCGCCGGAGCCGAGTGCCGCCTTGGCTTGCTTGAGAAATTCTTTGATCTGAGCCACAGTTTTTTGCTCTTGGTCGCTCAGCGGACGCGTGATCTGCTTCAGTTTTGACTCCGTTGCAGCGATAGAATCCTCTACATCCTTTCGCGCTGTTTCCGGATCTCCTGAAGAAAGTTGACCGATCGCATTGACTGCTGGCGTCTCAGGGTTGCTTACGGCCTCCGGCGCGGGCTTGTCCGCGCGCTTCTTATGATGCACGGCCGGCTTTTCGGACTCTTCGGGAGGGGGAGCGGTTTCGACAGGGGACACCACTGCGGGCGGCGGAGTCGGCGTTTCAATGGGCGGCGGCGTTACCGGTACCGGTGCAGGCGGCGGAGTTTGCGCCAGCTCCGGCGCGACTGGCTGCGGCTGCGGCTGCTGCCTGTGGAAGCATCCCGTCAACAGGATGAGCAGAAGCAAAACAGCGTACTTGGCCGGCGCCTTCATTGCAACATCCATTCCGTACCTTCCGCACTTTCCGGTTGAAGATGCCGTTTTCCCCATTCAGTCATCGCCAGCGGAATTCGCATCGTGAATTCCGTTCCATGGCCCATCTCTGATTGTACTTCTACACTGCCATGGTGCAGTTGCAGGATGCGATAGGTCATCGCCAGTCCAATGCCGCTTCCGTCTCTCTTGGTCGTGAAGTAGAGATCAAATATCCGGTCTTTAATGTCATCGGGAACGCCCGGGCCCTGGTCCTGAATCCGAAGAATGGCAACTTTTCGGTTTTCTTCCAGCAGGACTCGAAGCCGCCCACCCTCGCTCATGGCCTGTGCCCCATTCTGGATGACGTTGAGAACCGCCTGCTTCATCAGATCGGCATCCACATAAGCCACAACAGGGTTGGACGGCAGCTCGCTCTCCAGGGTTACATTCCGGGTGGAAAGTTCCTCGGTTGCCAGTGCTATCACGTCGCCGATGACACGGCGCAGGTCGTGCTCCCGCAACTGCAGCTCAACAGGCCGCGAGAAATCCACCAGCGTCTGCACCACGCGGTCCAGGCGATGGATCTCCGCATCAATCACTTCGAGATGTTTGCTCGCGGCGCCGTTTGTCTCCCCTAACTTGTTCTTCAGCAATTCAAGATGCACCACGATGGCGTTAATCGGATTCTTGACCTCGTGCCCAACCCCGGACGTCAGGCGTCCGATAGCCGCCATCCGCCGCGATAGCTCAAGCTCCGACTCAATCTCTTCCACTGACTCCAGATCGTGCAATGTGACCAGCGCTCCAAGCTTCTGATTCGTCCGGTCATCATGAATCAGATTCAGCGAGGCCTCGATGCGCCGGCCTGTCTCGGTCAGCACTGCTTCCTGCACAAGGTCCGCCCCGGTCTCGAACGCTTCGATCAGACTGCGACCCAGTACGGTCGATCGGTCAAAGATCTCGCGCGCATGCAGCCCAAGAATATTTGCCTTCTCGACCTGCAAAAAACGCCGCGCAGACTCGGAAACAAGCACTGCCCGTCCGTCTCCCGTAAACAGGAGGATGCCATCCTGCAGATTGCCGAGAATCTGATCCAGGTTTTCCTTCAGTGCGGAGAAGACTTCCTCCACGTTGCGCATACGCTGGCCGATGCGCTCGATTTGCGTGGAGACCCTTTGCGGCATGTCCTGTTTCGGTGCGGTCTCCGCCGGGTCCGCTTCCTCACTTACCGGCGTCCAATACGACAACTGCATGCTGATTTCTTCAAGCGGCCGCAGCGCCAGGTTACTTAGAAGGAACGCCATCACCAGCGCGGCGATCAGGACGAATCCCATCAGCGTGAAGGCCTCCTGCATCCAGGGCGCGTACACAACATGCAGCAGCGTGGTGCGCGCACCCACATGCACGGTGATAAAGGGCTGGCCATTGCGCTCCAGCGGCACTGAGATATCAAAAACGCGCGGCGGGCCAAACACCTCCCGCATAAGCTGGATCGGGTTGACACTCAGCAACTGGCCGTAGTCATCGCGGACAGGCAGGGGCTTATCTTCATTTGTGGGATTGGTGCTGACCAGCGTGTGGTGCTGGGCGTCCCCGATATTGATGTCATAGACCGTCAGCGAGTAGCGATTGACGGAATCCATCACCGCCTTCAGAGCCGCGCTGTTGCGAATCGCCGTGACTTCAAGGTCATGGAGCTGGCCGGGATTGTTGGGGTCTACCGTGACGTCCTTGAGTCCATTCTCCAACGCATCCTGCACCGCGAAGCGTACTTCATCGGCGACCATCTTGTTCCCGTCGTAGGACTGCTGCACCGCGGCATGCACCAGTTGACTTACGTAGACAAGCGAAAGAATGCCCGCCAGCAGGAATACAAGCCCCGTGATCGCAAGAACGAGTTTGGTCTTCAGTCGCATGGCTCAGACCGGCTGATCTTCTTTCTGGTGGCTGTATTCCTTCAGCTTGTTGTGCAGCGTCTTCAGACTGATGCCCAGCACCTCTGCCGCACGAGTCTTGTTCTGCCCCGTTGCCTCAAGAGTGCGGACGATCAGCAGTCGCTCCATCTCATCCACGGTTGCGCCCACTCGCACTGGAATGACGCCGGAATCCGTGATTCGCGGCGGTGGGGCCTGCGACTGCCCGAACTGAGGCGGCAGGTGACTGGCATCCAACGGGGCTCCATCCGGACAAAGCACAACGGCGCGCTCCATCACGTTGCGCAACTCGCGCCCGTTGCCGGGCCAGTCGTACGACATCATACGTTCCAGAATCGATGGCCCAACGCCGGATACCCGGCGTTCGTGCTTGAGATTCATCTCGCGAACCATCGCTTCGGCCATCGTTTGAAGGTCTTCCATGTGCTCGCGCAGCGGCGGCATGTGAATGTGGAAGACGTTCAGGCGGTAGAAGAGGTCGCTCCGCAAATGCCCCTGCGCCACGGCCTCTGCGGGGTCTCGGTTCGTCGCGGCCAGAACGCGCACATCCACATCCTGCTCGGTTCGTGCGCCCAGCCGGCGCAGCTTGCGCTCTTCCAGCACGCGCAGCAGCTTGGCCTGCGTGGCCACCGGCATCTCGCCCAGCTCGTCCAGCAGCAGCGTTCCTCCTGAGGCCAGCTCAAAGCACCCCGCACGTCGCTCCACTGCTCCTGTAAACGAACCCTTTTCGTGGCCGAATAGCTCGCTTTCAATCAGAGACTCGGGAATGGCCGCGCAGTTCACCGCCACGAACGGACGCTGCTTGCGAGGGCTTAACTCATGCAGCGTGCGCGCAACCATCTCCTTGCCCGTTCCGCTTTCGCCCGTAATCAGCACGGAGACATTCGAGGGCGCAATCTGCTCAATCAGCGCAAATATCTCCCGCATCGCTTGCGAGCTGCCAACCATCGAGCCGAGGACGCCCGTTTCGCGCAACCGGCGTCGCGCCACTTCCAGCTCGACCGCTGTGTCATGCTGACGTGTCGCATTGGTCAGGATGGCGCGCAGCCGCGCCGCATCGACGGGCTTCTGCAGAAAGTCGTAGGCCCCCAGTTTCATGGCGTCCACAGCCACCTGGATGGAACCCTGTGCCGTAAGCAGAATCACGGCTACGTTCGACTGAATACCCGAGCCCTCTTCTGCCATTTTTGCCAGCAATCCCAGGCCATCCAGACGCGGCATCTTCAGGTCCGTGACCACAATCGCCGGATTCCACGCCAGCGTCTTTTCCCAGCCTTCAATTCCGTCGCGCGCGGTCTCCGTCCTGTATCCCCAGCCGGAGATCAGCTCGGCAAGTCCCATCAACGCGTGGGGCTCGTCTTCCACAATCAGTACCTTCACAGGATTTTGCGTATCTATCTTTGCCATCACTCCGTCTCGATGCTTCTTTCCGCCCTCAACGATTCATTGGACTCTGCAGGATTGACACGGATTGTACAGAAGTGCAGGGAATCAGCACGAGAGGCATTGTTGTCAGCCTGCCTTTTCAGTCAGTTCAGCCCACCGTGCGTAAAGCGAGTCACTCTCCTGCTGCGCCGTTGCCAGTTCCTCCAGTGCCAGTTGCAGTCCGGCTGCATCGGTTGCGATAGCTGGGCTCTCCAGTTGCATGCGTGCCGCCTCCAGGCGCGCATCTGATGCCTCAACCCGCTCCTCTATCGCTGCAAACTCACGCGCCTCGATATAGGAAAGCTTCTTCCGTGCCTTCGTCCCCGCCTCCTCCTCCGCGCGCTGCGGGGCCTCCGGATCGCTCCCGGTCGGCTGCCGCTCCAGTTCTTCGCCTTTCCACTCTTCCCACTGCGTATAGTCGGCGAACTGTCCGATCCGCCCGCGGCCATCCAGGCCCAGAACGCTCGTAGACACGCGGTTCAAAAGGAACCTGTCATGGGTCACCAGCACCAGCGCACCCGGAAACTCCAGGAGATTCTCCTCCAGAACTTCCAGCGTCGGAATGTCCAGATCATTCGTTGGTTCGTCCAGCAGCAGCACATCAGCAGGCTGCAGCATCAGCCGTGCGATCAGCACGCGTGCCCGCTCGCCCCCGCTCAGGTTCTTCACCGGCTGATTCAGATGTTCTCCTGTGAAGAGAAATCGCGCGGCCCAGCTGGCCACGTGGATCGGCCGCCCCTGATACATCACGGCATCGCCCTCGGGCGCAAGCGCGCGCCGCAACGTCAGGCTTTCATCCAGCTCCCGCATCTGGCTCAGGTACACCATGCGCAACGCATCGGCTCGCCGAACCGCGCCTTCTGCAGGCTCAATTTCGCCACGCAGCAGCCGCAGCAGCGTCGTCTTGCCGCTCCCGTTTGGCCCCACCAGCCCTACTTTGCTGCCTGCCGTCAAGGTGAAGTTCAGCCCGCTGAAGAGCCGATTGCCGCCCACCGTGCAGGCCGCCTGTTCAAACTCCACCAGGCGCTTTGTCTTGCGCTGGCTCGCGGCAAAATCGATCCCCGCAGTGCTCACTGCGCTGCGAGAGTCCAAATCGGCGAGACGTCCGATCATTCCTTGTGCCGCGTCAATGCGCGCCTTGCTCTTGGTCGTCCGCGCCTTGGGGCCGCGCCTCAGCCATTCAATCTCGGTCCGCACGCGGTTGCGCAGGCTCTCCTGCTGGCGGTTCTGCGCCTCCAGACAGGCCTCCCGCTCCTCAAGAAACCGGCTGAAGTTCCCCCTTACGCGCAGCAATCCGCCCGCATACGCGCGATTCAGCTCAATGATCTCGCTCGAGGTGGACTCAAGAAAGTAGCGGTCGTGGCTCACGGTGACCGAGGCAAAGGTGGCCGAAGCGACCAGCTCCTCGAGCCACTCGATCCCTTCCAGATCGAGGTGATTGGTCGGCTCATCCAGCAGCAGCACGTCGGGATCGCCCACCAGCGCCGCCACAATGGCCAGCCGCTTGCGCCACCCGCCAGACAGCGCAGCGGCCATGCCGGTCAGCTCCGTAAAGCCGGCGCGCCCTGCAAGTTCGCGCAGACGTCCCTCGCGTTCTGCCTCTGGCCCATGGCCCTCTGCCAACGCCGAATCCAGCACTTGGCGGATGGTCATCCCCGGCGCATACATTGAGTCCTGCGGCACATAGGCGATGCGGGCGCGCTTGCGCACAGCCAGCTCCCCCGCATCCGGTTCCATTTGACCCGCGAGCAGGGCCAAGAGCGTCGATTTTCCTGATCCGTTCGGGCCAATCAACCCGATGCGCGCGCCCTCCTCCACCGTCAGGGAAAGATCGCGGAAGAGCGGCACGGCGCCAAATTGCTTCGAAATCAATTGAGCATTCAAAATCGGAGGCATCTCTTCCAGAGTAATGGCCGCGAGGCTCTCCCGGCGAGCGCTGGCGGCCTCAAAAGCACAGACCCCGACCTGCCCCACCGCCGCCACCCAGCGCGCGATCTTCTGCCACCAAGCCCCCGCGTCTCACAATGTCTCCAACTCGTTCATTCCATGCGCAAAAACCCTGTGCCCCATTTGCAGATCATTTTCAGCGCAAGGCGCACACTGGAGATACTCATGAACTCAGCCATCTCCAACCCGTCCGCGCTCTCCCCGGCTCAATCTGTCCGCTATCTCGCAGGCCCGAACCCGTAACTACATACCTCCCCCCTTACGAGATTTGCAGTTTTCCGCAATTTGCTTGCAGGTTTTTTACGAGGCCGCTTTTGGTTCATCTTCGCTTTCCCATCCCACGGGACTCAATGCCGGGCAAATGCACAGCCTTCTGCGGTTCATGCCCTTCATGGCATCGCCCTTGGCAAGCGGGTCCGTTGCCCTACACTGGCATCATGCTCGACTACGAGATCTCCCCCTCGGAAGCCGCACCCCTGCTCCGCGAACGCAAGGCCCGTCTCATCGATGTCCGCGAACCGTGGGAGCTTGCCAAGGCCGCCATCGATGGAAGTCTGCTCATGCCCATGGGCGACATTCCCTCGCGCGCGCACCAGGAGTTGGACCCCGACGAGCGCCTCATTGTCGTTTGCCATCTTGGTCAGCGCTCGCTCACCGTGACCGCATGGCTGCGCAACCAGGGCTTTGAACAGGCCCAGTCGCTGCGTGGCGGCATTGAAGCCTGGTCCTCCGAGGTTGATCCGGCATTGCCGCGCTATTAGAGGCTTCTAAAGCCTGCATGGGCAGCTTCGTCCAGGTAGAGTGAGCAGGCTCTAACGGCCGAATGAATAAGTAACCTGAAGCATGCCGTTGTCGATGCCGGGATTTTCTATAGCTGTGTCGTGGTTGGAGATGTGGTGATAGCGGCACTCGACGCGAATGGAGCGCATCTTGGCTCGGTAGACTTCAATTCCAGCGCCCACGTCAAAGGTGAAGTTGAACGAGCCGGCGTAGGGTACGGGAATGGGCTTCGTGGAGTACATGAAACCTCCGTGGCCGATGAGAAAAGGCTGCACCTTGCGCTGCGGCAGAAAGTTCCATTGAAAGCCTACAGGTGAGAAGGCTTCCCCGATCGTCCAATAGCGTCCGAAGCAGGTAATTGTGGCGGTTCCACTACTGTACACGGTGCCATTTTCGAGATACAAAATGTACGGTTGGGTCTGCGGTGCACAGGAGACAACTGGTTCCTGGTCATAGTAGATGTGGGTCGCTACCGTTGGGAATGTCTGGTTGTCTACCTCGCGGCTCTGCGGATCGCTCTCCATCGCCAGCGGCACGAACTCCCCGCTGTATTGCCAGTTCACAATGTGGCCTAGAAGCAGACGTCGGCCGTAGGCGGCGCCAAAGTTGAGCAGTTTGCGCTGTTCGGCGTCGCCCAAAAGAATGTGGCTGGAGTCGTTTGAATACGCGCCGAAGAACGAGAACGTATTCCTGCGGGCAAAGTAGGGGCCGGGATGAGCGGATTGCGGCCAGCCGGCAGCGACGGTATAGGTGAGGACAAGAAGCGGGAAAAGAAGAAAACGGCGAAAGAACAAAAGAGACTTTATGCAGCCACCTGCCGTGCTGAGCAACATGAGACCTCCGGTGCCTCAAGGACTGAGATACGTTGATAGGCCTATACTTTGCTTTGACTTCGAATTCATTTTATGGGAGCAGGACCATGTCGTCGTCTGCCATTGAATATGCCCGCCAGAATCACCCTCGATTTTTAGAGGAGCTAAAGGCCTTTCTCCGTATCCCCTCGATTTCTACTCTGCCCGAGCACAATGCAGACTGCCGCGCCGCAGCCGAAATGCTCGCCATCGAGTTCAGTCGCATCGGCCTGCAAAATGTCTCGCTCCGCGAGACCGAAGGCCATCCGCTTGTCTACGCTGACTGGTTGCACGCCGAAGGCAAACCCACTGCCCTCGTCTACGGGCACTACGACGTGCAGCCCCCGGACCCGATCGAGGAGTGGATCGCTCCGCCCTTTGAACCGACGGAACGCGACGGCAATATCTACGCCCGCGGCGCTGTGGACGACAAGGGGCAGGTCTGGGCGCAGGTCAAGGCCCTGGAATCGCACCTCGCGGCCACCGGATCGCTCCCCATCAACATCCGTGTGCTGATGGAAGGCGAAGAGGAAGTTGGGGGGGAGGGAATTGAGGCTTTTGTAGCCTCCCGCCCGGCCCAGCTTCAGGCTGACTTCGCGCTTGTCTCCGATACCGAGATGTTTGAGATCG
>JAJZGF010000256.1 GCA_021805025.1 Acidobacteriota bacterium
GCCCTCGCGGTCTTGCACTTGCCTTCGGCTAGTGGTTATCATGAACTCACAGTGAATGAATCCATGTCGGCACTCCCACAGGGGACTTCCACCCCATTACATCGCGCCCATGCTGGGCGCACACCCATCACTCCAGGGGACGCTGCGCGATAAAGCGCCGCGCAGTGCCCCTGAGCTAACAACACGTTATGCATCCCATCTAGATCCTACCAATGGCAATTGAAACTATCCCAATACCAGGTATATGGAGCGTCCTTCGTAAACTCCCTGCGTGGGTTCTCCATTGGTATTTCACGCCCGAGAAACTGGCGGGCCTCATCTACGTTGACATTCGTCCACGCCACGACTCCGTTGTGGTCGATCTAGGACAAGGAGCATCATTTACGCTGTATATCCAAGCCATAAATCTCTCTCCGTTCTCGATCGAGTTGGATCGTGCGAGCTTTCGGTTTTGGTACGGCGGTGCAAGTCTCAATGCATCAATTCTTAACAAACAGGTTATTGCGCCAGGTGAGATCGCGAGCCTTTATGTGCACGAGGTGATTCCAGATGGCCATGCAAGCCAAATGGCTAAGTCAGGCGAGGGAAACCCAGTCGGTCTGGATGGCAATATCGAATTCAACTGCAAAGTGCGTTCGTTTGCGAAGAGAATCGGCTACCTCGACGGTATCAACCCAAGAGTTTTCAATGCTAAGTTTCGCGCAGGTGCATAACCTCTCGCTCCAAAGGGTCGCTACGCCGGCAAGCCGGCATCGCGCCCCTGAGCTTTCACGTTATGTTATTAGGAGCTACGAGTGACCGCCGAGATTGGTAAGGTCGTCGATCAAGTATTCAGGCTCGTCTACATTGCCCGAAACGTCGCGCATCACAGATCACTGGAACCGTTCAAGGACGACTTTGATCAGAACTATTGGATTCTCGTATTCAACAACTTCCTGGATATCGCCGTCCTCGAATGGTGCAAAGCCTTTGGATCAAAAGGCGAGGCGACGCATTGGTCTAAGCACGTCGCCGACCCAGATGCGTTTCGTGCTGGGCTCCTGAGAGGGCTGGCGGTTTCCGAAGAAGAATGGCGAGCATACTGGGAAGGCATAAAGACCTATCGAGACGAAGTTGTAGCCCATCACGAGAGCACATCTAAGGTCACTCATTATCCAGACTTCGGTTATGCCCTGCAAGCCTGCTTCTACTACTACGACATACTGATCAAACAGTTGCGAGTTCTCCGGGTTTTCGACTATCCGGACAGCCTGGAAGGCTACTTCGAGAAGTCCCTAGCACAGGCCCGGAGCATTTCAGAAGTCGCGTATGGGGCCACTCGCTCCCTAACGGAGGCCGTCTATTAACGAACATCGCCAAGCAGTCGAGCGGATGCTTCACCTATGGGCTCAGCGCCACTCACTTCCACAGTGGACGTCCGCTGTCCGAAAGCCTGACAGGCAGGATTGGTTTAGGTTTGTTCGACGTCTGCCCTCCACGTGACAAGGCTGGATGACGCGAGAGCGCCTGCGGGCAGACGTTGAATAAACCTCCAGGGAGGAAACCGCGGAATGCTGCTTCGCGGTTCGGGTAGGCCACGGCCTATGGGGATTTGACCTCGGCTGCTGTTCCTGAGATGGCCGATGATTGGAGCATCGAGCCGTCGGCATCGGCGAGAGCGACACCGTCAGCGGTGATTGGCGCTACGAGCACAAGTGCCAGAGGCAGCGAAATCAACCGATATGGCGTCAATCGGCAACAGGGGGCACTCGGCATGGGTGGTGCGGAAGCCGATGCAGGAGCATGGTGGTGGGGCAGCAAGGTAAGCATCATGGCGGTGCTCGAATCGGCTGCTGGCGCATGATGATCTCGACGACGCGCATGGTCGCGCCACAGCAACGGCAAACGAAAGTCGGCGCTGGCGGAACGGCGGTTTCATCGTCGGCCTGCGCGGGTTGAGGAACATCGAGCAAGGCACGCACCTTGGCCAGATTCTCGCGCCGGCCGGCATTGGCCAGTAAGCCGTAGTGGCGGATGCGATGAAACCCGCCCGGCAGCACATGGAGCAGGAAGCGGCGCATGAACTCTTCTGGCGCGAGCGTCATCGTTTTGTGCCGGGTACGCCCCTTGGCCCGGTAATCCTTCCAGCGGAAGGACACGCCATCATCGTTCATAGCCACCAACCGCCGGTTTGAAATTGCCACCCGGTGGGTGTAGCGAGACAGATAGCCCAATACCGCCTCGGGACCAGCGAATGGACGCTTGGCATACACCACCCACTCGCAGGACCGCAGCGGTGCCAGCCACCGAGCGAACGCTCCTGCATCGCTCAGGCCAGCGTGCTCGCCGAAGAACTGCAACTGGCCAGCGTGGTGCAACTTCTCCAACTCCTCGACGAAACGGCGGCGGAACAACCGCGACAGCACGCGCACCGGCAGAAAGAATCCCCGTCGGCAGGCCACCCAGCGTTCCCCGTCCCGGGAAATGCCACCGCCGGGCACGATGCCATGCACGTGTGGGTGATGGGTCAGTGCCGAACCCCAGGTGTGCAATACCAGCGTGGCGCCGATCTGTGCGCCCAGATGTTTCGGATCGGCCGCGATGGTCAGCAGGGTTTCTGCCGCTACGTCGAACAACAGCCGGTAGATCGCGGCCTTGTTGGTGTAGGCGATGGTGCTGATCGGTTCGGGAAGCGTGAAGACGACGTGGTAATACTCGACCGGCAGCAGATCAGACTGTCGGGCCTCCAGCCATTGTTGCGCGGCACGCGCCTGGCACTTCGGGCAGTGCCGGTTGCGGCAGGAATTGTAGCTGATCTCTTGGTGGTCGCAGGCATTGCAATGGAGCGCATGCCCTCCCAGCGCCGCCGTACGGCACTGTTCGATGGCCGACATGACCTTGAGCTGACCGAGGCTCAGGTGTCCTGCTTGCTGCTTGCGCCACGTAGGACCGTGGGTGCGGAAAATGTCGGCGACCTCCAGGGCGGGCCGCCCCATGGCGGCGCTACGCGGAGTTCAGCTTCTCCAATGGACTGACCACCTCGCGCAAGATGTCGGTGGCAACCTGGGCGTACAGGGCGGTTGTTTCCAATTTCTTGTGGCCGAGCAGCACCTGGATCAGGCGGATATCGACCTTCTGCTCCAGCAGGTGGGTGGCGAAAGCATGACGCAGGGAGTGCATCGAGATGCGTTTCTCGATGCCAGCTTCGTCGGCCGCCGCGTGAATGGCACGGTTGAGTTGCCGGGTGCTGAGATGTCTGACCGGGTCCAGGCCGGGAAACAGCCAGCCGCCATCAAGCATCTTGCCCTGGGCACGGGCGACGCGCCACCAGACGCGCAGGCGTTCGAGCAGGACCGGTGACAGTAATGCATAGCGATCCTTCTGTCCTTTGCCTTGTTCAACCCGAACGGTCATGCGCTGGCTGTCGATATCACCGACCTTCAGGTTGACCACTTCATTGACGCGCAGCCCGGTTGCGTAGGCCAGTGCCAGTGCGGTTTGGTGTTTAAGGTTGCCGGCAGCGGCAATCAGCCGCTTCACCTCATCGGGACTCAGGATCTCGGGAAGCTTGCGCGGCAGATGCACTGGTTTCATCTTGGCCATCACCTCGGGTCGGTCCAGCGTGACACCGAAGAAGAACTTCAGCCCGCAGATCGCCGAGTTCAGCGATGCCGGCGAAGTACCGTGGTCGACCAGGTACAACTGATAGTTGCGCAGTTCCTCGACGCTGGCGGTGTCCGGAGAGCGTCCGAGGTACTTGGCAAACTGCCGTACTGCGCGAAGGTACTGGGTCTGCGTCTTCTCGCCAAACTTGCGCATCCGCATGTCCTCGATCATGCGCTGGCGCAGCGGACTGATGCTCGGCTTCTGAGTTTCCATGGCTTGCTCCTGTCGGAAATTGAGGCGGGATTGCCTCGTTTCCAACATCGGCAGTTGCCGGCCGATGCAAACCTCTTGCTTCCCAGAACACCCTGCTACGGTCGAATACCTCCCCTACCGCGCGAGCGGTTTAGTCCTAGGGTCGCGGAGAGACCGTCCTCTCT
>JAJZGF010000257.1 GCA_021805025.1 Acidobacteriota bacterium
GTGCTGCGCCAAATTCGACCGCCTTCTGCCGACGGGCTTCATGAAGCTCAAGCACAACGATGATCGAGAACCCTTGAATTTTTGCACCCATCACGGCGGCTGTCCCACCGATCCTGTACCCTGGATGAGGGTCAAAGAGCCGGCGCAGGCGGCAAGGGAGTACTTCACCCCGACAGCTCCCCGTTTGAATACCGCAGCCAAGCGGGCGAGGAGCTCATGCCGCGTCCAAATGTGCCCGACTGACAGTGCATGATATATTGTAGTGACGCTTCTGCATAATATTTCTGCAGCGAGCGGGAGCACCGCCGTGATCATCACCACGCTGTCCAGCCGGGAGTTCAATCAGGACACGAGCCGCGCCAAGAAAGCGGCCACTAAGGGGCCGGCGTTGATCACCGACCGTGGCAAACCCGCCCATGTGCTTCTCAGCATCAAGGCGTATCAACGCCTTGTGGGCAGAGACAGTAGTATTGTCGATTTCCTGTCCATGCCGGGGCTCGCGGAGATCGGGTCTGCGCCGCCTCACGCGCGTGAACTGCCTCGTGCGGCCGATTTTCCGTAATGTTCCTGCTCGATACGAACGTTATTTCCGAGCTACGCAAAGCCGGCGACGGTAAGGCCAACCCCAAAGTTCCCGCCTGGCATTCCAACGTCGATGCCAACGCATTTTTCCTTTCCACAGTTACCCTCTTGGAACTTGAACTCCGCGCACTGCGGATCGAACGACGCGATCCTGCCCATGGAACTGCACTACGCGTCTGGATGGATCATCACATTTTGCCCGAATTTGCGGAGCGGACGTTGCCGGTAGATGCGGCTGTTGCGCTCCGTTGCGCGTCCCTTCATGTGCCAGATCCGTGCCCTGAGCGCGATGCGTTGATCGCGGCGACCGCCCTGGTGCATGGCATGACGGTTGTGACCTGCAACCTTGCAGACTTCAAAGCAGGCGGCCTCCCGCTGTTGAACCCGTGGGAGGCTTTCCAATAAGCGGGACGCTGCAGCTATACCGTTGTCCTCCCCCAACCTGCCTCTCATCGCGCTGAAGCATGCGGCTGAGGCCAGACCGACTGCCGGATGTTGCAGCAATCACTGTGAGCAGCACTGCACGACGTCTTTGCCCGGCGGTATTGCTTCAATGAACTGATGCTACTGATCACATCAGGCATGCCGGGCCTTCGGAAATTGGACCGTTTCACGATCGTGATCTTATCGAACTCAGGTCTCCTATCATTGAGGGAAGCGTAGAATATGGCGCCGCGCCGGTCGCCAGGGAACATCACCTTGACAGCTTACGGTTGCTGAACGCGCCATCGCGTCGCTGAAGACCTCAATGTTACAGGCCTCCGTAGCGCTCTCGCCGCTATCAACCTCAAGATCCTCGGATCCACCGCGGGTCAACGCCATCCAACGGAATTCCCACGGTACGCTTTTTCGCGTCCATGATCGCGCGGACCTGCAAAACTCTCTCATCTATCCAGTTCGGGGGCACGATCTGCCTCCCCACGAACCCAAGTGCGTCCGCCATGCGCGCTTCCAATGACGGCCCGACATGCTCGGCACCACGAACGAGCCTGTATTCATGGCTGATCCCGGCATCAAACAGGATGCGGTGCAGAAATTCGGTGCCTTCATGCAGGTACAACATGTCCTGATCACCAACTTCAAGATAGATCCCAACATCGAGCAAACGGGACGGATCGCGTCTGGCAATCGTGGCCGGGTTATTTTCGGCCCAGTATTCAGCATCGATTGGTGCGCCGAATATCGTCTCCATGAACTCTTCTGGCCGCCAGAACATCACGCGCGGGCCAACCTCACGCCAGCACAGGGCCGGCTCAATCGCCGGTTCAAGGCTTGCCACGGTGCCAAAAATGTCCGGATGCTTAAAGGCGAGGCGGAGGCTCCCCAACCCGCCCATCGAGTATCCGCCCACGCAGGTATGCCGTCGCTCGGAAGATATGTTCAAGGTGCTTCGCAAGTGGGGAAGTAAATCCCCGACAATAAAGCTTTCCCATCTCTGCGAACCGTCCCTGTAATCCATATAGAGGGATCGTCGTGCATGTGGCATCGCCACAACAAGTGGTGGAATACGCCCCGAAGCCACGGCATCATCCAGGACCTGGGCAAAGCGCAGGAGATCCTGCTCGCTCCCATCGCCACCATGCAGAAGGAGCAAGAGGGGATAGAAAGACTGAGGTGTTTCCCCGTAACCCTCCGGAAGATAGATGCTGACAGCGACCTCTCCTGGCACGTTGGGAGTTGCCAGTTTGTCGCTGATCATTCTGCCGGCCATCTTTGCCTCTGACGCCACCATGATCTTCCTCGTCTCCAAATCACGCGTGACATACTCGCACGTCATATTCGGGGTTTGAGCAGCACATTACGGAACGGACCTATAACGCAGCGCAAGAACACTTTTGCTCTCATGGGCGAGACTGTGATCTGAGTTACAGCAGGCGTTTCACGCCAGATCGCTCGGAATGCTCGAAAGCGTCAGCAAACGCCTCCAATTCATCATGTGTCATACCAATTTTGCGACCCACGTCACGCCATCGCGCCACAGCGTGTTCCACCTCACTCAATATTTCTCCCGCCCGCGCCCGTGTGATACGAAAATAGGCAATGACTGACATGAGCGCGTCAATGCGCATTTCGGGGCCGGCATCTTCGGATATCCAGGTCTTGAGTTCGCGCACGCGCTCCGGCGATGGATTGATGTCAAATGCCGGCGAAAGCCGCCATAATTGGCGGTCCTCATGCAGGAAACCGTGGTTGCGCAGATGATCGTCAACATTGGTGATGAGGATCGAGAAGGCCATACGTCGCCACAACTCCTCTATGTCGGCCTGTGCGTCGGCGCCATGGATGCGGATCGCATTCACGATCTCGGTGTAAGCGTGTTCTGCCGGTTCTGTCGGCTCAACACCGAGCATAGTAGCCGCGGAGAGATACATAATCCGCTGGCCATTGCCACGACGATCAAACCGGCGGACCAGGGCCACCGGTGATCCGTCACTGTCTATGATTCGGGCGTCGGCGGCGTTGATACCGGCTTCCCTGGCAAGACGGAGTGCGAGAACCTCACCCTTCGTGATGGATCGTTCGTCCGTGATGCTGGGAAATTTGCCGATGGCGAGCATCCCGTCTTCATCGACGACTGTACATTTGGGGCGCAACCCCCCCAAAGACGTGCCACGCCCGCGCAAATAGTCAAGGTCTGTGCGCGTCTCCTTGTTAGCCTCAAGAGCACGTGAGGCGCGCAGTAGGTGGCCGAGTTCATCCAGCAGCGGCGCCGTCCGCCGGCCTTCTTCGGGTGCACGCTGGAAAATGCCATTCCCATCGCGAAACCGAAGTGCCCCTACGCGGCTGAAGTCATCCACCGCGAGCAAAAAATCCAGGGCATTGAGTGGCTCTTCATCATCCTCGAGACCTGCGCGCAGAGGTTCCTGCCGCCGTTTGACATGATCGCGCAGGGTGACGCGACGGCCCCAACCATCGGGTTCCGTGTCCGCAATTGCAGCGTGAAAGAGAGAACCCGCGGGCGACTTGCGGTGAAACTGCGGTCCCATCTTCAATGGAAGCGTCGGGCCCAGCGCAAAGCTGCTGCGCGCGCCAAGCCAGTCCCTACTGTATTCAAAGGACGCGCTTTCGCGTCTGCCTTGACGGTCGTATCGCAGCGTACCGACCTGCGGACCGTTATCGAGAAAAGTGCCAATGCTCCGCTTCATGGCTTCGGCTTCCCGGGCTTCTTCATGCGCACTCGCTTGGGCAGGCGTTCTTCGTCCAGCATGAGTCCGGTATCATCCCGGCTGACATCTATGATGTTGCCCAGAGGATCGCCAAACCCGAGGACAAACAGGGCCGTCGCATAGACGCCGAGGCCTACGCTTGGGTCGCCCTTTTCCACACGCAGATACGTATTCCTGGCAACACCCATCCGTTCCGCCACGGCGAGCGTCGTCAGGCCGCGTTTGCGGCGTGCAGTAGCAAGATCACTGCCAAATTTGGAGATC
>JAJZGF010000258.1 GCA_021805025.1 Acidobacteriota bacterium
CGCGCACCCGCTGTGGCCCGAAGTAGGACTCGTCGGCTTCAAGCTGACCTTCCAACGGAGATTGACGCTCGCACTCAGCCGCGATCTTGCGACGGATGCGCAGAAAGATCGCGTTTACTGAGCGAAGAGAGATGCCAGTCAGGTTGGCCGTTTGCGTGGCCGTCAGATCCAACGCAAAACACTTTACAAGATGGCGAAACTTCGCCTCACTCAACTTGGAAAATCGAAAATAACGGTTCGACTGCGCCATTGATGCACTTTACCGCTATCAGCCAGCCCTTTGCTTCCTAAGCCCCGTATAGAGCGGTGTGCTCCGCTTCGGCATAGTCAGGAGTGCGGCATGAACCGCCCTATGCCGCGCGCGGCATAGGGCCGAGCCGAGCAAGGAATGGATCGCGGCAGCGCGTTCACCGCCGGCGTCGGAGCCAGCAAAAAGGAAGTTATTTCGTTTATGCGAAGGTTTGCATAAACGGAATTATATTCAGTTTTCTGATCCTCCTGGGCGCCTTCTTGAGATATGTGGCGTGTTATAAACACTCACCCTGTCGTATCGTTCCCTTCTTATTTCCCAATCTTCCGTGTTTGTCGTGAATCCCGTCACGACAACCGGCTCCAGAAGAGGCCGTTCCGGAACTTCCAGACCCATTGCCTTCCGCTGCCAGTAATTGAGTCCAGGCGTGGGAATGTGGAGCAGCTTGCATCGACTCCATATCGCAGTCTCTGATACTCCATATTCTTTCGCTAGATGCCTCATCGGCAATCTCCAGACATCTGCATATAACTTTTCACGGTCGTATCGCGCCATCACAATAGCTGACACTGTGCGTGGTCCGGTTGGCTTTTGTGATGCCTCAACTTCTTTCGGTGGCATCACCAGTCCCGGCATATCCGGCAATGCCGGCCGCTCCACCAGCCTCCGTCTTTCCTCTTTCCTTGACCAATACCCTTGCGGTGGCGTCGGTATTTGCAACCGGAGACAGGCATTGCAAAGTGTATGTTCCTTGACTCCGAACGCTTTTGCTGCCTGCCAAAGAGGCATCTCCCAGACTTTGTCATAGAGGTATTGCCGGTCATATTTCTTAAGCAGATGCTTGGATATGGATCTGGCCCGACTGAATGTAAGTGGGGGATGGTTGGCCGGGACTGCGCCCTGATGAGGCTGGGATTGGACTTGCCCCCATTTTTGAGACAACCGGTTGGGTTCGCTATTCCGGCGTGGCCCACTTTGACCACTACATTTGGCCCACCTGGGTAGTGATATTGTGCATCATTCTCAGGGACCGTCAAACGGCACGCCCTGGTCGGCCTGCTCAACGCTTTTTGCTCCTTTCCAGTGTGCGCCGGAAGCGGAAGGACTCGGTTCCGGTTTCGATGATGTGGGCTCGATCCGTGATCCGGTCGAGCAGCGCTTTGCAGAGCCGCGGGTTCGGAAACACCGTCGTCCACTCGGAAAACGGCAAGTTCGTGGTGACGATGATGGCCGCGCGTTCTGCCCGTTCCGAGATCACTTGAAAGAGGAACTCCGCGCCGATGTCGGCCAACGGTACGTATCCAACCTCGTCCAGTGCGATCAGTTCGTACTTCTGCCAGCGCGACATCAACTTGCGGACCTGGTTATTCTGTTTGGCTTCGACCAACTCGTTGACCAGTGCCGCGGCCGTGGTGAAGCGAACACGCCGTTTCTGTCGGCAAGCAGCCATACACAAACCGGTGGCCAAGTGCGTCTTGCCAGTGCCGCACTCGCCGATCAACACAATCGGCTCCTTGCGCTCGATATAGCCGCCTTCCGCCAGCTCGCGTATGCGGGCCGCCGAAATCTGCTGAGCCTGTGCAAAGTCGAACTCTTCGAGCGTCTTTAGGCGCGGCAGGTGCGCATCGCGGATGCGGTTTTCGATGGCGTGCCGATCGCGCTCTTCGCACTCGATGGCCAACAGCGCTTCGAGATAGCGGGTGTGGCCGTGGTTCTCCTTCACTGCCTGTTCAGCTAACGACACGAAGTTGGCGGCCACCGTGGGCAGGCGGGCCACTTTGCAATACTGCTGAATGCTTGCATGTTCCAAAGCCTGCGTCTGGTTTTTCATTGGATGGCTCCCGTGGTGTTGGCCAGCAACAGGTCATAGTTATCCATGACCGGCATGGGGCGCTCGAACTGGAGCAGCTCTTCTGCCAAGGCAACAGCATGTTGGCGGCGCTGTTCCGGATCGGGCATACGCAGCAGATGCAGCACGGCTGCTGCATCGCTGATGCCCAGCCGCAACGCCTCCTCCACGGCGACGATCAGCTTCTCCCATCCATCGACGGAACCGGCGCGGACCAGCGCGATCATCTCGCGCGTTCCCTTGCTCTTGCCATGACGTTGCTCAAGCTCGCGCCAGATCTCATCCAGGCAAGCGGGCCAACGGCCAGCCTGACGCCACTGCTGCAAGGGCGTCGAACCCTTCATGGCGCCCGGCTTCCGTTCCAGCACATCCAGATAGTGTTCGAGATCGAGGATCTCATGGCCGCGTCCGTAGCAACGCGTGTGTCGCGCCGCCACCTTGTTGTCGTGCACGATCTCCACGGTCAACGGCCCCACGCTCGCCATCACGCGAAGCCCTGGCCAGAGCGGGGTCGAGTACCAGTTGGTCTTCACCTTCACGCGGGCCTTGCTGTCCACGATGAGTGGATAGAGTAACTCGTGGATCGGAAACCCTTCTTCGGCCAGAGCCGACAGGTGTTCGCGCTCTAACTCACTGGCCGCGCCGATGGTCATGCTCCTGCCGATGAGGGTGCGGCTGCGGTTGGCTACACAGTCGGCCAATACTTGTTGGTTCAACGCGGTCAGATCGCTGGCCTCTGGAACGGGCACCAGCAAGTTGCGCCGGAACCAGCCCAACTCACCTTCTACGCCGCCCTTTTCGTTGCCGCTGGCCGGGTTGCAGTACTCGCTCTGGTAACCCCAGTGCGAGCGGAATGCGATGATTCGATCCGTCTCCACCCGCTGGTATCCGCGCAGAATCTTCTTCACCACGGAGCTCATGTTGTCGTATCTCAGGGTCTTAAAGACACCGCCAAAATAGTCGAACGCATGTTCGTGGGCATCAAGCAGAGCCTGTTGCGTGGCGTGCGGATAAGCCCGATGGAAGGCGTCGCCAGAGCCCATGCTGCGCATGGCGAAAAACTGCAGCTTGCGCACTTCGCCGCCCAGCTTGGCCATGCCCTCAAACCAGTCCACCTGTGCTTCCTGGCCCAACTCATAGCTCTGCGGTACGAAAACTTCCCGCCCGCTGAGCCCCAGTTCCCGCTTCCGCACCTGCACATAGCGCCGCACCGTAGCTTCCCCAACGGGATGATCCGGATGCTCGCGGCGCAGGCGCATCCAGATCCGATGAGCCGTGTGCCGCTGCTTGCGCGGCGCTTTTATGTCCGAAGCCAGCATCTGCTCGATGGGCTCCTTCAGCGGGCCCAGTCGCGGCGCTTCTCGGACCACCGCTTTTCGTTCGGGAGGGATCGCGCTGGCAAGCGCCTGCCGCACCATCCGCCGGTGTACACCGTGCTTCGTCGATAGTCCCTGAATCGTCTCTCCGGCCGCGTACTCCCGCCGCATCACTTCGAATAGTTCCACTTTTTGCCTCCTGTCCATCCCCGAATCCTTACATCCGGGCTTGTACAGGTGGGCCAATTTAGACGAGCGAAGTGGGCCAATTTAGACGAGCGAACTCACCGAATCAGGTGCGCCGATTTCTGATCCATTTCCCACAAAAAGAGGGAACCGATCGGCATGGCTCGGTAGATGCTATCCAAGAGCTTCGCTGCGCGATTACCATCCCATACAAAATTGCGCTGCAGCTTTGGGACCGCAAAGCGCTTCTGGAGTAGCAGCGTGTGAAGTGACGAGATTTTCCATGGTCTTAGCTCTGCGGGCTTCATTCCTGGCTCTTTGTCCTTAATCCGGTGATAATTGGCGCTAGTCGCCGGCTGCTGCGTCAAATACCATTCGGTAGCTGACAGGCTA
>JAJZGF010000073.1 GCA_021805025.1 Acidobacteriota bacterium
ATCGACGGCCGCTTCGATGCGATGGACGCCCGCTTCGATAAGTTGAGCGGCACGATGGACGCCCGCTTCGATGCGATGGACGCCCGCTTCGATAAGTTGAGCGGCACGATGGACGCCCGCTTCGATGCGATGGATGCTAGACTTCGCGCGTGCATCGATGCGGCCAGGAAACGCTCCTCCTGATACTGCCTCATCGCTTTTTGGACAACGGTAAAACCAATGAGCGGAGAAGAAGACAGGTACGGGACCGACTGGACGGATGACGAGCAGGATCTGATCGTCGCCGACTATTTCGCTATGTTGGCCGAACATCTGGCCGGCAGGCCCTACGTCAAAGCCGCGCACAACGCGGCGCTGCGGGAGCGGATCCCGCGCAGCCGCGGATCGGTCGAATTGAAACACCAGAATGTCTCGGCCGTGCTCGAGAAGCTGGGCATGCCCTGGATTCCCGGATACAAGCCCGCCCGGCACTACCAGGGCGCGATCGCCTCGGCGATCGCCAGGTATCTCGCCAGCCATCCGGAGGCCCTGGACATGCCCGCCCCTTCGCCGCCGGTCCCGGTGCCTGAGAGCGTGTTCGTTCCTCCGCCGGCTCCCTCGGAGCCAGGCGAGCAACTGCCCGATTCCTTGCGGCGGCTGATAACGAAGTTCAACCCGGTTGAGCGGGATCTCCGCAACCGGGCATTGGGACGGGCCGGAGAGAAGTTCGTCGTTGAGCTCGAGCGGCGGCAGCTCGCCGGCCTTGGCCGCCAGGACCTATCCCGAAAGGTCCGCTGGATAGCCGACGAGGAAGGGGACGGCGCCGGCTATGACGTACTGTCCTTCGCGCCCACAGGCCAGGAACGGCTTCTCGAAGTGAAGACGACGAATGGATCGGCGCGGACGCCGTTCTTCTTGTCACGGAACGAGCTCGACGTGTCGAAGGAGCGGTCGGAGGATTGGCGGATCTACCGCGTTCACCTCTTCGCCACATCGCCCAGAATCTTCACGCTGGCCCCGCCGCTGGATGCCGCGCTGCATTTGCGGCCGGAGATGTGGCGCGCTTCGTTCTGACGGACAATTCGCTGGCATCCGCAAGTCTTGTCCCACACAACGCGATAAGGATGAGCAACAGTGACCAGCGTGGAACGAACTCCGCATCTCATGCTGGTCCGGAATCACAACCTGCCGCCGGCAACGTAGCCGGGGGCGAGAGAATCCTCCAAAGTATTCATAATAGGTCAGATAGCTGCGACACCTATATGTCTGCCGATGCTGCCAGGAACGTAGCCGGAGGCGAGAGAATTCACCAAAGCATTCATAATAGGGCAGATAGCTGCGACACCGAGGACAAGGCCAATACCGTCTCGCGGTCAGACCTGCGACCCGGTCTGACTCTGCCGATGCTGCCAGGAACGTAGCCAGAGGCGAGAGAATCCGCCAAAGCATTAATAATAGGGCAGATAGCTGCGACACCGAGGACAAGGCCAATACCGTCTCGCGGTCAGACCTGCGACCCGGTCTGACTCTGCCGATGCTTCCGGCGACGTAGTTGGGGGCGAGAGAATTCCACAAAGCGTTCATAATAGGACAGATAGATGCGAAACGATATGTCTGCCGATGCTTCCGGCAACGTAGCCAGAGGCGAGAGAATTTTACAAACCTCTGACAAAAAGCAAGATAGATTAATCCGCCAAGGCAAGGAAGATCGCTGGCTCTCAGTCAGCCGCGCGATCGAGCCGGTCTCTGCTGCCGCCGCTGGTAACGTAGCCGGGGGAAAATCTCGAACGCAAAATATTGATAAAAGACAAGATACGAAGAATCCGTGCTATCCGCCGCTTTCCTCGCGCTGTTGTAGCCGAGGGCAAGAAAAATTGTCAAATATAACAAAACAAACACGATAGTCGATTTGCTTTAGCAAAGGCAGATCACCGAATCGGCGCGGCCACGGTTTCTAGCAGCTTCCCTGTCGGCCGCTCCTAACGTACCTGGGGGAAAATTCTGCCCCTTGAGTGATGATAATAAAGGAGATGAGTCGAATCGATGCCGGAGCGAGCGCAACTCTGCCCAACGTAGCCGGGGGAAAATCTCAGGCAGTGCGAGAAAGATATTCATGCCAGAGGGCGAATACCGTCGTAGCCGGGGGCGAGGGATGGATCGCGGAGGGGATTGTTGATGCGTTCTCGCGCCGATGGGATCAGGCGTCCGAGCGGCAACGGGCGACAGAGAATCCAGCGAATCGGCGCCGCTTCGCAGCGGATGTTTCCTCTCTCGCGCAATGGTTGAGGGGGCATAGAAATCATTTGGCACAATGTTTTAGGACATACCCCAAAAAGCCCTTTTTCAAGGCGGATTTTCCCGGTTCCTCCGATATCCAATGACAATAGGTATTGTCGTGGGTAATAAATGGACAATATTTTGTAAAATATTGATTGTAAATATATTATATTCCTGCCCTGAAATTCACAAAAAGGCCACCCGTTCCATCATTTTTGCTGGTCCAGAAACATCAGAATTGGTACAGTACATCCATGCGCGTTGCCCTGTACGCCGGAACATCCCCTCACGAGAAGAATCCGGTGAGCTGTCCCGCTCAACTGAAGAAACTGAGAGAGATGGCTCAGGAGCGGAAGTGGTTCTCTGTGGTTGCCGAGTATGTGGATGACCAGAAGATCCCAGGTAACCGCAGGGAGTTCCGCCGACTGATGCGCTCTGCCGAGTCTTACAAATTCGACATCGTTCTGTTCTGGAGCCTGGAACGTTTCTGCCCGGAGGGTATTTCCAAAATACTGCGCACCCTCCAAACCCTGACCAGCTACGGTATTCAGTACCTAAGCGCGACCGAACCGTTCCTTGATTCAACTGGTCCAAGCCGTGATGCCGTGATCCGTACGATCGCTATGATCGCCGCGCAGGAACATAACCGGAGGTCGGAGCGGATACGAGCCGGTTTAGCGCGCAGCCGCGCCAGTAAGAAGAGCCGCCCCGGCGGGCGGCCGCGGCTTTCCGTCGATATGGAGAAACTGCTTCAGTTGCGGCTGGAGGACCGTTCCCTGGCAGAGATTGCCAGGGAACTCGGCATTTCGAGAAGCTCGGCCGCGCGCCTGGTCGGGGAACAGAAGCAAAAGGAGCGCGAAGAGGAAGCCAGGCAAAAGTAGGATCCGGATGGTCGGCTTGCATGGAGGAAAATGCCCTCTCTGCTCGCGAGCCGACCAGGAAGCTCCATTTCTCTCAGTGGCGGCAATTATTCATTGTCTCCGGCATTCACCGGATCTATGCGTGCTGCGAGGGAAAACTCCAGCTCGCAGGTGGCTGCGCTGACGTCTCTGGCCTTCACCAGAGCTATGCGTGCTGCGAGCTCCGTGCTGAGTTCTTTCGAGCCACTCCAATCTGGGTCTCTGGCCTTCACCAGAGCTATGCGTGCTGCGAGGGGAATGTAGATATCAGCAGATAGTCGGATACCAAGTCTCTGGCCTTCACCAGAGCTATGCGTGCTGCGAGTGCCGTGTCAGCATGCGCAGCACAATCAGCATGATACCAGAGCATTTGTAAACAATCACAAAAAACAGATGAAACTTCCTTGTCGTCGAAGGGATTTGTGAGGTAGAAAGCGCAGAAAACACAGGGCTGCGAGCACCCTTCGGCTTCTACGCACCACATAGGCGCTCGCAGCAGCATTGCTGCCCACGCTTTCTACAGCGGCATGCAGCATTTTCGGGTAGGCGGACAAGTCAGCGTATTTCCGCCTTTGCTCTCCATTGCGAACCTTTGAGGCTGCTCGATCTGAGAAGACTCGCGCATCGGGCAACAGTCGCAGTCCTGCTCGCGGTGCTCGGTATCCGGCGGTTATCGGCCGATGGCAACGATGTTTTGGCGGTGGAAGCGAAAGCAGGAGTCAACGGAGCGCGGGCTGGAATGCGCTCGTTGATGGCTCAGATAGCGATCCGCTCGATCTCATCGAGGGTGATCTCGTCGGTGGTGCGGTCATAGAGCTTTGTCGTTCGCGGGCTTTCGTGGGCGGCGATGGCCTGTGCGCCCTCGATGCTTCCGCCGTTGAGCAGATAGGCGGTGATGCCGGTGGCGCGGAAGGTATGGCAGTTGGGCGTTGTGCCGAGGCCTGCGGCGGCGGAGCGTCGCTTGACCATGCGGAAGGCGTCGATCCGGCTCAGGCGCTTCTTCCCAAACGTACGCTCCTTTGTCAGGGCGCGGAACAGAGGCCCCTTGGTGGGATTGCCGAGCGCCATCAGGTACTGGTCCAGGAACTCCTCGGCCTTGTGATGGACGGGCACGGCGTGGGCTTTGCCGCCCTTTTCGGCCAGGCGCAGCCACCACCGCTTGCCTTGCTGGTAGTAATCCTCGACGTCCATGCCGACGACGGCCGAGACGCGCGCGAAGCTGTAGATCATGACGGCGATCAGGGCGCGGTCGCGCAGGCCCGCGGGTGTGGAGATGTCGATCGAATCGATCAGCTCGCGAGCCTCGTCCGGTCGGAGCACCGGAGTCTTGCCGCGCTTGACGACGTGTTTGGGTCCGCGGACGGAAGCGGCGGGATTGAAGGGCAGGATGCCGCCCGTCACCATGTAGTCGCAGAGCATGCGGATGGCGGCCAGGTGCTGCTTGACGGTGGGCTTCGCCATGCCGTTGGCCAGTAGCAGCTCGACGTAGGCGGCGATTGCGACCGGGTTCAGGGCGAGCAGATTCAGGCCGCGCTCCTCGCACCAGGAGCAGAAGGCGCCGACCGCCCGGGCGTAGGCGGCGCGCGTGTTTTTGTTGCGGATGTTGGCGGTGAAGAACTCGGCGAAGCGCCAGGACGCCTTCTCGCCGGCTTCGGCGATCGCTGCAGGGACGGGAAGCGAGGAAGTTTTTAGCGCCAGTTGTCTCATTGTCAGCCCCTCCGCATGGATTTGAGAGCCTGGCCTTTGCCGTAGGCCACTTCCCGGCAATCAGTCATCACATATGCCTTGCGGATCTCCGGCCCGATTGTATTGAGGTCGAAATATCCGGTCACCGAGTGCCGCGCTGGCAATGTGCGGGCGAAAGGCTTCTGGTCGGCCGTCAGCGGCGCGCTGATCACCAGGCGTTTGTTGCTGCGCGGGTCACCCTTGATCGTGAAACCAATCTCGTGGATCCGAACCGGAAAGGCGCTGAGATTGATGACCTCGATACATCCCATGGGTTTCCCGAATTCGCCACGGAAAAACATACGGGCTATTTGGGGAACGACGCGTAGGCGCACCCGTCTCTGATCGAGCACCTGCCAGGTATTAATGATGCCCAGAACCGCGCCTACTACCGCGATAGCGATCGTGATTACGTCTTTCAGTTCAAAATGCATGGCACCTCTTCATCGATACAACATAACGTCCTTTATGTTACGTGAAGTTTCTCGATACCGGCCCGCTTCCGGAACGGCCGGTGCCTGCCCGATAAACTCTCCCTCTGAAGCACCCGGATCCAACCGGGCTATGACCAGTTCCACACTGGGCCGAATTTGCTCGAAAACGAAAAGGGACAATACTACTAAATACATATAAGAAGAGAGGGGGTGCCCTGGGCCCGTGGCGAGAAACGTCTGGGGAAATAGGCATGAGATTGCGGCTCGCCGTCTCCGCAACATCCTCTCGTCTCATGGCATCGCCAATGATCGCATCCTTGAGCAGAAGATATCGGATGCCGGTCCGGGGCCTCAGCGTGTGGACCCCCACATTCTCACCGAGGCCCGCATTGCGCTCATGCAACGCGGCACCATCGTCTCCAGGCCCGGGACAGGTGGAATGCCCTGGTATCATCTGGCCGTTACTAGGCCGGATATTGTCGATGCGCGCTTTGCTGAACTGTCCGCCATTCACGATGCCGCCCAACATCTCTCCGCTTTGGTCGGCCAGACTCTGGAGATCGCCATCCTTCGATCACTGAAGTCCCAGGCTGAATGCGATTTCATGGGAGACTTTCCCGACCTGGACGATCATGATGATTCCATCCAATACAGCAAAGAGGAACCGCCGGCATCCTTAAGTGGCAGGCGGATCCCGGGCAGGCGGAGACTCGATTTTCTACTGCATCGCTCTGACGGAGGCTACGCGGGCGTCGAGGCCAAGAACGTTCGTCAGTGGTTCTATCCCGACCGTGAGGAAATCCGCGAGCTGTTGCTCAAGTGCTGTGCGCTCGATATCGTCCCGGTCCTGATCGCCAGGCGCATTCACTATTCGACATTTAGCGTGCTCAACCCGTGCGGCGTCATCCTCCATCAGACGTTTAACCAGCTCTACCCGAATTCGGCCCGCGCCCTCGTCCCTCAACTGCGGGACAAGGATCTGCTCGGCTTTCACGACATTCGTATGATCGATGCCCAGGATGCCGCGAAGACCCACGCCCGGCTGGACGCCTTCTTTCAAAGCAGCATTCCAAGCGTGCTTCCACGCGCTCGAACCGCGTTCGATGCCTATAAAGACCTGCTTTCGGCGTATGCCAACGGGGAATACGGGTACACGGAATTTGCTGGTAGGGTGAAGCGGCGGTACCGCGGCGAGCCCGAAGATTTGCCCGAGTTTGAGCCGACGGATTTTGGCGCCCCCGAGGAATGGTAACGGTGGCTCCAAAACCGCCAAAGGCTTCCAGGAACAGCACTCGCAGTGCCGATCTTGGAAGCCCTTGGCGGAGAGGATGGGATTCGGACCCACGGTACCCGAAGGTACGACGGATTATCAATCCGTTGCCTTAAACCACTCAGCCACCTCTGGAGAAAAGCCCGGAAGCTTCTCTCCAGAACCGGCCAGATAAGAGAGTAGCACTAGAGTAGCACTCTTCGCCGGTACCCTTGGTCATCCCCACTCAGTTTGGTCAGCCGGAAACTCGGCGGCGCATGGGGGATGGCACAAGCGCGCATGACGCGTTTTCCCCGCTGCGGAGACAATAACCAGATCATCGTGGTCTCTGGTCTCTTCCCAGGCGATCTCTTTGAGCGCTCTCTGAAGTTGCTCGCGCCTGGTCATGATCTTGCTGGGCTTCAGAAACACCAATCCATAGAAATACATCCCATTCTTGCCCTTGCGCCGAGCGTGGTTCCGGTAGTAGTCAACAAAGTCCTTATTCACGGTGATGATGAGGCAGCCGCGCTTAATCGCCTGATCGATGACGGTGGGATCCTCCTTGCCACGCACGCCAAAATCAGCGGCCACGTACACATGGGCTTTTGGCGGGAAGCAACTTCGAAGGTCGTCCTCGCCGCAGCATTCATCAAGAAATACTCGCTTCTTCGCCATATCGTTCCGTGTATCAGTCCGCATGGACGATTCCTGATGAATCGCCCATGCGGACATGGTTAGAGGGTGAGACCGCGGTACGTATCAGCCCATTCCAAGCGGCTGGTCGTTCCGTTGAAGAAACGGCGGAACGTGTCATAGACCAGACGGCGAACGGCTTTGCCGCGCGATGACTTGATGCCCGCCACGGTGCGCTGATATTCATCCAGGTTCAGTGGATCATCGCCGCCGTTGTCGATCAGGTTGTAGAGGCGCAACAACGCGGCCTCGAGCTGGCCCATGTTGGCATCGCTGCGCAGTTTTCCGCACGCGGCCGCGAAGCTCAGCAGGAACATCCCTCCGTTCGAGAGAATGTACTTGTGCGTCGGATTATCCGCGTACGCGGTCATAATCCGCTTGTGCACGTCCGTCGTGATCTTCCTGAGCGTCTGCACGACATCATTGATGTCCCCGATATCGAACTTGCTGTTGAGCTCGAGGTAATCCTCCTCCTCGAGCAGCTCCTCCGTCTGGTCCTGCTTTTTCACCTGCGGGTTCGCGGTGATGAACGCGCGGGCGGAAATGATCAGGTCGGACGCGCTGAACTGCTCCTTGGGCTTGGATTTTCCGGGCACAGTCTGCGTTTCGTGCCAGATGGGAATGTTGGCGTTGAGTGCCAGCTCGTCAATCAGCGGGCGCTGCATTATCTCCAGCTGCACGTCCAGGCTCATGCGCCGCTGGCCGGTGTTGTAGGTGACCATGTAATGCAGCAGGCCCTCGAGATCAATTTGGAAGAAGATCTCATACCGGATCTCCCTCTTCAGGATCTCTTGCGTGGCCGCCTGCACGTCGCCCGTCGACTCGACCGCGTCCCTGAAGTAATCCCAGGATTCCTTCAGAACGCACCGGTCCTCGACGAGCTTTTCACGCCGGAAGACGAGCAGAATCGCGATCACGTAGCAGTACAGGCGCTGCAGCCCGTCGATCACCGAATAGCGGATATCGGGCTGAGTCAAGGATTGCGCCCGACCACCCTTAACCGAGGTGGACAGCGCCGCGACCTTGGCCTCGGGCATCGCCGCATGCTCGATGAAATCGCGGATAAGGCGCATGTAGATCGGATCCTTCAGATGATCGAAGGGCTGCCGCTGCGCGAAGTTGTCCTGCACCGACACCCGCTGGATATAGGTACCCAAGGGCTCCTGTACGTGCGCGATCTGCCCGCCGGTTTTAGGATCCGGCACAGGCGGAGCGATCGGAGCGATCGCGGAGGGCGGCGCCAGCAGCGCGCCGAACCCCGCCTCCTCCAGTTCATCCTTCAGCTTCAGGATCCTCGCGCGGAGCAGTTCCTGGCGCTCCACACGATTTGGTGCCTTGTAAGTGTTCTTGGGAGGACGTCCGCGCATCTTCTTCTTCTCCATGCTGTCGTCTTCATTCAAGCTGGTTGAGGCGAAGGCAGTGGCGAGAGGTGTGGGCTCACTGCCAAGGTAGGCTGCGGTACTGGTCATAACTTCCGTGCTCATCGATGTGTCCCTTCGAATTTGAATTGCGTTTCGGCGGACATCGTTGGATAATCGGAAGTGGTAAGTAATACCGATTGTCGGGCTCTGCCCGCTTTCAACTAGCCCGCTTCACCCTGCAAGGTGAGCGGGCTAAAATTATGTTCGCATGGCTAGGCTCTTCCGTCAAGAGCCATTTAAATGAAAAAGCCATTTTATTTTTATGAGCCATTTATTTACTGGTATTCGTTTATTTTCAATTATTTACGTGGATTGATGATCATCGAGCGACTCCGGATGGTGCCTACGCCGCCGAATATTCGCGGCTTTCGACTATAAACTACGCCCAGAAAAGCACACCTCTTAATAGAGGCGCTTTCACATGCCTGGCTGGACGGGCCCGGGTCAAACCGGGGTCATGTACTGAGGTTTTGATTACCGTTCCTGTTTTACAACCCTAGTTCCCCGCCCTGCGCGGGCCTTCGAGCCAGTCCTCATGAACGCCGTAAGCGTTTCTGCCAAGTCAGATCTTTGCAGTTCGCATTCCCATACCGTTAAAACAGACCAGCCCAGCAAAGCCAGCTTGGCGCCGTTCGCTTCGTCGCGCGCCTTGTTCCGTGCGATCTTAGGTGTCCAGTAACACTGATTCGATTTGGGAGCGTTTGCCCCGTGCTGGCAGGCGTGGCCATGCCAGAAGCAGCCGTGAACAAAGATCGCCTTTTTGGGGCCAATAAACGCAATATCGGGCTTGCCGGGGATTTCTTGGCGATGAGTTCGGTAGCCTCGGAAGCCTAGATTCCAAAGCAGGTGGCGGATCGCCAATTCTGGACCGGTGTCGCGAGAGCGCACAGCTCGCATAACGCGGCTGCGTTGCTCAGAAGTCTCTGTCATTGCTCATCATTAATTTCTGAACCCTCAGGTAAGCTAGCGAGCGCATCAAGTCGCCTCTCTGCCAGCCAAGCTAGACGCTTTGCTTGCGTCAGGAGTGTACGCCGTAGGCCCCTCTGCACTTGCCGCTCGCTGATCACCTTTGCCAGCAAAGATAATGTTTCAGCTCGTCGAGCGATTCTAGTATCAGGGTGCTGTCGGATTTCGAACACTTCGTCACTGACGACTCTGCCTCGCCAACTCTGTGGGACCGAGTAGCCGTTATCAGGTACTTCAAACGGATCTTTTTCGTTCAAGATGGCGTGAAAGTGCGACTTGTCGATGAGCGTTTTGAAGACGTTCAACTCAAGCCAATTAAGATGCTTCTTCGCTTCCGTCGCTGACGTAGAGAGAGCTTCATATTGGGGCAAAGGCCAGACTTCGATTTCATAAACTTCGAAAGGATCAAGCACCTTCATCGCAACCGCATCAGTGCGTTGGTTCGTTAGATGCCGGCGAATTCTGGTTCTCAACCTCTCGTTGGTCTGTCCTACGTAGATTGGTTCTCCATCGTAATCAAAGAAGGCGTAGACGCCGAACTTGTAATTCCCAACTGGAACCTGGTTGCCAGTGTGGGGGTCGGCAACCAACTGATCAAGGAAGGCTGATAGTTGCCGCCGCAATTCGATTGTCTCGAACGGTGGGGCGAAAGTATTTATCGGAGTTGTCGGCATATTCGCTGTTCTTTCATTACGCCGCGGCCGCGTTGGTCTGTTCTGCAATCGCTCTGGCGACCGGTGTCAGTAGGTGACTGGCAAGATGCGATACGACAGGAACAGCCAGACCATCTCCCGCCAAGTGGTATGCGTCGTTGTAGTTGGAAGGAAGCGCATAGTCATCGGGCAGGCCCATAAGGCGAGCAGCTTCTCGTGGGGATAACAAACGAGTGCGAACCGACCTTCCGCGAACGACAATGATGGTTTGCCGGCTCGATCCTCCTCGCGGGGTTCGTAGACAGCCAGCGACATCATCGAAGCGAACTTCGGCCCTCTGAATTCCTTTGCGCGTACGCTTATAAAGCGCGCCAACCCGCAACTCGCCTGCCTTCTGAGCCGAGCGCACCTTTTCCCGGTTGACCGGCGACATCATTTCCAGAAGAGCCTGCGTCTGCTTAGAAGTATTCCACTGGACGCCAATGGGGTCTTCTTCGATTAGGTCAGAGAAAACAGTCGTTCGTTGCGGTGGAGCGGGAATATTCCACCAAATCCAGCTATCCTGAGCCTTCTTAGACAGCGTGAATTTAACGTCAACAAGACTGCGAGGGTGCCAGAGTGCGCCAGGGTCGAGTCGCATTAGCTCGTCCGGAATAGCCACTCCGGACGCGACAGCGACAATGAACAGGCGAGGGCGTGATTGTGGGAGGAAGTGCACGGCATCCATAACCAGGGGGCCGAACCTGTAATCGGAGCCAGCGAGGGCGCGTGCGATGGCGGCGAAGTCATTCCCATTGTTGGAGGTAATGGCGCCGCGGACATTCTCCAGAACTATGAGCCGCGGAGCTCGGTTCTCTTTCCGGAGTCCTCGTATTAGATCCCAAAACATCCAGAACGTGCCGCTACGCTCCCCTTGGAGCCCTTCTCCATTACCGGCCAGCGATAGATCCTGGCAGGGGAACGATGCCCACGCTAAATCCGCACAGCCTGGGAGATTGCCTGTCTTTACCTGCTTTACGTCTCCAATGAGAAGATCGCCCTTTCCAAAGCGGCGAGTGTATGAAGCCGCTTTCTTCTCATCGTTGTCATTCGCGAAGGTGCAGCGCCAAGCTTCTCCCAAGCCTAGCCGTGCCATGCCGCCGCCAGCGAAGAATTCATAAAAATCGGGCATACAATCCTGTAGGTGATTGCGTGTGTTCAGCGCGATGCTTCGCGTTTCCTAGTGTTGGCGTTCGCATCGCTGACTTGGAACAGATTCCCTTGAAATCCGTTCCAATTTCGATCCGCATACCGCCGCATGAAATCTCTCAGTACAGATGACGCCACCAATCCTTGCCGGCGGCAAGCCTGCACAAAGGATTGCCGGAGGTCCTTCTCCACCCGTATTCGAATTCCCGAATCCTTGGCGGCCATCATTGACAAAGTATCACTTGGATACACTTTTGTGTATCCAAAATAGTTCTCATTAAGAAAACATTGAACTAGTGATCCATGCAGGACCAGTTGCCCCATGAGGCAGACAACTCAATTGCCTGCCTTGCTTGCGCCAGCCACCAACGGCCGCAGCTTTTTCTCTGAACCACAGACGGCACTTCCCTTCCCTGGCGAATTGCCATATATTTAGCTAGGGCTATATTCCTATAGTCCTAGCTGCGAAGGTGCTTCACGTGCAGGTTTTGGCGGTTATCGGTCAAAAAGGCGGGAACGGGAAAAGTACGATTGCCCTGGGCTTGGCCGTCGAAGCGGATCTAGCCGGGCGATCCGTGGCCGTGGTCGATCTTGACCCACAGGCCACCGCTGCGAAATGGAGCGACCGGCGCGGCACCGAGACGCCTGCCGTCGTGTCCTGCCAAGTATCGCGGCTCCCCCAGATTCTCGACGTGGCGGCAAAGGGCGGCGCAGACCTTGCAGTGATCGATACGCCGGGCCACAGCACAGACGCCCTAATCGCGGCAGCTAAGGCAGCTGATTTCGTGCTGATGCCCATCCAGCCGCAGCTTTACGACATTGAAACGCTCGACAGTCTCAAAGACGTTCTCATGCTGGCGGGGAGGCCCGCAGCCGCCGTGTTGGTCAACCGTGCGCCGATCCAGGGGCAGCGTCACAGTGAAACGCAAGAAGCCGCTGCAGCTCAAGGGTTCGAGGTTTGCCCTGTTGTGATCTTCGCCCGCGCTGCACATGGCGACGCCGGGAACATCGGCAAAGCCGCCACCGAGTACGATCCGAAGGGAAAGGCGGCGCAGGAAATGGCAAGCCTATATTCCTATATCTCTATAGCCCTAAAGGAAAGGAGCCGCGATGAAGAAAAGCGCATTAGCCGCAGGGCTTAAAGCCGCTGCGAGCAGCCAGCAATTAACCGTGCCGAGCAGCGCACCGGTAGTGCGGGCGACCGGGAGCAAATCGACCCCTGGCACGGTTCTTATTGGAGCGCATTACTCGCCGCAAGTGCGCCGCGCCTTGAAACTCGTCGAGGCGGAGAGCGGCAAGAAGTTAAAGCCCCTGCTCGGCGAAGCGATCAACGATCTTTGCGCCAAGTATGGAAAGCCGCAGCCTTACGGCGAGGAAGATTAGACCTATACGGCTATATTCCTATATTTCTAGCTGGAGCAGGGAAGAGAATGGCGAAACGCGGCAACGGCGAGCTAACACCCATAGGGCAGTTGCCCATAGTGCAGCAGCTCGTTAAGAAGTACCCGAAGCCAACGAGAGCGCAGGAGGCTTTCGTTGAGGCCGCTACCGCTATTCGCATGCACCCGGAAGCTGTCGAGAGAGCTTTCATGGCTCGGCAGCTCGTGCTTTGCACCTTGCCACATACAGACCCTGGCGACAGTCCGCGTTGGCTCCGTAAGACAGGAAATCAATCGCTGGTCATTCAGCCGGGATGGGATGGAGATAGAGATATTTCGTTCGGTTACCCCTATGGCGTGATTCCGCGTTTGATTCTGTTCTGGATAACGACCGAGGTCCAGCACACCAAGAACCGCACCGACATGACCACAGAGGGAAAGCGGACGCTTCAGTTGGGGCGTAGCCTAAACGACTTTATGCGTGCCGTGGGCTTAAATCCGTACACCGGGGGAGGGAAGCGCGGCGACGGCAAGCGGCTCCATCAACAAATGGACCGCCTGTTTAATTCCCGCATTAGCTTTCAGGAAGTGGCCACGGTTGAAACCGCAAAAGGCCGGCGGACAAGAAACATGGAGGTAGCACCGGAAAGCGAGCTTTGGTGGGATGTGAGACAGCCCGAACAAGGGACGCTATGGAACAGCTGGATACGCTTGGGATTGGAATTTTATGAGGCCCTCATTGCAATGCCAGTGCCCGTCGATATGCGGGCGCTCAGGGCCTTGAAGCGGTCTCCCCTGGCGCTCGATCTCTACGCCTGGGTGTGCTATCGCGCGTTCGTCATATACCAGCAAAAGCAAACTCCGCAGTTCACTCCATGGACGTCTTTGATGAAGCAGCTAGGAGCGGATTACAAAGACGTGGACGACTTCAAAAAAAAGGCCAAGAGCGCCTTACGGAAGATTCAGAACGTCTATCCGGGGTTGACCATCGGACAGGCAACCGGAGGCTTTACGGTCCACGCAAAACGGCTTGCTGTAGCCCCAAAATCGCTGAGCTAAACCCAAAGAAACAGAAGACTTTTTCACGGTGAAACGGTCCCCATGCGACTGTGCATATCCGTAGGATAGTCTGAGTTATCCACGGTGAAACGGTCCCCCCGCCCACGGTGAAACGGTCCCCCTTTTAAGCGAAAAAGCAGGGTGAAACGGTCCCCCTTTTAATAGATAGAGAAAATAGATTCGAATAGTAGTTGCTCCACCCGAAACTGTGAAGAAATCCGAAGCAGTATGCCGCTACGCGGTAAACAGTTCTCCCTTCGGTCGATCAGCGGACTACGTCCGCATACAGCGGGAGGCGCTAGCGCCCTCCCGCACCCACCCGCGCAAGAACAAAAACAAAAGCTGCCTGTCTAAGGATGGGTCGGTCTCGCTTTTGAGCCTGACGATTAGGATCGTGCTGGGTCAAGCGGAAAGGCTCCGAGAAGCGCCCGCAGGCATCCGGTCTAGTCCAACCATCACCTATTTCGGTACGCGCGATGGAGCAGGGAACGAAACAATCCGTGATTTCGCGCGCGGCGACGGCCGTTCCGTGTCCGCGTACAGATCAAGAATGCGCGACACCTCGGCCGGCAGCATGTCGGCGGCGGCCGCAATACGGTCCAGGGGAAGGGAAGAGCCGTAGAGCACTTCAGCCATTTTTTTCAGCAGGCGCGGTTTTTCAGGAGCGATCTGAATGGGTTCTTCCGTGCGCCAGCCCTTCGAGGAGATCTGCATGAACAGGTACCGGTATTGCCGCTCCGAAATCACGCCCAGGTCATAGGCGCGGCGGACCAGCGCCTGAATGGATACGCCCCATTTCGGCTTCAGCCGAGAGATCCGCGTCAGCGAAACCGGGGGCTGCAGGTCAGGCCGGATTCCGGCTTCCGGCATAAGAAACTCCGCGCCGTAGGCAAAAGCTTCCTTCTCAAGTTCCGCCGATATCCGGCCGAGCGAGTTTTTGTGCATAACCAGGTGCCCCAGCTCGTGGGCCACGTTCATGGCCAGGCGGTCGCCGGAACAGCCGGGCGAGATCGCGATGACGGGGATATCGCGGCCCTCCACCTGGGCCCAGCAGCAGAAAGCGTCGCGGCCCTTGAGAGCTGGAATGGCCAGCACCCACACGCCCGCGCCTTCAAGAGTGCGGATGAGGCCACGCACCGGTTCCGCGGCTGGAAGTCCAAGCAGCGCCCGAGTCTTCCGCGCGGCCTCGCGCGGGTCTCCCTCGAGCGTCCTCATGGAAACGGGGATATACAGATCCCGCGCCATCGACTCGGCCAGGCCGAAGACATGCTCGGCGTCGCGCAGCGACTGCGTCACTTCCCGCTTGCTGATGGAAGTCCGCGCCCGAAAGAGCAGCGAACCGGCGGACAACCGGTTCACGGGCGCCTTGCTGAAATAAGAGAGGGGAAGATCCGTATGGTAGGCGATCTCCGCGATGAGCGAATCGGCTACATCCCGGAATTCCCCTTCGATCTGCGCGATCCGCCCCTGTGTGACTTTGAGCAGTTCCGCCAGTTTTGTCTGCGTGAAGCCGCGAAGCTCACGCGCCTGTTTCACTCTTTCCCCGAAGATCATTCACCCTTGCCCACTACCAACGGTGCTGACCGCGGCCGCACGTTGTCAAGGTCGCCAGAGTCCGGACCCGCGGATCCCAGCTGAGAGGCGATGCCCTCGGCTGGATGGTCGATTTCGATCTGCCAGTATGCCTCCGCCGTCCGTTCGTCGCCCGTCTTCGGTGCTACAAGGTACAAATGGCTGAACTGCCAGGTGCTGTCGGTGTCCCAGAGGATCACGAGCGACCGGAGAGCGGGCGCGGGCATGTCCGGCGTCCAGATCAGCAGTTCCTGCTGATAGAAGCGTTGACGCTGGCTGCTTTGGGCGGCGGGTAGCTCGGAGCCCTTCAGGATACGGAAACGAAGTCCGCGGTATTCGAGCGCCAGGCCGTCGAGCATCACCCGCTCGATCTGAGGTTGTTCCTCGTCCCGGCAGTCGAAAGCGCGCAGATGCGCCTTAGCCTTGCACCGGACCAGGTGGCTGAACAGAGCCGGCGTCCGCTCGAAGCCTTCCCGTTCGATGAGCTGCTCGATGTGGGGTGTGGCGACCTCAAAGGCCTCGTAAACAGCGCCCAGCAAAGGCTCCAGGTCTGAGACGATCACCTCGGGATCGGTCTCGCACGTAAAAAGAGGCGGAGTGATATTAGTGGCCATTGCTAATAAAATTACATATGAATTGGCAAAACGCAAGAACAATCTTACCCTCTCTCCATGGCTACCTCAAAGAAAACCGCACCCTCCAGTCACTGCGAAAATGTCGGACAGACAACCACGTCCGCAAGCAACGGCAGCTTGCCGGAGGCTTGAACGCAGGAGTGTTTTTTTGTATGCTCAAGGCGCGTTGCAACGCGAATAGCTCTGGGGAAGACCAGAGACCAAAATGAGGAGACTCCTCTACGCTGATTTGCAACGCCCGTTGCTCCGGCGCGGATGGCATGGCGCCGAACATCTCCTCCTTTGGCGACAGCCTGGCGAAGCAAACATCCGTTCCAGGCCCGCATCTGCCTCTGCAGCAATGAGCATGCCCGCGCAAATCCCGATGCACACCCGAAGATCATGAAAATTCGACCTACGGGTTATGAATCCGTCGGTCTGCCGTCTTTGCCGGGGCCGCGCTCGACGAACGCGATCCGCGTCTCGGAATCAGTCCATCTGCGAATTGCCGGAGCCTTGCTCCAGTTGAAATCGAGGTACAATCACGCTGAGTGATCCAATGCACGACTTCCTTATAACCGGAATTCAGACCCTCGTCATCCTCATCGGCATCCTCATGAATCGTGCCAGCATCAGGGGCGTGCGCGACGAGATGAACGCCCGCTTCGATAAGTTGAGCGGCACGATGGACGCCCGCTTCGATGCGATGGACGCCCGCTTCGATAAGTTGAGCGGCACGATGGACGCCCGCTTCGATGCGATGGACGCCCGCTTCGATAAGTTGAGCGGCACGATGGACGCCCGCTTCG
>JAJZGF010000074.1 GCA_021805025.1 Acidobacteriota bacterium
GCCGCGTGATGAGTTACTACACCATGGCCTTCGTTGGCATGGCGCCCTTCGGCAGCCTGCTCGCCGGCACGCTCGCACACGCCATCGGCGCGCCGCGCACCGTCATCGTCAGCGGAGTCGCCTGCATCCTTGGTGCCGTATGGTTCTGGACGCGGCTCGCTGCAATTCGCACCGAGATGCGGCCCATCTACCAGCGCCTGGGCATTGTGCCGCAATCCAGCCCGGCCATCGAGGAAAGCACAGAGGGTTAGGCCTCACCCAAAGCGGCACTCTCATCGCAGTATGATGGCAGGAGCAGGAAAGGAATGACCGCATGGGCTTGCAAGAGGATCTGGAGCGCATCGCACTGCAGGAGCGGGAGCTCCTGTTGCCGCGACTCGATGAAGAGATGGCCTGGCAGCTCGGTATGAGGCTGCGCACCATGGCCGTCGAGCGCAGCCTTGCGGTGGTCATTGACGTGCGCCGCTTCGGCCAGCCGCTCTTTTACACCGCGCTGGAAGGCACCACGCCCGACAACGTCGAGTGGGTGCGCCGCAAATCCAACGTCGTCGCGCGCTTCCTCCGCAGCTCCTACGCCATCGGCCTCAAAGACAAGCTGAAGAAGGACTCCATCTACGAGTCACAGGGCCTGGCCTTGTCCGACTATGCAACCCATGGCGGGTCATTCCCGCTCACGGTGGCGGGCGCAGGCATTGTGGGCTCTGCTACCGTCTCCGGCCTGCCGCAGCGCCGGGATCACGAACTGGTCGTGGAGGCGCTCTGCGCAATGCTGGGCAAGGACTACGCCATGCTGCGCCTTAACCCGGAATAACCCTGCCTGCAAATTCACGCAGATACACTTGCGCGGCTGGCCCAAAAGATCAGTCTGCGCTCACAGCGTTCTTTCCATCACTGCAATGAAGAATCCATCCGTATGAAATGTTGCGGGCAATAGCCGCAGATAGCCTTCAGGAGTCGCACAATCGCGCAGCCGCTCCAAACTGCCGCGCATCACAATTCCCTCGCTGCGCAACTGCTCAATGCGGTCCTGCACGGGAATCAGGCGGACATCCCTGCGCTCCGCCAGCACGGTCGCAACCACCTGCTCATTCTCCTCCGGCTCCAGCGAGCAGGTGGAGTAGACCACGCGCCCGCCGGGTCGCACTGCGCGCAACGCCGCGGCCAGAATCGCCCGCTGGCGTTCCGTCTGGCGCGGCAAATCTTCCGCGCGCAGCCGGTGCCGAATCTCCGGATTGCGCCCCAGTGTTCCCGTTCCGCTGCACGGCACATCCGCCAGCACGACGTCATACACCGCATCATCGGCCAGCAGCGTTGCATCCGCCTGCCTGCACTCTACCTGTGCGTCCTGCGGGGTCAGGCGCTGACGCAACTGCGTCAGCCGCGGCGGGCTGGACTCGCATGCCACAATGCGCGCCTGCGGATTGCGTTCCGCAAGAATCAGCGTCTTGCCGCCGGGCGCCGCGCAGCAATCCAGAATCGCATCCCCGCGTCCCGCAATCTCCGCCACCAGTTGCGAGCCCTCATCCTGCAAGCGCACGCGCCCTTCGCGCCATGCCACCAATGCAGGCACGTCGCCCGCAGCCACCATGCGCGCTGCACTGAGCAGTTGGCCGGGCGCAACATGAATGCCTGCATCGAGCAGTTCTCTCTCCACTTCTGGACTCTTCAAGCGAATCGCAAGCTCAGGCTGGCTCTGTCCATGTATACAGATTCTTTGCGCTGCATCCAATCCATAGAGCTGCGCCCAGCGCCCCACCATCCACGCAGGATGCGCATATTTTCTCGCAATCTCGGCTGCCGTCGCTGCTGGCAATTCCTCGCGGGGCTGCTGCGCCAGCTTGCGCAGCACCGCGTTTACCATGCCGGAGGCGAAGCGATGTCCTGCCTGCTTCACCAGCTCCACGCTCTCGTCTATCGCGGCGTGCGCAGGGATGCGATCCATGTGCAGCAGTTGGAACGCTCCCATCCGCAGCGCAACGCGCACCTCTGTGTCCAGCTTTGCATGGGGCCGCGCAAGAAATGCCTGAATCTGCTGGTCGAGTAGAATCTGCCAGCGCAGCACGCCCAGTACCAGAGCCGTTGCCAGATTGCAATCCGCCGGAGAAAGCGCATCGACTGCCTTGCCGCGCAGCAAATCATCCGAGTGGGGCTGGCCCGACTCGACAGCCATGAGAATGGTGAAGGTCGCCTTGCGCGCCGGAGACCCTGCAGACGCGCGCTTCATCCGCCCAGCCGCGCGCCCGCGGCAAGATGCATGCCGCGCAAAAATTCAGCAGCCCCAAGCCGCTTCTTGCCTTCCAACTGAATCTCGACCAGCTCCAGCCATGTGTTCTGCGCGCAAGCCACCAGCGGGCGGTGATCCAAGACGCGCATCGTCCCCGGCTCGGCCACCAAATCCTCCGCCGCCTCCACCGCATCCATGCGATGCACGATCAACTTCTTTCCATCCAGCGACGTGAACGCACCGGGCCATGGCTGAAAGCCGCGCCAGCGATTCTTCAACTCCGCCGCAGTGCGCGCCGCGAAGTCCATGCGCCCATCCTCCCGGTCCAGCAACGGAGCCAGCGTCGCCTGCGCGTCATCCTGCCTGCGCGGCGGGATGCGCCCCGCGTCCAGGCCCGCCAATGTCTCCGCCATCAGCGGTGCGCCCGCTTCGGCCAGCACCTCAAACAGATCCGCCGCTGTCTGCTCCGGTCCAATCGTCATCGTCTCTTGCAGCAGAATCGGCCCCGTATCGAGCCCCTCTTCCAGCAGCATGGTCGTATTGCCCGTCACCGTTTCGCCCATCGCCACGACCCACTGGATCGGCGCAGCCCCGCGATACTTGGGCAGCAGCGAGGCATGCAGGTTGATGCACCCCAGCCGCGGCAGCGCCAGCATCCACGGCGGAATGATGCGCCCGTAGGCCACCACCACAATCGCGTCCGGCGCAATCGCCTCCAGCCGCGCGCGAAACTCCTCGTTGTTGCGAATCTTCTCTGGCTGCGTTACAGCCAGTCCGGCTTCGAGCGCCGTCTGCTTCACCGGCGGTGCCGTCATCTCCTGCGCGCGCCCCACCGGCCGGTCCGGCTGCGTCACCACCAGCGGAATCTCGTGCCCCGCCGCCAGCAAGGCCTCCAGAGTGGGCACAGCAAAGCGGGGTGTGCCGCAGAAAACCAGCCTTACCTGTCTTGTCATGGAAGGGCTACCACGTTCCTTCGCGCTGCATCTTGCGAATCTTGCGCAGGTTCAGGTCGCGCTTCAGCGCGCTCATGCGGAAGATGAATAGCATCCCGTCCAGATGATCGATCTCGTGCTGAAACGCCCGCGACAGCAGCTCTTCGCCGTCCATCTCAAACCACTTGCCATTCAAGTCCTGCGCGCGCACGCGCACCTTCAGCGCGCGCACCACCTTCTCGCGAATCTCCGGAAAGCTCAGGCAGCCTTCTTCCTCATATTGCCGCCCCTCGCGAAAGATAATCTCCGGATTCACAAGCACCAGCTTCTTCTCCGGCTCCTTGCCCCCGCTCAGATCAATCACCGTCACGCGCTTGGCCACGCCCACCTGCTGTGCCGCCAGGCCAATTCCCTGCGAGGCATACATCGTCTCAAACATGTCGTCGGCAAACTTCTTCAGCTCGCCGTTGAACTCCGTCACCGGCTCCCCCGGCTGCTGCAACACCGGGTCCGGATACTTCACAATCTTCAGAATCATCTCGTTCTACTTAAAATCTCCGTATCTGTTCGATGTACCCATCGAAATTTCGTTTCATCTCCAGCGCCGAATCGCCGCCGAATTTCTCGTGCGCCAGATTGGCCAGCGTCATCGCCACCATCGCCTCCGCCGCCACGCCCGCCGCCGGCACCACGCAAATATCACTGCGTTCGTAGCTTGCGCTCGTCACCTCGCGGGTGTCAAAGCGCACGGACTCCAGCGGCCGCCGCAGCGTCGAAATCGGCTTCAGGTAGCCGCGCACCACGATATCCTCGCCGTTTGAGATGCCGCCCTCCACGCCGCCCGCATTGTTCTGCTCGCGCGTAAAGCGCGTCGGCTTCTCCGTCGCCTGCGCCGCATAGTGAATCGCGTCATGCACCGCGGACCCAAACGACTCCGCCGCCGTCACGCCGCGCCCAATCTCCACGGCCTTCACCGCCTGCAGGCTCATCACGCTCCACGCCAGCAGCCCGTCCAGCCGCTCATCCCAGTTGGCATAGGTGCCCAGCCCTGCCGGAACCCCGTGCGCCACCACCTCAAAGACGCCGCCCACCGTGTCGCCCGTGCGCGAGGCATGCTCCACCTCGCCCTTCATGCGCGCCTCGGTCTCGGCATCCACGCAGCTCAACTCGATCTCGCCGCGCTCGGCCACTGCTTGAATCTCTTCCCACGTCGCTGCGCGCTCCAGCTCCACGCGGCCCACGCGAATCACATGGCTCGCAATCTCAATGCCCAGGTGCCGCAGCATCAGCTTGGCAAACCCGCCCGCCGCCACCCGCGCCGTCGACTCCCTCGCCGATGCCCGCTCCAGCACATAGCGTGCGTCGGGAAAGTTGTATTTCAGCGCTCCCGCAAGGTCTGCGTGCCCCGGCCGCGGAGAGGCCACCGCCTGATGCTTGGAAACGTCGCCCGTCTCCACCGGCAGCTTTTCCTCCCAGTTCTTCCAGTCGCGGTTCACAATCTCAATGGCAATGGGCGAGCCGATCGTCTTGCCGTGCCGCACCCCGCTCAGCACGTGGGCCTTATCGGTCTCGATCTTCATGCGCCCGCCGCGGCCATAGCCCTGCTGCCGCCGCCACAGTTCGCGGTCTACAAAGTCCAGGTCCACGGGCACCCCAGCCGGCATCCCCTGCACCAGCGCAACCAGCGCCTCGCCGTGCGACTCCCCCGCAGTTGAAAAACGAATCATATTCTTTAGATTGTAACGGCCTTGCACGGATCCGAACCAGACTCCGAGTCCTGGCGCAGTTTCCCGATAAGCCCCAATAACACTGCGATGCCGTCGAAAGGCGCATTTCTTGCTGGTTCAATATTGACGGCGAATCCGTTACCTGCAGGAATCATCCGCTAGCTACAATTGAATACGGCTTCAGCAATGCGGAGAATAGCATAGTGCTCAAGATCGTGAGAATTTCAGATGACCTCTATTCGGTCTACGCGACTCCTCCAGAGGTTGGCGAAGATTGGTCACCTATTGGACCAATTAGAGGGCGACAGCTGACTCGCGAACTACTTAATAGGGGTGCGCACCAGACTGACGTCGGCGACGCGATGTATGAAGCCGATCCGGATTGGATAAGGCAGCTTCGTGACGCCGAACCTGCGCCTGAAGATTGAATGCCGCTTTGAGACTGAAAGCCTATATACAGCAATCCGAAATTCGAGGTGCATTCGAATAGAGTATTGACAATGGAAATATCGTCGAGCATGAAGAGAGCGATTGAGGCCGGTGCGGTATTCGTCGGTCCACCGGTTGACGATCCAATGATGAACTTCTCATGGATCGGCTTCTTGGTCGTTGCAACGGTATACACCTTCGCCGTGTTTCGCAACGACCTATCACGAGACGGACCATTAATAATCACTACGGAAAATGCACGCTCACCTTTCGGTGTTCTCGTTATGCATTTGGAGTTCCTTGCTTTTATGCTTCTTGCGGCTTGGGGAATGCCCTACCTTTTGCCGGAGTTGCCAAGTTGGGTGACGTCTCAGGTGCGAGGACGAGGTATCGACGTGACCTTGTTTGATCTTTTTTGCTTATTCGCGCTAATTTTTCTGCAGAAGGTGGAGAGGCATTGTCTCTTCAAACCTGCCGAGGGTTAATTTGACCGAAGAAGTTTAGATTGTCGGCTGATCATCGGCTAACCATCACTGCTCCTGCACCGCCTCCCGCGCCGCGCCTCATGTATCCTGCCCCCATGCCTTGCTTCCTCTTCAAGACCGAGCCCGACGTGTACTCCTTCGACGACTTCCTCCGCGACAAGGAAACCATCTGGGATGGCGTCACCAACCCCACCGCCGTCAAGCACTTGCGCGAAATGAAGCCCGCCACGAAGTGGATCTTTTACCACACCGGCGACGAGCGCACCGCCGTCGGCACCGGCACCGTCCTCAGCGTCGACCCCACCGACCCCAAGGTGCCCCTCGTCAAGGTCAAAGCCGGCAAGCGCCTCAGGCACCCCAAAACCCTCGCCGCCATCAAGGCCGAACCCCTCTTCGCCGGATCGCCGCTGCTCGTCATCGGCCGCCTTTCCGTCGTCCCGCTCACACAGCAGCAGTGGGACTGGTTCCTCGCATGAGCCGGCCGCACCGCGCCGAGCCTGCCCCCGACCATCCCGCACCTCAATGCCGCTCCTCACACACGCTTCCGGGTCGCGCCGCGCTATGCTTTCTCTTTGAGGTGCAACGCCATGCCTGAGACCGCTACCCGCCCGCAACTCGCCTATCTCACCGCCGCACTCGACGAACTCAAGGCCAAAGGAACGCACTTCCGCCTGCGCGTGCTCGAGGACCAGCAGGCCCCGGTCTGCCACTACGACGGCCGCGAAGTCATCAACCTCGCCAGCAACAACTACCTCGGCCTGGCCAACCACCCCAAGCTCATCGAGGCCGCCATCGCCGCCACGCGCACCTACGGCGTCGGGTCGGGCGCGGTGCGGACCATCGCCGGCACCATGCGCATCCACATGGAGCTCGAAGAGCGCATCGCCCGCTTCAAAAACGTCGAGGCCTGCGTCGTCTTCCAGAGCGGCTTTGCCGCCAACGCCGGCACCGTCAGCGCCATCCTCGGCAAAGAGGACTTCATCCTCTCCGACGAGCTCAACCACGCAAGCATCATCGACGGCGCGCGCCTCTCCCGCGCCAAAATCAAGGTCTTCCGCCATAAAGATGTCGCCCACTGCGAAGAGCTGCTCAAAGAGGTCGCCAACGAACCGCGCCACAAGCTGGTCATCACCGACGGCGTCTTCTCCATGGACGGCGACATCGGGCCGGTGGACAAGCTGGCGGCCCTGGCCGAAAAATACGGAGCCATCATGATGGTCGACGACGCCCATGCCTCCGGCGTGCTGGGCCGCAACGGCCGCGGCAGCATCGACCACTTCGGCATGCATGGCCGCGTCGATGTTCAGGTCGGCACGCTCTCCAAGGCCATCGGCGCGCTCGGCGGTTACGTCTGCGGGTCAAAGGATCTTATCGACTTCCTCTACCACCGCGCGCGCCCGTTCCTCTTCTCCACCTCGCATCCGCCGTCAGTCGCCGCCACCTGCATCGCCGCCTTCGACATTCTCGAGGCTGAGCCGGAGCGCATTCAGCGGCTGTGGGACAACACACACTACTTCCAGGGCGCGCTGCATAAGCTGGGCTTCAACATCGGCGGGGTCACCACGCCCGCGACGCAGACGCCGATTACGCCCATCATCGTGGGCGAAGGACGCGCGGCCATGGAATTCAGCCGCGCGCTCTTCGACGAAGGCGTCATGGGCACCGGCATCGCCTTCCCCACCGTTCCAGAAGGCAAAGCCCGCATCCGCCTCATCCTCACCAGCGAACACACCCGAGCGCAGATGGACCGCGCCCTGGAAACCCTGGAGCACGTCGCCAGGCGCATGGGGCTTCTACAATAGCAAGCAATGATCGCTCACCTGCGCGGCAAGCTCATCCACAAAGAACCCGGCCAGGCCATCGTTGAGGCCGCCGGTGTCGGCTACGACGTCGCCATCTCCGTGCCCACCTTCACCGCACTGCCCTCGCTCGGCGCCGAGACCGCGCTCTACATCCACACCCAGGTCAGCGACGACGCCATCGCCCTCTTCGGCTTCCTCGAGCGCGAAGAGAAGCGCCTCTTTGAACGATTGATTACCGTCAGCGGCGTCGGCCCCAAACTCGCCATCAAGATGCTCAGCGGCCTGTCGCCGGAGCGCACAGTGCAGGCTATCCGCGCACAGGACCACGCGCAGTTGACGCGCATCCCCGGCGTCGGCAAAAAACTCGCCGAGCGCCTCGTCGTCGAGTTGAAAGACAAGCTCGAGGACTTCGCCGTCGCCCCCGCTCCCACAGCCGTCCGGGGCGCTGCCGTGGAAGACGTTCTCTCCGCGCTTGTAAACCTCGGCTACCAGCGTCCCGCCGCGGAGAAGGCCATTCAGCAGGCCGTAGAGAAAGACAAGGCGCTTGCCGGAGACTTCGACGGGCTGTTCCGCGGCGCGCTCAAGGTCATCCGATAGACTGTTTGCATCATGGCTCGCGTGACAAAACCCGCTTCCACACCGGCCGTTCCCTACTTTCGCCCCGCCGCTCTGACTTTTCTGCGCAATCTGGCCCGGCACAACGACCGCGAGTGGTTCACGCCGCGCAAGGCGCAGTTCGAGGCCGAACTGAAAGAGCCGATGCTCGCGATTATTCGCAAGGTGACGGACGCAATGCTGGACTTTGCGCCCAGCCACGTGCGGCCTGCCGAAAAGAGTCTGTTCCGCATCTATCGCGATACGCGCTTCAGCAACGACAAGCGGCCCTACAAAACGCACGTGGCAGCGTGGTGGTCCCATCAAGGCCTGGAAAAGACTTCCGGCGCGGGCTACTACTTCCACGTCAGCACCAAGGAAGTCATCATCGCCGCCGGCGCCTACATGCCGGAGAAGGATCAATTGGCCGCGATACGCCACTGGTTGCTTGACCATCACGCCGAGTTTCGCAAGGTCTTGCAGACGGCGGCGATCCGCAAGACCTTCAGCGAATTTGAAGGAAACCCGCTTACACGACCTCCCAAGGGCTTCCCCTGCGATCACCCGGCACTGGACCTAATCCGCTGCCGCCAATGGGGGCTAAGCACGACTCTCCCCGCCGCGGCGGCGCTTGAGCCCGGAATTGCCGCTTCGCTGATCCGCCACTTCAAGCTGGCTGCGCCGGTGGTGGACGCGCTCAACACGCCCCTTGCTGCGGCGCTCGCGCCCAGGAAAACGGTGCTCTTCGGACTGCGCTGAGACGTTGCGCCGCGCGTTGATTTAAGGCCCTCCGAAGCGGGTTAGCGGAGCGAAATCCCCTAAAACCCGGTAAAAACAGGGCAAAAACGGGACAAATAGCAGAAAACCCTAAGAAAACTGTGGAAATCCCGCGTTTTCCCATTGACTTTGCCTACCCTGAAGGGTCATTGTTACGAACGACGGGGTTCTGAAGAACCCGCATGAATACAGGGGTTTTGTGCGAACGTTGCCTCGTCGGCACGGCCTCCATGCGGAACGCGATACGCGAAGGAAGCCCAGGCAACACCGGCTGCCCCGAGGGCAAGCCCAGAAGGAGAACATCACATGGCAACTGGAATGACCAAGACCGCTCTGACGCGGCACATGGCCGAAAAGCTGCAACTGACCAACAAGCAATCCGCTGCCTTCCTGGACATGCTGGCGGAGACCGCCATCAAGGAAACCAAGAAGAACGGCGTTTTCGTAATCCCCGGCATCGGCCGTTTGGTAAAGGCTGAGCGCAAGGCTCGCATGGGCCGCAACCCCCAGACCGGCGCGGCCATCAAGATCAAGGCCAAGACCGTGGTCAAGTTCCGCGTGGCCAAGTCCGCCAAGGACACCATCGCCCCCCCCAAGAAGTAGCAACCCGGACTGCGGACAGAAACGGGGAGAGAGGCCTTTGCGCCGCTCTCCCTTTTCGCTTTTACGTGCCTCTCCACAATCCGCCTCAGCTCCTACTGCGCTGCAGCCTGCCCCGCCTTCGACTCCTGCATCAACGCGCGCACCACCAGCGACGCGCCAAACGACACCAGGATCGCCCGCAGAATCGTCTCGTTGTTATACGTCCACGAGAAGCAGCTCAGCGCAATGAACACCCCAATCGGCGCCAGCTCATTCAGCACCGCGCGCACCCAGTGCGGCTTCCCTTCGCCGGACTCCACATGCGTTCGCAGCCGCGGCACCAGACGCGGCACAGCGCGCAGATACGCCTGGTACGTCTCGCCCATCTGTGCCGTCAAATGCGCCTCTTCGGCCAGAATCAGCCGGACGAGGAAAATGCCCACCAGCACCAGCGTGAAGGCCGCGCCCGTTGGCGGCATCGCAAACCCCATCGCCGCCATCATAAAGAGAGTGCCGAGATACAGCGGGTTGCGCACAAAGCGATACGGTCCGCTCGCCACCACTCTGTCACCCTGCATCCGTGCATCGAGCATTGTGGACGCGCCCAGATAAGCCGTCCCGCTCACGCGCAGCACCGCGGCTGTCAGGGCCAGCAGCGAGGCAATCGCCACCACCGCAGGCGACGCCACCGTGAAAGGCAGCAGCCCGGCGCGGCTCACCTCCAGCGCCAGCCACTCCAGCAGCGGAATGCGCTGCCCAATGCTCCACGCTTCAATCCACGGGGACCAGAAGCCCAGGCCCACAATCACCACCATGATCACGAACCGCAGGCGAAATTCCAGTTTTGTTGCGCGCATCCGCTACTCCGCTCGTGGAGTGTACCATCCGGTCACACCGCAAACCGCGCGCCGAACGTTCCTGGTCCGATGCCGCCGCTCTGCTACTTCGCCGGATCCACCAGCGCGCCATACACCACGCTGCGGCTCAGGTACTGGAGGTTCTCGCTCGTCGGCTTCGCACCCATGCGCTGGATCATGCCCACAAACACAATGTCGTTCGTCGGGTCAATCCAGAACCACGTGCCCGCCGCGCCATCCCAGAAAAAGGTGCCCTTGCCCTCCGGCAGATCCGCCGTGGGCGGGTCATACACCACCGCGCAGTTGTAACCATAGCCGAACCCCGGCCGCATGACCTGCGTGCCAATCTTGAATTGGCCCGTCAGCAGGCTCGGCGGCAGATGATTCGAGCTCATCAGATGCACCGTCGCCGGCGACAAAATCCGCTGCCCGCCAAGCTGGCCGCCCTCCAGCAGCATCGTCGCAAAGCGGTAGTAGTCCTCCGCCGTCGACACCATGCCGCCGCCGCCCGAGGGCAGACTCGGCTCATGCGCAAAGTCGCGCCGGTTCACCGTCTGCGGTCCGTGGTCCGAGAGTCCTCCCGTATCGGTCACCCAGTAGACCTTGGCAAACCGCTGCCACTTGTCCTCCGGCACGTAGAAGCCCGCATCCTTCATGCCCAGAGGTTTGAAGATCTCGTCCCGATCGAACTCCGGCAGTGTCTTGCCCGAGAGTTTCTCCACAATGTAGCCCTGGATGTCCATTGATACTGAGTAAACCCACTTGGTGCCAGGCTGATACAGCAGCGGCAGCCCCGCCAGCTTCGTGATGAACTCGTGCAGATCCTTTGACTGAAAGAGGTCTGCATCGCGCACCATTTTGTCCACCGGCGTATCGCCAAAGATGCCATACGTGAATCCCGCCGTGTGCGTCATCAGTTCATGCATCGTCGGGGGATGCACCGGGTCCTCCAGAATCACCTTTCCATCCGCGCCTGTCCCTGCATACACCTTCAGGTGCGCAAACTCGGGAATGTACTTCGAGATTGGATCGCTTGGCAGCCACCTTCCCTGCTCGTAGAGAATCATCATTGCGGTAGCAGTCACAGGCTTCGTCATCGAGTAGTCGCGGAAGATCGTGTCTGTGGTCATCGGCGTGCTGCTCGCGATGTTTCTCATGCCGTAGGCGCGGTAGTCCACCACCTTGCCGTGGCGCGCGAGGAGGGTGACCACGCCCGCGACCTGTTGGCGCTTTACTGCGTCTTCCATGAGTGTGTGCAGCCGCTCCAGGCGCTCGCTTGAGAAGCCCACCGATTCCGGCTTGACCGGGTTGAGATCTAGCTTGCCAACAGCGGCCTTTAGCGGGTGTGGCTGCTGCGCCGACGAGGGAAGTGTGGCGAGTGCAAGCGTGGCAACCAGCGACAAGCGCACGAGAAATGTGATCCGAGTAAGCTTCATCTGTGCTCCCAATAGCCCGCAACTAAAACGGGTCTGCGTTCCGCACCCTTTATAACAGAGAGGAAATACAGCGGCGGGGAAATGCTGAAGCTAATAGATCAGTTTGAGCGAGAACTGAATCTGCCGCGAGGTGCCTGCCGTCTTGCTGATCTCGCCGAAGCCGGAGCCGTTGAGAATGTTGGCCGGCAACCCCATGTTCACGATGTTGAAGAGATTAAACAGTTCCGCGCGGAACTGCAGGTCGGTGAGTTCGATGCCGCTTTTGCGGTGACCAAAGGGCGTGTCTTTGATAAACGCAAAGTCAAAGTCATAATATGCCGGCCCGCGGAATGTATTGCGGCCCAGGGTGCCGAAGCGGCCTTGATTGGGACCTGTGCCGCCGGGGATGTTAATTGGAATCGAGAAGAAATCCGTCGCGTTGTTCGCGCCTTGGCCAAAATAGTCTTCACGGGTCTTGCGCGCGGTGGAGAGTTGCGGCGTGGCGATCTGGTCGGGGCGGTCGACGCCGTTGGATCCATAGCCGGTTTGCTGAATACCCGAGTAGACCGTGAACGGCAACCCCGAGTTGATGCTGGAGATGCTTAGCATCTCCCAGCCTTCCGTCATCGTCCTGCCGATGAAATGAAGAAAGCCTATGTCTTGCACATGCAAGTCCTGCGCAAGGCTCAGGCTGAACGCGTGGGTCACATCAAAGGTTGACGGGCCCTTTTCCGGATGGGTGTCGTAGGGGTTCTGCGAGAATCCGGAGGTTACTGCGCCGGTTGCTCCCGTGCCGCCGAGAACCTGGCTCGTATCGTCGATCGACTTACTCCAGGTATAACTTGCCTGAAGACCGGGGCCACCGTGCCCGATCGTGCCTGCGAGAGAAGTTTGCAGTGCATGATAGGTGGAGTGAGAATCCGCGACGATAACATTCTCCACGCCGAAGCCGCCAATAACATTTCCCGAGCTATCGAACTGGGTATGTGGAGCAAATCCAGGGTAAGCGCCAGGATAAGCGTTAGGGAAGCTATAACGCGGCAGCTTTTCCGCGGCGGTGCCCACATAGTTCGCGTCCGCCGTCAGATTGCCGAACTTACGCTCGAACCCAGCCGTCCATGTAAACAAAGTTGCGTTGCCAAACGATGGATCAATGCCGCTCAGGTTCAGAGCGCTGACCACATGGCTCGGCGTGAGAGCCGCCATGTCCTTTTCGTACCGGTCGACATCCATCACGGTATTTGGCGAGATTGCAGTTGACGCGCCGCCGGCGAACAGTACCTGGCCGCTGGACGAATACACTTTGGGCAACTGCGCGGGCGTGATCTGGAACCCATAGCGAATCGGCGCAGTCGAGGCCGCGACCAGACGCGGATACACCACGAAGGGTGTGGATCCGGTAAGGAAGTTGTCCTGCCAGATATTCGGTGGGATGACGGTGATCGCTCCACCGGCATGGACCTGCAGGTTGTGGGTCACTTCCCACGCCGTCTGGACGCGAGGACCCCAGCCATTCCAATTGGTGCGATAACCCGGCTGGGGGTCGACGACATACTGCTGGCTCCCGTTCACGTTCTGGAAGCCGGCGGTGCGGTGCGCGCGCTCGCTGATCGGCGTGTAAAGCTCCCAACGCAGTCCATAGTCGAGAGTGAATCTTGGGGTGACTTTCCACGTGTCCTGCAGCCAGACGCTGACGTTGTTGCGGTTGATGGCAGCCGGGCCGATGTGTTGGCCACCCGAGAAGGGCGGAGAGGCAATGCCCACCGTGTACACGAACGGGCTGCCGGAAAGAAAGCTGGAAAGTGTGTCCGGCAGCGGATCGCCGACAGCGATGTTATGATTGCCGCTTTGCGAAGGAATCGCCTCAGTTGCATAGGCCGTTCCGCCGCCAAAGTCGTACTCGCCGTTGGGGCTTGTACCAAAGTAGGTGGTGTCGCGATTAAGGCGCGCTTCAACGCCAGCCTTCACCACGTGCCGTGCCGTGGTGTAGGAGAGAGTCTGCCGGCCCTGAAAGAGATTACCGTAGGCCTGCATCACCGAGCCACCCGCCGCATTGAAAGGCTCAAAGAGACCGTCGTTGAACTTGACCGCCGGGTCCGTATAGTCGCTGGTGGGGAATCCCGGCGTGGTGCGTGTGATGCTGAACAGTGATTCCAGAACCAGACGTGGCGACACCGTGCGCGTATAGGTGCCAACCACGTTGCGCTGGTGATCGATATACTGCACACCAAACTCCGGGGCGATAGCCGTCTGGTCCGGGTTCGTCGTCGGGCCCGTCAGATTGTCGTAGTTGAATCGTGCAAAGAACTGGTCTTTGGGCGAGAAGGCATGATCGATGCGTAGAGAAAACTGGTCGGCATTGGTCGTTACCTTCGAGGGCGTTGCGTAGGTGCGGTCCTGATACGCGCCCGATGCTAGATTGGGCAGCGGATAGCGAGCCAGGATGGCGGCAATGCTGGGATTGACCGGCACATTCAGTGTGTCGGTCGAACCATCGGAATACGTGACCGTATCCGTTCCGGTGCGCTCGAGGGCCGTGGGCACGGGCATCACTTGCGTGGTGCCCAGAACCTGGCGGAATCCTTGATACTGGCCGAAATAGAAGGTTCGCTTGCGGCCGTCGTACACATGCGGCAGATAGATTGGCCCACCGTTGGTAAAGCCAAACTCATTGCGACGGAAAGGAGGAATGCGCCCCGGAAAGGCAGGCGTGGCGTGATCAAAATAGTTGCGCGCGTCAAAGGCTGAGTTGCGCACAAACTCAAAAGCCGAGCCATGAAAACCACTGGCGCCGGAACGCGTCACGATGTTCGTAAAACCGGATGCGCCGCGCCCTATCTCTGCCGGCATCCAGCCCGTGCTGGATTGAATCTCTTCCACGGCATCTACGTCGAAGTTGGTAAAGGTGGCGCCGCCCATCTCCGGATCGCTGATGTCGGCGCCATCCATGGCGAAAGTCGCCTCCACGCCGCGCTGGCCGTTGATGGCGAACTGCGCGGTGAAATTCGTAGCGCCGTTGGTATCGGTCATCGTGCCTGCGGCCAACAAAAGCAAGGAGCTGAAGTCACGCTTGTTCAGGGGCAGCGAGCTGACGGCCTGACCTGAAAGCTGCTCGCCGCCGGTTGAGGCCTCATCCGCACCCTTGAGGGCTGCCACGGTGAGCTCTCCGCGGCTGGAGAGGGTGAGCACCGCGGATTGAGTGGCGGCAGCTAGCTCCATGGCCTGCGCGGATTCAATCGTGTTCCCGTTGATTTGAACCGTCAGCCGATACTGGCCCGCGGGTAGGGGCGCAAACTGGAATGTGCCGTCCGGCCGGGTATTGACCTGCGCAGTCGCCTTGTCGCTCTTCAATGCGACGGTGGCGCCCGTGATAGGTGCACCGCCGCCATCGCGCAGGATGCCGCGCAAAACCAGTTGGTCATTCTGTTGTGCATTCGCGGCAAAGCATCCAAACAGAACGGCAAGAGCAAGTATCCAGGCAAGCCCGCGACCGCATGTCGACCGCAGCTTGCCCGTGGCCCCGAAGGACGAAAACGTATTCCTCATCTGTGCTTATCCCATCGCCCGTAACACCGACGCGCCAGACAACGCAACGCGGTGCAATACAAAGTCGGCCCGAAATTGATATTGCGATTACAACCGCATTATATATTCGTTCAATGCTTCTGCTAAAACGTTTTTGCAGTCACCCCGTGGGTCCGGGCACCTCATCGCACGCCAAACCCTCTAGACTGTAGGCAGCCCATGATGCAGCCTGCAACAACGACCGACACCATCACCGCAATCTCCACGCCGCCGGGGCGAGGCGGAATCGGCATTGTGCGACTGAGCGGTTCCCTGGCTGCTTCCATCGCGGCGCAAGTTGTTTCCCTTCGCGGCCCTCTGGAACATGCGCGCGCGCGACTGGCAAACGTGCTGGACACTCCTGAGGCCGGAAGCGGGTGCATTGACGAAGCGCTGGTCACATGGTTTGCCGCACCCAACTCTTATACCGGAGAAGATCTGGTAGAGATTGCCGCGCATGGCTCGCCTGTGGTGCTCGATCTGCTCCTGCGCCGCGCACTTGAGCTTGGCGCGCGGCTAGCCGAGCCAGGCGAATTCACCGAGCGCGCATTCCTGGCCGGCAAGCTCGACCTGACGCAGGCAGAGGCCGTCCGTGATCTCATCGAGGCTCACACGCTCACGCAGGCTCGGCAGGCCGCCAGCCAGATGGGCGGCGCACTCAGCCTGCGCGTGCAGCCCATCAAGCAGGCGCTCGTGGAACTGATTGCGCAGTTGGAGGCCGGCATCGATTTCGCAGAAGACGATGTGGAGGTCACTTCGCAGGCCGAGATTGCGCGCCGCCTTGATGAGCTTGCCCCTCCGCTGGCGGCGCTCGATGCCTCCTTTGCGCGCGGCCGCATTGTGCATGACGGGCTGACGCTCGCCATTGTGGGCCGGCCGAATGCCGGCAAGAGCTCGCTCTTCAATCGACTAGTTGAGCGGGACCGCGCTATTGTCACCGCCAGTCCCGGCACCACGCGCGACCCCGTCACAGAACGCATTTCACTCGACGGCATTCCGCTGGAACTCGTGGACACAGCCGGACTGCGTGAGGCCGAGGAAGAGGCCGAGCAGATGGGCATAGCGCGTAGTCGTGAGGCGCTGGCCGACGCCGCGCTGGTGCTTGTGGTTCTGGATGCGACGCAGCCGCTCAACGTTGAGGAGCACAGCCTGCTGGCAGCGGTGGCAGGACGCCCTGCAGTTTTCGCAATCAACAAATGCGACCTGGCCGCAACAGATGCGGTGGGCGCGCATGAAAAGGCAATCGGAGGCTTGGGCATCGACACCATGGCAACATCGGCTCTTACTGGCCAAGGCATCGCCGCACTGCGCGCGCGCATCCTTACGCTGGCCACCGGCGGCGCCGCCTCTGAGCCGGGAATGCTCACCAACCTGCGCCACCAGCAAGCCATCGCCACGGCGCGCGCCGCTCTGAACGATGCCGCACACGCAAACGCGAAACAGATTCCCGACGAGATGATTCTGATCGATCTCTACCGTGCGCTGTGGGCTTTGGACTCCCTGACCGGCCAGACCACATCGGACGATAT
>JAJZGF010000075.1 GCA_021805025.1 Acidobacteriota bacterium
AATATCGAATATTACAAATGTGTAAATCGGTAGGGAGTGAAGCCAGAAGAATATGGCAGTGACGATGATGGTTGGTAGCACCGTCACCGATGTACATAGTCCCTCACTATGGATTTATTCCGGAAGGGTACAAACTTTGGAACGATCTTATCCCTCATTGTAATGGCCTGAGACTCCATACTTTTGCAGAATCGTCATCTCTGTATGATTGTGTTTCAACTGTTATATCGGCATCACCGCAAAAGTCATGAGCCGTTCCATATTGGGACAACTCTACTCATGAGGAATCCTCCATTTTCCGTTATTTCGATACCTGCTTGCGATGCTCTTCCTCTCGTGAACCAGACATTGCATTGCGGGTGCAGGCCCCCCTGAAACATGAAGACCCTACTCTCGTAGTGGGCGACATGTTGGCCCTTTGGTACGTGGCGTTCGACACGCTAGAATGAGACATGCAGATCTTCAGCACAAGCCTGCCGGATGTAAAGTTGGTGCGTTCCCAAAAGCATGGCGATGATCGCGGATGGTTCTCCGAAGCCTTCAGCACGCGAGATTTTTCGGCAGCAGGACTGCCAGATCACTTCGTTCAGGATAATCAATCGTTTTCGCGGAAGGGAGTTTTGCGTGGTCTCCATTATCAACTCGGCGAACCGCAGGGCAAGCTGGTTCGTGTCCTGTCGGGACACATATGGGATGTAGCCATCGATCTTCGCCCCGATTCGCCGGACTTCGGCAAGTGGGTTGGCGTACATCTCAAGGGAGAAGAGATCGAGAGTCTATGGATTCCCGAAGGGTTTGGCCACGGCTTTCTGGTGCTTTCAGAAACCGCTAGCGTGCTCTATAAGACCACCCGTTTCTACCATCCTGTGGGTGAGCGCTGTGTGCGCTGGGATGACCCGACCCTTGGCATTGCGTGGCCGCTGGGGGGTATCGGTACGCCGACAGTCTCAGCGAAGGATGCTGCCGGAAGTCTCTTGTTGGCTGCCGAATTACCTCCACCATATCAGTTCGTCTAGTGTCCCGAGTCTGAAGTTCTTATACAAAAGCGAGCGACAGCGTCAAGGATTTGGTCGGCTGTTTTGTGCCAGACGAAGGGTTTTGGGTCTTGGTTGTGGTGCTGGATGAAGGTGCCGATGGCGTCTTGAAGTTCTTTGGTGGAGCGGTGAACGCCGCGCCGGAGTTGTTTTTCGGTGAGCGCGGCAAACCATCGTTCTACCAGGTTGAGCCATGAGGCTGAGGTTGGCGTGAAGTGGAGATGGAAGCGTGGCCTCCTGGCCAGCCAGTTGCGGATGGCCTGGGTCTTGTGCGTGCCGTAGTTGTCCAGGATCAGATGCACGTCCAGTTCTGCGGGAACGTTCTTTTCGATGGTGTCGAGGAAGTTGCGGAACTCGCTGGAGCGATGTCTCTGCTGGGTCTGGCCAATAATCTTGCCGGTGCGGGTGTCGAGCGCGGCGAAGAGACTGGTGGTGCCGTGGCGTTGGTAATCGTGGGTGCGCCGCTCGATCTGGCCTGGCCACATCGGCAGCAGCGGTGCGGTGCGATCCAGCGCCTGGATCTGGCTCTTCTCGTCCACGCACAGCACGAGCGCACGATCCGGCGGTGCGAGATAGAGGCCGACGATGTCGCGCACCTTCTCGATGAACAGCGGATCGCGGCTGAGCTTGAAGGTCTCGGAGCGATGGGGAGCGAGCGAAAAGGCGCGCCAGATGCGGCTGATGGTGGACTGGCTGAGTCCGCACGCCTTGGCCATGTCACGCGTAGACCAGTGCGTGGCCGCCGCGGACTGGCTCTCCAGCGTACGAGTCAAGACCCGTTCCACCTGCTCGTCGCTCAGCTTGCGCGGCGTTCCCGGACGTGGCTCGTCGAGCAGGCCGTCGAGACCAAAGTCCAGGAAGCGCTGACGCCACTTGCCAGCCGTCGGCTTCAAAGGCCGATCTCCAAATTCCGGGAAGAACTCCTTTTCTATATAACGACGCTCGTGACTTGGATCCTTCCAGTTCTTGTCGACCTGCTCCTTCAAATAGCGCTCCCCGAACTCTCGGACGGTGAGTTCCCCTGCCGATTTGGTCGTCGCATCGGCCCGCAGCTTCCGCTTTTCCTCAACGGGTGAGATTCCGTTCGCAACCTTGCCCGCCAAAGCGTCCCGTTTCTCCCGAGCTTCCTTTAAGGAGACTCTGCACAAGTTCTGCATCCGCGTCGTGATTGATTAATCAGATAGTAGTGAGGTGGGAGCGATGAAGCAGCAGAGTCTGGCGAGTCAGGGTGTGTTCGAGAAGTACGGGCGGAAGAGTCGCCGCGAGGTATTTCTGGACGAGATGGAGCAGATCGTTCCGTGGTCAGCGTTGGAAGCGCTGGTGCGACCGCACTATGCGAAGGCGGGCAAGGGGCGGCAGCCGGTGGGGCTGTTCGATCATGCTGCGGACGTACTTCGTGCAGCAGTGGTTCAACCTGTCGGACCCGGGCGTGGAAGAGTTGTTCTATGAGTCTTCTGCGGTGCGTCGTTTCGTTGGCGTTGACCTTGGCATCGCCGCCGCGCCGGATGAGACGACCGTGCTGCGCTTTCGTCATCTGCTGGAGAAGCATGACCTTGGCGGTCTGATGCTCGATGCGGTGAACGTGCATCTGGAGGCCAAGGGCATCAAGATCGCGACCGGCACGATCGTGGATGCGACCATCATCCATGCGCCTTCTTCCACCAAGAACAGCACAGGCAAGCGCGATCCGGAGATGCACCAGACCCGGAAGGGCAACCAGTGGTGTGTGTCACGAACACGAGCGCAAGCTCGTGATGCTGTACCGAAGATGGGAGAAGGCCTCCCGGAGCCGGCTTGCAGGAGCAGGCTTCAAACCGCCCGGTGCTGCTGCGTTTAAAAGGCGTGGTGGTGAGCGACCGAGGAAAAAGGCATCGTCAAAGATGTCAGGTACGTATTGAGGAGATGAGCGAAAGCAAACCGTCCGATGACGCATCGTTATTGCCTCAAAACGCTGTCAGAACTGGGGACGACCACTGGCTCCAGGATAAGTCGGGACGATACCTGTTTACGGTCTCGATGGCAGTCGGTGTAAAGGCGGCATGAACTCAATACAGGCTTTGGTATGGAACGTGAGAACCTCGTTCTGGATGGCAAGGGAAATGACAAATGGCAGACACCATGAGGAAGAATACCTATGCCGGGGCGAGGGACGGAGCTGTCCGTAGTAGCGATGAAACCCTTGGAATGAGGGTGGAGCGAAGGGGCAGCGTTATCCAGTGGACGAACGTCGCCAACCCGTTCTGCGGGGATGAGTGACATGACATCGACAAAACCTTATTGCATTGCGAAACGCACGGTATGGGAGGCATACCAGCAAGTAAAGGCCAACCGGGGTGCTGCGTGCATCGACGATGAAACGATCGCGATGTTCGAACAGAACCTGCCTGGGAATTTGTACAAACTGTGGAATCGGATGTCGTCGGGTTCGTACTTTCCGGCGCCGGTGAAGCAGGTAGAGATTCCGAAGGCAAAGGGCGGAACGAGAAAGCTGGGTATTCCCACTGTGTCTGATCGAATCGCACAGACGGTCGTCAAGCGAACCATCGAGCCTATACTCGACCCGATCTTTTATCCAGATTCCTATGGATATAGACCGGGACGATCGGCAAAACAGGCGATCGCCGTCACCAGAAAGCGGTGCTGGCAATACGACTGGGTGGTCGAGTTCGACATCAAGGCGGCCTTCGATCAAATCGATCATGGTCTCTTGTTGAGGGCTGTGCGCACCCACATCAGGGAAGGCTGGATACTTCTGTACATCGAACGGTGGCTGACTGCGCCGTTCGAGACTGCCGAGGGCGACCAACTGCCGCGGGATCGCGGTACGCCGCAAGGCGGAGTGGTCAGTCCGATCCTAATGAATCTGTTCATGCACTATACGTTCGACGCATGGATGCAGCGAACCAATCCCCTTTGTCCGTTTGCCCGTTATGCCGATGATGCGGTGGTTCACTGCCGCAGCCGGAAGCAGGCGGAAGACGTGATGCAATCGATCGCATTGCGGCTGGCGGAGTGTGGTCTGACTATGCATCCGGAGAAGTCGAAGGTCGTGTATTGCAAGGACAGCAACCGCACCGAATCGTTTCCGCAGGTGTACTTCACCTTCCTCGGCTTCACGTTTCAACCGAGGAAAGCACTGAGCAAGCAGAACCGGCTATTTACCAGTTTCTTGCCGGGTGTGAGTACCGATGCCTTGAAGCGGATGCGAAAGACGGTGCGTGGGTGGAAACTAAATCGACAGACTCATGTGGCGCTTGCCGAACTGGCGAGGCAATATAACCCGACGATACAAGGATGGTGGAACTACTACGGAGCGTTCTATCAAACAGCCATGCTCCATGTGTATCAGCACTTTGACCGAGCACTCGAGCGATGGGCCAGACGCAAGTACAAGACCTTATCGGGACGGAAGCAGGGCAGTGGGCAGTGGCTTTGCAAGATGAAGGACGCTGAACCGCAGTTATTTCATCACTGGCGTGTGGTTGGGGACATGGATGGATAACGGGAGCCGTATGGCGCGAGAGTGTCACGTACGGATCTGATAGCGGCCGAGGGGGAAGCTTCCGCGGTCGACTCACCACTTCGGGTTGAAGGCGCACATCGGGGTGGACAGCAAGGAGGGCCACGTCCACTCGGTGGCGGCCAGCGCGGCCGACTGCCACATGCTGCCGGAGTTGTTGCATGGCGAGGAGCGCAAGGTATGTAAGCGTGGGAAGTTCCCCTCTGGCGAGAGAGCGCTTCGTTCTATACCCTCATCGGCACGGCCAAGCTCTGCGGACTCGATCCCTCGTTTTGCCTCCGCACTGTCATGGCACAGATCGCCGATCATCCGATCAACCGCATCGGTGAGCTCCTGCCCTGGAACCTGGCAGCAACCCTTCAGTCAGAGCCGGCAGAAGCCGCTTAAGAACGAAATAGGTGTCCACTTAAAATAAGCTGACACCTAATAAGGATCATCGCCCTCGTCAACAGGGAAGCTTCCCACGCTTACAGTACAACAGTCATGAAGGGCGAAACTCTGGCCCGAACAATAGAGCCTTGCGTCATCCATCTCTGTCATGGAAGTCAGATATATCAGCACCGGCCAGGTCAATCATCTCGGAGCTATACTCCTGTTGCCGCGCCCTTTTTTTCTCTAAGCATCGTTCTTATTGTCTGAATTGCACGCTCTGCAGTAGTAGTGGGTATTTCGCCACCACCCAGCTTCTGGATGAGTGATGGATCGCGGAGCGCCATGCTCACGGAGGTCCCACCAGAGGTCGTCAGCCTGAAGAATTCAGTCGCGTTTAATTGCAAGCTCTGAAATTCCTTTCCCAGCCCAGGAAGACTTACATTGATGGTATCCGATAAGGTCTGGACGGAAACAACGTCGCGGTAAAAGTACTCGTCTGTGGCTTCGTTCACCGGGTTGCCAGTAATGAGATCCAGCGCGCATCTATAGACAAGAAGCTGACTCTGCGTGAAGTTGATGATGGTTGAGTTGACTGGCGTGAACCGTAGAATGTTGTCCTTCCCTTTCCGGTAACCAAACTTCGCCGGTCCCAAGTCCTTGAGCCGCGGACCTGTGATGGTGACACCTTCACCAACCAGTTCGGACGCATCTATTCCCATTTTTTCCAGTGAGCGCTGGCTCAGCTTGTTTAGGTCCTCCTGTGTCCACTGGTCAATTTCTGCATCAGATGCGACTTGCGACGCATTGTAAATTGCAAAGCAGCCGCCAACCACCAAGACAAGGCCCAGAACCTTTGCCGCGACTGGGCCGAGCCACAGTAATGCACCGATTACGATGAGAAAGATTGCCCATTTCGGAAACTTGCTCATGAAGTACTTCTCAATACTCGTGCGTTTGGGATCCATTTGTTCCTCCTGATGTTAGATTTGTTTTGCAAAGATAGCAGCACTAAAGGAGGGCTCGGGAATGCTCATTAGAGCCAGCCCTCGTGCAATTTCGTTACGGTCGAGATGCTTACTTTGTGCTCCATCCAGCAATTCGGCGGGAGAGGGATCAGGGACTCGAAGGCCGTTCACGACGTAGTAATCGTGTCGTATTGCCGCCAAAACAATGTCGTGGCGCCCATTATTGGGTTCGAGTGTCATCGCGGTTAGCAGGAGTTGCTCTGCTGCGCGAATGGTGTTTAGCGTAACCGTTCGAGGTCGATGGCCTTTTAGGCAGCCGATTGCTTTGTAGTAGTAGCCGGATGCCGCCTCAGGATGCGCATCTATAAGTTTTCCAAGGAATCTTTCCGCCATGTCAAATAGTCCGAGTCGCAAATAGCACAGCCCCATGCTGAGGAGCGCATCCTGGTCGTCGGGGTCGCTCTTCAACGCCTCCACATTGCTGGCAATATATTTCTGAATCGCCGGATGATCGAATTTTTCAAGGTATGCAACCGATGTGATAAGTATCGCGGAGCGGCATTTCTTGCAGGTGTTAGCCTGAAGGGCTTCGGTATCGAACGTCCAGCCACACTGAGGGCAAGTCTCGACCGTACTCATCCGTTATCTCCTATTGGCCGCGAGTTGCCAGCGCCTCTATGTTGCTTACAAGTTTCTTTGCTTCGCCAAGCAATGCGTCTTCAAGAGGCGCCTGTGTCAGAGCTTCAAGCTCAGAAAGCAGACGGTCCACTTCAAACGACAGGGCAGAATCGCGGCGAAGCTCTTCGGAAAAGCGAATGAGTTCCGAGCATCGCCTTACGTCAAGCACCCAACCTCCGATGACAGTATTGGAAGAAATAACATCACATCTCTTGAGAAGACCGTCGATGGTTATCCTGCGATTCGCCGCGTCCGAGTGGCCCATCTGGTGCGCAACAGCAACCAACTGAAGCAAGATCATATATGCAACGGCGATACCTAGCTCGGCAATGCATATCACGTAGTATGTCCTAGCGCTGAATCGGTGCGGGAGAAGAACCTGCGTGAAGAGAAGAATGGTCAGAACAGCCACTACGTTGTAGATGAATGCGACCACTACTGTCGCGGAGTTGACCGGAATCACCGAGCCAGGATGACCGTCCTTAATCGCAGTGCAAACAAGGGCGGCAAACAGAAGAATTACCTGACCGCCGCTGAACCACGCAGTAAATAGAAACGTGTTGCTCCTGGAGGACGGTTCCGATATTCCGTAGAATAGGAATAGAATCACGGCAGCCAAGAGGACGCCGGCACCCGCGAGGATCGCGACGCCTTTGATGCGCGAGTCTCCAGTCATACCTTCTCTCCGCATTCATTGCAGAACTTGGAGTCAGAACGGAGTTCTGCCCCGCACTTTGCACATTTGGCTGCCGCGATGGAAGCCCCGCAGTTCGAGCAGAACCTAGAAGTGCCAGGGTTCGAGGTTGAGCAGCCAGGACACACCCTGGGGTTCTGTTGCAGGCTTTCACTGCACGACGGGCAGAACTTGGCTGATTGGACGATTGATATTCCGCATTTGCCGCATTTCGATAAACTCGCGGCCATTGAGTCCTTAGCCAGGGCGCCGACAGGTGCAGCTACGCCAAATCCCATTCCAATGCCCATCGCAGCGCCCATTACTGAGCCTGCGGCACCCCCACTCTCAGCCGCCCCCTCAAGAACATCGAATTGCCGCTCCGTTCGGTAGAAGTCCAGATTGCGACGGTATGAGCCGCCAACAACCTCAAGCCGGGCTGCTTCATCTAACATGGAGCGAAGGCTCTTGACACTCTCGTCATTGGGATCGAAGTTTATGCTTTCGAGAGCAAAGTTCACGAGGGCAAGACCGAAAGTCTGAAAGTTGGCCTGGAGAACTTCATGGGTCTTCTTGCTGAGCGCAAGCACCTGGGACGGTAGATCCAGCACAGAAAGTCTCTGCTCGTTCAGCAAACTCCCCACCGATTGTTGAAGGCATACAATAATCAAAGATTCGAGCAGGTTTTTGGCAGTGTCGTTAGCGGTAATTCCGACAACATTTACTGTCTTTTCGTGCCCGAAAGGAACAACCTGAGCAACAAATAACTTCGAGGCCATGTTGGCTGAAACACTGCTTCGCGTACGACCTCCGCCCGCACCGGCAATCTGAGTCACAAACTCGCGGGTGTTCACGACTCGCAGCCCGAACTGTCCATAGGCGCGGAGAGGAATTGTAACTTTATACCTTGGGTCGAGGATCATAAATGGGGTTTTAGTTCCCCAGTTTTGTCCCAGTGCTACGGCCTTACTTACGAAATAGACCTCGGCGGCGAATGGGGTTCTCCCGCCAAATGGCAGGTTCACTATCTTCTGCAGGAATGGGAGATTTGCAGTCGTCAACGTATGAGTACCGGGGTTGAACAGATCAAGAGCTTGACCGCTCTTGTAAAAGAGAGCTTCCTGACTTTCGTTGACAATCACCTGCGCTCCGAGACTTAGCGACTCAGATGGCCATTTCCAGACCAGGACATCAGGTGGCCCGTCGAACTTGACCCTATCGAGAAGTACCACTTCAATCACCTCATGCAATATGAAACGATCCCGCCAGCCCGGCCATTGATATTCACGTAGTTCCCAGCGCCGTCCGACTGGTCGCTGGCCGACGACGACTTGATCACGAATGCATTCATATCAATCTCCTGCGGTTTAGATTATGATGCACGTGCGTGAAGCGGGAGTCTTGATCGCTTCCTCTGTGTGACCGGTTCCGAGTCCGGGAACGTGAGCCGATTGCTCTCGCCAGCAAGAGTCTCGGCGGACGGTTCTCCGTGGTGCAGTGCGGCCTCCAGATGCCCAGAGTGCGAGGCGCACCTTGAAGCCGAAAATCTCAGCGGCTAATCGGTGCTATTCACCCCGAAGTCGAAATACGCGCCTGTGTTTTGCTGTCCCGGAGCAGCGCTCTGAGAGCCGCTTTGCTGGAAGGCATACTCTCCTGTGGGCAGCGGTTTAAGAAGTGTGAGCTTATATATCCCTGGCTTCACTCGTTCGCTGCTGAAGCCCTGCCGCGAGTTTTCGTCCGTACCGACGGATGCGCTCCACATGCCGAGGTTAGCAGTATTGACTTCGCGTTGGCCCGATTTCACGTCGAATTTCACTAGAGAGAAGTCTTTGATCGTGATCGAATTGCCACCAAAGGTTGTGTTGTCCTCTGGAATGTAAGCATAGAAGATGGGATTGGGATCCGAAGTCTCCACCGACGCATTGGTGCCGTCGAGAACGACCTTCACGTGCGCCTTTTTTAGGCCATATGTGATGCCGTACAAAAACATTCCGCTGGTCTTTTGCTGTTTGGGCACCGTATGCTCCAGCTTTGTGAGATGAACAAGCCCGCTGCGTCCAGGGGCAAGTATGTAAATGCCTGGCGAGTGAGGGATTAGTGGGTCGTCGGGATTGTTCGCGCTCGCGGCGGAAGATGCGGCAGGCGCGGGGGTGGCTGCCAGCGGATCGATCATGACCCGAATGACCACATTCGACACCTTGGCAGCTTTCAAGCTCTCGAGTCCCTTCACAGAAGTGTCGAAGTTTGTGAAAGGTGCTGTGTGAATTTTAGCGATGACAATGTCGTCTGACAGCCCAGCCGCAATGAGAGCGAGGACGTCGGCATTGTCCATTTCATTAGGCTTGGCCGAGTTGGCTGCTGAGTAAGGCCTAGGTGCACGGTGGGCAACTTGAGCCCAAACTGGAAAGGACGCTATTGAAAAAGCGACCGTAACTGCAAGTAAGTGTTGGGCAATATACATCGACTCTCCTTTGTGCTGCGGCACAGTCTGTTAACTGCTGAAGTCATTGCGCTCGACCAAATCCCGTCGAGGGGGAGGATGACGAATTGGACGGATCCGAAATGACGCGCACTCGCATGGCATATTAGGGCACACTAACCCGGAAGATAGTGCCGAAGTATATGGATGCGCCTCCATAGTAGGTCGTCCCATATAGGTGTCCATCCTTTCCAAGGATGAGTCCTGCATATGGCGCATTCCCGTCTCCGGTTTGCGGCTCCTCGAAGTCATGTAGGACGGTGGCATTCCCGGCGGAGTCCATCTTGAACACGGTCCCGCAGCCACTCTCGTCGGGATAGGGATAATTTGACCCGACGTTGTAATACCATGATCCGCATTTGAGATCACCCCCGGCCCAAGTTGTTCCATAGAAACTCCCATCGCTTCCCTGTATCAGCGATGCAACTGGGAAGTATCCATCCGGACCAGAGAAGGTGTGCAGAATGGTGAAGTTGTTCCCCGAGGTATCGATCTTGAACACCTCACCGCAAGAGGGAGCAAAACAATACTCACTGGCCGCGGTGCCGTACAGATAGCCGTCAGCACCCTGTACGACAGCGGCGACCGGAGAATCTCCGTCCGTGCTGGAAAAGGAGTGCAAAAGCGTGAAATTACCCGCGGCGTCTATCTTAAACACAGTTCCATAGCCGTCGGTTCCCCCTGCGCTTGTGGTCCCATAAAAATTTTCATCCGTGCCCTGGATCAGTGAGGCTTGAGGATAGCTGCCATCACTTGCCCCAGAGAATGCATGCAAAACTGTCTCATTGCCCGAAGAGTCAAGCCGAAATATTGTGCCGCATCCGGTGCCAATGCTGTTGATGTCTGGGTTGTAATCGAAGGGGCCATACGCAGCGACTCCATAGCCGTTCGTAACACAGGCAGTGTTTCCACCGGCATAGGTCGTGCCATAGAAGTTCCCGTCACGCCCTTGAGTGAGGGCCGCCCACGGCCACGCCCCATCTGTAGAACCGAAGCCAGGAAACAGGAATGAGTGCAGAACTGTGACGTTGCCGACGGCATCCATTTTAAATATCTCGCCAGTGTTGTTGTTCCCAATGATCGACAAGGTCCCGTAAAAGTCCCCATCGCTGGCCTGAATTAGAGGCGAAATTGGTGCATCGGGTGACGAGGATAGCTGGACTAACTGCGTGAAGTTGCCCGAGCTATCGATCTTGTATGCGATCATCTCGTTCGTCCCATAGAAGTTCCCGTCCGTTGCTTGGATAAGCGAGGCGGATTCAAAGGCGTATGGGAACGAATAGAGAACAGCATAGGCGGTTGCCGCGACTACGGTGACCGTAGCCGTCGCCGTTTGTGCAGAGTTGACGCTATTGGTTGCCACCACATGGTATGTTCCGGTTGCGGTTGGCGCCGTATAAATGCCTGCGGATGTGATCGAGCCTCCTGCCGCACCTTCTTGAACGCTCCAGGTCACACTTCCACCACCGGACACGGTCGCTGCGAATGTCTGTACCGCGCCCACAGGTACAGTTGCTGAAGAAGGGCTAACACTGACGCCCAATGCGGCGACAGTGAAAGTCGCATTTGCTGATCCGCCACCAGGCGCAGGATTCGTCACGATAATGGAATAGGAACCTGCTGTGCTCAAGTCAGCCGCACTAAGAATAATCGTCAGCCGGTTCGTACCGACGAAGGTAGTCTGGTGCGCGACGCCGTTGAAGGTCACCGTCGAGGAGAGCACAAAGCCCATTCCATTGATAGTAAGAAGTTGCGATGTCGCGCCCGCCGTGGCCGTATTGGGAAACAAGGAAGTGATCGTTGGAGGCGGGTTTCCGGAAGAGCCTGTCACCATGAACAATAGTGAGCTTGTGGTTGACCCGCTGCTGGTCGTCACACTGACCGGTCCTGATGAGGCCCCTGCCGGGACGCTCGTCTGGATGGACGCGGTGGTAGAACTGTCAACCTGAGCCGACGTTCCATTGAAGGTCACCTCGTTGTTGGACGCCGTGGGGTCAAAGCCTGTTCCCGTGACCACGACCGCAGTGCCAGCAGTGCCTATAGCTGGAGTCAGTCCGGTCACGTAAGGCGGCGTGACCGTTATGGTCGCGCCGGGCGAGGGTGAAATGTTCGTGGTTGAACTGGGATAAACAGGTGTGTTGGTGAGCGTTGCATTGGCCGTGTCCCCACCAAAGCTGACGGCCAGATTATAAGTTCCTGCAGGTGCAGCAATCGTCTGGCTTGGGGTCATCTGGCCAATCACGACCTTGGAGTTGCCCGAGTTGTCTACCATCCCGCCAACCAATATGTCATTTGCCTGTCCTGCAATTTGCTGGGCGATTTCCCCGCCGCCAACAGCATCAGCAAGACCGCTTCCGGCAAGGCCTGTGAACTGCCCCACCTCGGACGTCACGGCAAAATTTTCCGCAGACGACTGAACGCCGCCACTACATCCCGCAATTGGAGTTGGTAGAGACTTGAGTCCGCCGATGTACCCCTCGGCCCATAAAAATGCGATATACGCATTAGAAGTATTGGTCAGAAAATCGTCTTTACTAAACAAGCCGTAACTGCATTGGGGATCGGTTGTACATGCGGTGGTCAGCGTTTGAGCGAACTCCTTCATAATCGGACTGTCAATAGGCACTGGTGTGAAACTGGAAGGGGTAGCGCCTGGAAAGCCAGATAGTGAATCAAGGAGATGACTGCAAGAATTCGTGCTCTGCCCAAAGCCTATGACTGGGAAAAAGAAATTCACAATGCTTTGGAATATTCCTTCTGGGCGAGGGCTATCGGCCTGAGCAGTCATCGCGCCATTTTGAGACCTCTGGCTGACAGCCGACTGCAATCCGGGGTTCTGGTTCACGACACCGGCGAGTTGACTGAACATGGATACCAGATTGGTGCTTAGATTTGGAAGCAGGGATGTATTGGTCCAGTCTGGATTGGTGAGGGAAGTTCTTGTCTGGATTGCCGTATTATAGATTTGAGATTCCGCCTGATTGACGTCTGCGTTCGTTGCGTAGGTTGGAATCTGCGCCAGTTGCACGGAGAAATTCACGTTCAGGCGGCTCGCCGTTCCTTCTGTAGCCACCACCTGCATGGGAAGGGATGTGGCTGCTGGCGGGGTCAGTGTCGTGACGATCGTATAGACTTGATCTCCGGCGGTCTGGTCGCCATTCTGGCCGTTATCGGTCATGTTGCCGATGAGGGTTGGCGACCCTCCAGCGAGGCTGTAAAGCTGGACTCGCGTCCCAGTGTCGGAACCCCTGACAAAGGATGTCACCGTCACCTGTGTCTGCTGGCCGGACACCAGAATGGAAGGCACTACCATCGGCGTAGTGGGCGTTGGCTGCTGCGTATTCACAGTCACTGTCGTGCTGCCAGACTTCGTGGTGTCTTGGGAGGAAGTCGCCACAATGGTCGCCGTTCCGGTCGCTGCCGGGGTAAAAACGCCAGTGCTGCTAATCGATCCCATGCTTGTAGGACTTACAGACCAGCTAACTAAACTGCTGAAACTCCCAGTGCCTTGCATGGTCGCCGTACAAGTGGAAGTTTGATTCGTCTGGATCGATACTGGAGAACAGACCACGGAAATCGAGGTGATCGTTACGGGAGCGGTCACCGTCACTGTTGCCGTTCCCGATTTTGTCGCATCCTGCGTCGAGGTTGCGGTGATGGTGGCCGAGCCGGAACTGGGCACGGTGGCGGGAGCGGTATAGACACCGGATGCGGTGATCGTCCCCACGCTGGCCGACCATGTGACGGCGCTGGAGAAGCTGCCAGTTCCCTGGACGGAGGCCGAGCACGAACTGGTCTGGCTGGTTTGTCCGGCTGGGAGACTGGTGGGCGTACAGGAGACGCTGACCGCAGTGATCGTGGGTGTCGGCGGAGGATTGTTACCGCCCCCAGCACCGCTCCCCGCGCCTCCGCAACCGACCAACAGAGACGAAAGAGCAGCAACGAAGGCGATCCGGACCGACCGGCTAGAACGTCGTGTTATGCCCCAACTCCGCACCAAGGTAACCAAGGCAGCCTCGCTTCGGTAAGCGCCACCGCATAAGGCTCCCTGAGGTCATAGCCCCGCCGTGGCGGCACGAACCCACACAAGAAACACAGACTTGACGGTGCGCAAATATCTCTTGTGAGATGAGGCGCTAAGAGACTACTCTTTTGCAATAGACCAGATGTGACTGAAATTGACTATTGTTGCCTTTGGCCTTGTGTCTTGTGACATGCCCCTTCGGTTCTCCCTCAGTTCCACCCTCAACGCCGGATTTTCAGCGGCAGCAGTGAACTATGGCAAGTCACGTTACACCAGACGACCGGCTGGACGGATGGGAGGCTATCTCCCACTATCTTGGGTGGGCTCCCCGGACGGTGATCCGCTGGGAGAAGCAAAAGGGGCTGCCCGTGCATCGGGTATCCGGCGGCAAACGGCAACCTGTCTATGCCTACCGGCACGAACTGGACCTGTGGTTTCAGAAGAACGGCGCTCCCGAGTTCGTAGACGCACTCACAGATGCGCCGTCCGCTGCCATCCCAGACCCTGAGCCGGATACCGATCTCCACGCAGAGCGCAGCAACAGTGCCGTGCGTGCTGGAACCATGTCTCGATGGCTAACCATAAAGGCTGCTCTGGCTTTGGTCGCCGTCATCTGCGGCCTGCTTTTCGTCGCGTTTGCTGCGCGCCAAACCCCTGCTTATCTGGCAGTCGCGAATCCTACTCGAATCACCCGATCGCAGGCTCACATCCTGTCGCCTCTCCTGAGTAACGGTGCACAGATCTTCTGTCCGCGATACGAAGATGGCAGATATAGCGTAGCAGCGGTGTCTGTAACTGGCGGGGAGATCGCAACCATCGTGACAGGCATCGCGAACCCGGAACTCTGCGACATGACTCCGGACGGGAAAGCGATGCTTCTCAGAGACCTTGTCCACTCCAGGGACGATGAAGAGCCACTTTACATTCAGCGCGGCAACGGACCATCGCAAAGAATAGGAGGCATTCTGGCCTACGATGCGGCCTGGACTCCTGATGCAAAAAACGTCATCTACTCCGCCGACGGTGTAGTGTATTCGACGGATCTGACAGGAACGTCCCGCCATCAACTGTTCAGCGTTCCGGGCAATGCCTTCTGGTTCCGGTGGTCGCCGGACGGCAAAACGCTGCGCTTCACCGTAATCGATAAGCAGTCCGAGAAAACTTCGATCTGGGAAGTTTCTGCGGATGGCAAAGCGCCACACAAGCTGTTTCCAGAGATGCGCTACCATCTCTGCTGCGGCTCATGGACGCCGGACAGCAGGTTCTTCTTATTTCAAGCCCGGGTTGAAAGCACGTTCCAGATCTGGGCTCAGCAAGAACAACATGGCTATCTCTTCCGCACCCACAGCCAGCCATTCCCGTTGGTTTTCGGAGCAATCAGCTATCGGGGTCCGCTGCCCAGCAAGGATGGAAGGAAGCTGATCGTGCGTGCCGAGGCCCCCAAAGGGGAGGTGGCGCGCTACGACTCCAAGCTTGGAAACTTCATCCCCATCCTGCCATCCATCTCCGCGCGAACGCTCGCATACTCTGCGGACAGCCAGTGGATCGCCTACACAAGCCTGGCGGATAACAACCTCAGGCGATGCCGCGCGGATGGAACCCAATGCCTTCAACTCACGCAGGACTTCAAGGACACCATCATGCCTCGCTGGTCTCCAGACGGCCAGACCATCGCCTTCATGGGCCTCGGCTTCACCGGAGAGTGGGGGATCTTTGCTGTCCCGGCGAAGGGCGGACCGATCCGCTCGTTGTCCCATGACGATCACGCGAAGGGTTATCCCGACTGGTCGCCCGACGGCCAGCAGTTGGCGTTCAGCGATGTCCCCCCAGTTTCGCAGCCTGGAGGAATCTACATTTTGAATCTGGCGTCGAATAAAGTCACAACGCTGCCGGAATCGACGGGCTATTCCTCACCGCGCTGGTCGCCCGATGGCCGCTTCCTCGTTGCGCTGCATTCCGGCGATCAGTATTTGTACCTGTTCGATTTTCATTCCGGAAAGTGGCGGCCACTCGCAGAGGCCCCAGCCTGCTATCCAAACTGGTCGCACGATGGCAAGTATGTTTATTTTCGTCCCGCCACGGTCGACAGCAGCGCGGTCTTCCGTGTTGCCATAGCCAATCGTCGTGTAGAGAAGGTTGCGAGCCTTGCGGGTGTGGAACGAGGACCGTTCTTTCTCGGGGACTGGATCGGACTTGCTCCAGACGACTCGCCTCTCGCCATTCGCAATTCGACCATCGAAGACATCTACGCGTGGGATTTCGTCGCCAGATAAAAGTCTTTGCGGAAGCCTGAGCGCCGGTGCGGCCTGACGCTGCTATGGAAGCGTCAGGGCGAGCGGAGGTTCGATCGTTCCCCCCTGGGCGCAATACACGCCGTTCTGGGTTGCAAGGAACCCGCCGGCGAGCACTCCCGCCGCGCACGATCCCACGTCAGGGACATAGTTTCCCGTCGCCGGATCGATCCCGCCAATGTGCGTCACTGCCTCTCCGCTTGATGCGGAGATGGAGGCGACCCACAGGACAGATCGCGATGCGGTCTCCTGCGCGGCGATGCCGATGGGTAAATCGGGAATCGGAGTGCTATGCGTGATCGCCATCGTCTTTCCGCTGGATGTATCCGTACTGATGGTCAGCACGATCCCGTCGTTTGCGTCGGACATATAGAGCACGGCAGCGGTCGGAGTATTGGCGAATGCCTGCACCTGGTATATGCCGGCATACGGGTTGGCGGCACGAATGGTGCTGACAGGGATCAAGCCGGTCAGCTTTACCGATCCTTCCACCGTCATGGTTCCGTCCGCATTGATCCTGATCTTGGTGAGACCAGGCAATCCGTCCGAAGACCATGTATCGCGGGAGAGAACGTAGGCGTCAAGTTCGGCGCCGTTCACCATCGCAACCGCCCATGGCTGTCCCGCAACGGAGATCGAATGATATCCACTGCAGTCCATCTTTCCGATCCCCACGAGATTGTCCGCAGGATCGGTAAAGACCGTGTAGCCGCCCTTTGCCGCAACGCTCGACATGGTGGTCATGTTGCTTGGCTTGAGGTAACACAACTGGTTTCCGCTTTCATCAAACACAAAAA
>JAJZGF010000259.1 GCA_021805025.1 Acidobacteriota bacterium
GAAAATCATGGTTGATCTCGATGATTGTTCGAGTGCTCATTTCCCGCACACCTCCATCAGTCGCTTCATCGCAATTTCCGAGTGATACCGACCTTTCACGTTGATCAGATTCAGGGCTGCCGCTTCGATGGTGCGTAGCCGGCCAATCTCTCGCCACAGGCGCTCCAGGTATTCGCCGTCGAGCGTTCCGTAGTCGCGGAGAAAGTCGATGCTTTGATGTCCGTTCATTTGGACCTCATCCCGGCAATCCTGTTAGCCATCCCGCAACGAGGGCAGTTGGCAGACGGATCTTTCTTCAGTTCCGCGATCTTGGCTTGCACGTCCTCGAACAATTCGTTCTCATCAGCAGGGATGCCTATGATCTGACGTATACGCCGGGCATCGGAAGCGTAGAGAGCTTCGTTGATTTCGTGTTGTGCGATCTTAGCTTGAAGCTCATGCACCTTTCCGTGCAATTCATGCAATAGAGCCGATTGCACCTTCAGCGATTCAGCGTATTGATCTTTCATGGCGCGGAGGTCGGCAAGTTCGTTCAGCAACGGAGCGCGGGCGGATCGCCATGACACCCACGCTAGATGCGCCAGAAAATCCTGGTAGCAATTGCGCGCCTCGTTCCATGTGCAGGACAATCCTTGCTCGTTCAAGAGCCACGCCTCAAATTGCTCGCGTTCAGTTGTCATCACATCTTCTCCCCAATAGCTGCGGCGGCTCGGACGATGGCGCGGCGGGTGGCGGCGTAGGGGTCAGTTTTTGCGCTTTCCCAAGTTGGCCCACCCTCCTTATCAATTACCGCTGCCCCGTCGGCATCACAACACACGTTTAGTTCCAACTTCACCGCCAGCCACAGGGCATCGCCGTTGTCGGTTAGAGGATTCCAGAGGGTGTTATTTGGGTAAACGTAAAAACCTTGGATATGAACTGTGTCTCCACGGTACAAGCCAGAAATCCCCGCCGCCTTCGCAGCAAGTTCCAGCAATTCTTTGTCAGTCATTTAGGCTACCCTCCGAAAATCGATGACCCATACCCATGGGTTTGCTGCCCATGAGCCGACTCCATATATCTGTTCCCAAAGTTGGGCGTACCACTGACGCGGGTCGTCTCCTTGTGCCATGTTCGGAAACGGGCACCCCTCTGCCATTGCATCTCCTCGGCTGATCTTCTGCAACCGCTCGACGCGGACGCTGACAACTTCGAGCAGGATGCGGCTGGCAGCGCGGGGCATGTGGATTGATGGGCGCCAGCGATAATTTGGGGCGCCCTCAAATCGGTTGCGCTCGAAGTCGTCAGCGTCGCCACCGCTGCCGATGTCGGCGCGATAGCTGATGGTTCCGTCCTGGTTGTCGCGGCCCCATGTCTCGCGCACCCAGAGCCGGTCGCCGGGTTTCCCAAACTTGCAGCGAAATACGATGCCGCCCGGCGGATCGTTCTGCATGTGACCGACCCATTCGACACCCGCCTTGTCGCCCTTCATCGGCAGGACATCGAGCGGTTGAGCCTTGAGCGCTCGCCTTGTCTGCACCTTCCTACCTTCAAGAATTGACCGCACCATTGGCGCGCTGAACAAGATCGGTCTGTCAGTCATTTGAATACTCCCGTCGAATCGTCTGTGCTTCCCAATTCGGGAAGAACGCACTGAGCCAGTCAATCATCTCGATCCGGGAGTAGAACGGCTTCCTAGCGGTGACGGCAGCAATCACTTCCGCCGGAAACGGGCCTCTAAAGTAAATGCGCAGGCCGGGGCAAGGGAAACATGCTGTGTCAGTCATTTGATTGGCTCCTGATGGCGTCGATGCAAACATTAACGCCGTCGTCATATTCCTTGTCGTCGCCATTTTTCAGATCGTCGCAAATCCCCGCATCCTTCTCCCGCTGATCCGCTTGGCCGGCTGCGTACCAGTGGAGGGCGAAAGCCATCAATGCGGCATTCTCGGCATACATATCAAGTTCGTCTGCCATAGCTCGTAGTTCTTCTCTGCTCGGCTTGGTCATGGCTTCGGTTCCTCTCTCGCAAAATATACGCAGTGATCTTTGCGATCGCTTTTGCGCGTGATATATCCTCCTGTTGGACTCGGTGATACTCCTATCCAATACATGCAAGCAGGGATTTGCGGCATTTTCCACGGGTATATGCACCGGCCATCCCCGGAGGGGTGTAGGCGCCCTGTGGCAGTCTTGTTCCATTTCGCGTGTTTGCAATGTAGGCAGAATTTCATGACTTCGGCTCCTTGAGATGTTTCCCGCACGAGACGCACAGCGTCATACGGCAAAGCCGGTGCGTAATAAGGTGAGGACAACACGCGCGATGCAGAGATGCCCATAGAGGGTGTAGGCAAAGCCCTGATACGAAACCGCGCCAAAATTGGGTCATGGCTTCGGCCCCTTGAGTGCGGCGAGGGCCATCCTGGCGCGTAGCGAATCGTCAGGAATGTCTATTCCATTGCCTTGGTAATATTCCTCGTAATATTCTAGAGCTTCAGTCGCCACAACGACTCGCTTCTCCAAGGTCTGAATCGTACAACCCAGACATGGCTTTCCGACTTGCTTATCACGGCAGTCCGGGCAGAGGCTGTTGGCGAGAGTGCCTTTGTTCTTCGCTTCAAGAATGGCGATTTGCCGATCTTGCCCCTCGCACCGCCCACGAAGCTCGGCGTTCTCGGCGCGGAGTTGTTCAATGGTAATGGTTGCATCGAACAGCTTTGCCATATGCTTGTTGAGAACCTCTTCTGTCTCCTGGTTGCTTGGGGCGTCGACCAGAATGCGGTAAGTATCGCTCATGATATTAGCCATCACTCTTCTCCTTTCGGTGCGGCGGCAAGCATGGTTCGGTATATAACGTCTGAAAAACGATGCTCATGTTTATTACCCGCATCAATCATCGCCTCGGTTGGCTCCTTCGGCACCAGTTGCCAGCCCTCTGGCACCTTGGGAGCGGGGTGGAGGTAGAGCGCGTAATCATCAGTAAAAGCGACATGCTTAGTAATGGTTGTGGTGCAAGACTCGCCAGCAAGTAACGCATCCCCGACATGCCTTCCAACATATCCAACAGGCCCAGCATCCCGCAGTAGTTCGGCGGCGAGGCGACAGGCGAATTCAGCGTTTACCTTTTCATCTCTGTCACTCTCCCAGATGTTGATTTGCTTTTCCGCTTCTCGTCTGATACGCAGCGCCATCTCATCGAACGATTCCATCATTGCGCTACCGCCGCAGTAAGAATTCCGTTTGCTAACGCAATCTCGTCCTCGTCTATGGCAGACATGGCCTCTTTAATTGCCTCAGTCAATCTGTAGATGCAGGCATCCTTTTTGGCGTACATCTCGGCATCGGCCTCAAGCTCGATAATACGAACACACGCGTCGTGTGCTGTACGATCAGCGCTTTTGATTAGGGCCAACAACGCCGCAGCAAGACTATTGGCGTCGTCACGTTGTACGTATCCGCCATCCTCCCTTGGGAACATGCTTCCCGGATACGCGCTTTCGTACCCTCTTACCTGAATGTCCGCGCTCATGCTCGCAACTTCCGGCCAGCCAGACGGCGAGCGATTACGTCATGCTCGACGGAGAAGGAAAGGAAAGGCAAATCATCTTCGAAGTCGCTGAACCCACTACCGCCACCTCCCTGCTGCGCAGCCGGTTTCGCAGCCTGCGTCGGCTTGGGTGAGTCTTCGCCGGATTGACGCGAGCCGAGCATCTGCATGGTATCGGCGATGATCTCGGTGGTGTATTTCTCCGCGCCTTCCTTGTCGGTCCATTTGCGCGTCTTCAGCGAGCCCTCGATATAGACCTGCGAGCCCTTCTTCAGGTACTGCCCGGCGATTTCGGCCAGCTTGCGGTAGAAGACGATGCGATGCCATTCGGTCGCCTCCTTCTTCTCGCCGCTGTTCTTGTCCTTCCAGGTGTCGGTCGTGGCCAGCGTGCAGTTGGTCACCGCTTCGCCGTTGGGCATGTA
>JAJZGF010000260.1 GCA_021805025.1 Acidobacteriota bacterium
GTTCCGGAGGGACGCGGGGCTGAGAACGCAATCGTGCCGGATTTCACCCACTGGAGTTGCCCGTTACCGCTCAAGGATTACCCCACCATCGTGATGGGCCACGGCGGCGGTGGCAAGCTCGGCAATGAGCTGGTGGAGCACCTTTTTCTGCCCGCTTTCCGCAATCCTGAGCTCGAAAACCTGGGTGACGCCGCGGTCTTCGAACTGGAGTCGGGCAGGCTGGCCATGAGCACGGACTCGTTTGTTGTGCAGCCCCTGTTTTTTCCTGGCGGGTCAATTGGCGCGCTGGCCGTGAATGGCACGGTGAACGATCTGGCCGTCTCAGGCGCGGAGCCGAGGTATTTGAGCGCGAGCTTCATTCTGGAAGAGGGATTTCCGCTGGCGCAGCTTGCGGCCATCGTGCAGGCTATGGCGGATGCGGCGGTCGTGGCAGGTGTCCGCATCGTGACCGGCGACACCAAGGTGGTGGAGCGCGGGCACGGGGACGGCTGCTACATCAACACGGCGGGCATCGGCGTGCTGCGGCCGGGGATTGCGGTGGGGCCGCACCGTGCGCAGCCGGGCGACGCGGTGCTGGTGTCGGGCACAATTGGCGACCACGGCATGGCGATCATGAGCGTGCGCGAGGGGCTTGAGTTCGAGAGCCAGATCCGCTCCGACTGCGCCGCGCTGAATGGGATGATTGCCGAGGTACTGGATGCGGTGGGCGATGGAGTTCACGCGATGCGAGACCCCACGCGCGGGGGGCTTGCTTCCACTCTGAATGAGATTGCGACGGCCTCGGACGCTGGCATCGTGATCGACGAGCCCAGCCTGCCGGTGCGGCCGGAGGTGCAGTCGGCTTGCGAAATGCTGGGGCTGGATCCGGTCTACGTGGCCAATGAAGGCAAAGCGGTGCTCTTCGTTGCGCCGGAGGAAGCCGCGCGGGTACTGGAGATTCTGCGGGCGCACCCGCTGGGCCGCGACGCCGCGCGCATAGGCCAGGTGACGGATCAGCACAAGCGAATGTTAGTAGCGCGCACAGCGATGGGTTCAAACCGCGTGATTCCGACTCAGATTGGAGAGCAGTTGCCGCGCATCTGCTGAACTCTGCAGTACGGAAATCGGACTCGCAACCAACCTCGAAAAATCAGCCGAGCAGGTCAAAGGCCTGTTGAATGCGTTCCATCAGTCTGTCGTGAACCGCGCCGAATTTGCTATCCACCTCGAGCACCATGGGCGGTGGTGCGGGCAGCGCTTGGAGTGCCTTCACCGCTGCCGGCCAGGCGATAGTTCCTTCGCCGGGCCAGAGGTGATCGTCCTTCAAGCCGTGGTTGTCGTGCGCATGCACTGAGCCGATGCGTTTGCCCAGCGTGGCGATAGCTTCATCCACGCCGACGGTGAGGTGCGCGTGCCCCAGGTCCAGGCATACATCCACATCGTGCAGGTGGCCCATCTCGAGGATCGTCATCAGATGGGCGGGCGTAGTGGGATCGCCGGTAAGGTTTTCGACGAGCACGCGCACGCCGAGCGGCCGGGCAAAAGCGCCCAGGTGCTCCAGCGCAGTCTCCGCGTACTCGATGGTGCGCAGTGACCAGCTATCGGTCTTCTCTCCCAGGTGGACGACGATGTTTTTGAAGGGAATATGTTCTGCGGCCTCAAGTGCGCGTTTAATCTCATCCATGGCGTCGATGCGACGCGACTTTTCCGGATGCAGGACATTGATGGGCGGCGCGCCGGCGCGGCCCATCTCGCGGTCAGGAAAGAGCGGCGCATGCATGGAGAACGGCATCAGGGCATTTTCGCTGAACCAGCCTGCCAGCTCCATCACGTGCTCGCGGCTGGTGTAGTCAAAGTGTTGGCGCGCGGCAAAGATCTCGACCGCCTGTGCTCCGGCACGGCCAGCCATCTCCAGCAGCCCAGGGTGCAGGCGCTGGTTCAGGAACAGGTGCGTGGATAGAACGCGCAGAATGGTCAAATCGGTCCCCCGCGCCGCGCCGCGTTTAGCAGCCTTGCGAGCGCTACCTTTATTGTCGCATGTTTGCAACAACTTGCGGGCTGCGGGGTGTTGTGCAGCATGGTGCCACGCGTGCGGCGGCGGGTCAGTAGCCAGCCGCCTTGCCGTAGTGGCTGCGATGGTCCTGCCCGCCTTCCAGCTCGCCGGTTCTGGGGTCCACGGCAATGCACTCACCATTGGACCAGTGGCGCTTGAAGACCAGCACGTCATACCCCATGGCGCGCAGGCTGGCCGCCGTCTCCGGACTGAGGCCCGGCTCGGCAATCAGCTTGTCGGGCAGGTACTGGTGGTGGAAGCGGGGCGCGTCCACCGCCTCCTGAATATTGAGGCCGCCGTCGGCCGCGGAGAGAAAGATGTTGGCGACCGTGGTGATGATGAACGCGCCGCCCGGCGAGCCGAGCACGAAGCGCAGCTTGCCGTCTTCAAGGATGATCGTCGGCGTCATGGAGCTGAGCGGGCGCTTGCCGGGAGCGATGGCGTTGGCCGGTCCCTGGATGAGACCGAACATGTTGGGCACGCCCATCTTTGAGGCGAAGTCGTCCATCTCGTCGTTGAGCAGAAAGCCGAGCGAACCGGAGGTGACGTGCGAGCCGAAGCCGTCATTGAGGGTATAGGTGACAGAGACGGCGTCGCCAGCGCCGTCCACAACCGAGTAGTGGGTGGTGTCCTGCGACTCCGGTCCGCGTTGGCCGGGCGTGGTCGGCGGGGGCGGCAGGAAGCCTGCAGGCCGCATCAGCGCGGCGCTGGGCGAGGCCTTGTCGGGCAGGATGCTTGCGCGCCAGGCCGCGGCGTATTTCTTGCTGGTGAGATCGGCCACGGGGATGCGGTTGTAGTCCGGATCCCCCAGATAATCGCTGCGATCCATGTAAGCGCGGCGGTAGGCCTCGGTGAGCAGGTGCATCCACGCGGGGCTGCGGTCGCCGAGTTTTGCCAGGTCGTAGCTCTCCAGAATATTGAGTGCGCTGATCAGGACAACCCCGCCGGAAGACGGAGGCGGCGCGCTGAGAATGGTGTAGTTGCGGAAGGTGCCTGTCACGGGCTTGCGCTCGGCCAGGGTGTACTGGGCCATGTCGTCTAAGGTGAGCAGCGCGCCGCCTTTCTTCAGATCATCGATGAGCTGCTGGGCCATCTTGCCGTGGTAGAAGTCATCGGGGTTGGCGGCAATGCGCGTGAGGGTCTGCGCCAGCAGCGGCTGCTTGAAGACCTCGCCTGCTTTGTAGAGGTTGCCGTCGCGCTGAAAGATCCGTTTCGACTCCGGAAACCGGGCCAGGTCGGGATCGGTCAGTTCTTCGGCCTCTTCGGCGGTGAGCTGAAAGCCATCCGCCGCCAGCCTGATGGCGGGAGCCATGACGCGCTTGAGGTCCAGCTTGCCGTATTTGCGTTCGGCATAAGCCAGGCCGGCGACAGAGCCGGGCGTAGCGATGGAGCGGTAGCCGAGGATACTCGATCGGAGATCGGTGGCAGGCAGGACGTTGCCCTGGGCGTCCTGGTACATTGTCTCAGTTGCGGCCAGCGGAGCCTTCTCGCGGAAGTCGATGAAGGTTGCCATGCCGTCGTGGGTGCGCAGCAGCATAAAGCCGCCGCCGCCCAGGTTGCCGGCCGCGGGATGCACCACGGCGAGAGCGAAGCCGGTGGCCACGGCTGCGTCCACCGCGTTGCCGCCCTCACGCAGCACTTCAAGGCCGGCATCGGAGGCCAGGTGGTGCACGCTGACGACCATGCCGTGACGGGCGCGGACGGGCTGCTCGCCGTGGTAGTCGAGCGCGTTCATCGCGCCCTGCTGGGCGACGATGGTGGCGGGGATGGAAAGCGCGGCAGCCGCAAGGACTGCCAGGACGGGGAAATCAGGCCGTCGCATCATAGTTGTTGTGACAGCATAACCCGGATTTCCGCTCAGCCCGCTACTTCC
>JAJZGF010000261.1 GCA_021805025.1 Acidobacteriota bacterium
CTGAAAACGGCCATCAACGACTTCATCGAACACCACAATCGCGATCCGAAACCCTTCATCTGGCACAAAACCGCAGATCAGATTCTCGATTCCGTTGCCCGCTTTTGTAAACGAATTAATGACTCAGGACACTAGATTGGCCTTACTTTAACTCGCACGAGTCTGCGGGAATTTTCGAGGAGAAGCGTTCGGCGATGCAACCGCGAGGGGCGATATTTGTGTCCCACGCGGTCTGTCGTGAACGTCTGCATCTGGGCCTCCATTCAGAGCGGAATTTCCTTATCCCATCCGAAGACGCTCAATAGAGGTGTCCAGGGCAGACTTGCGCGAAAATTCCACGATCTGCGCGCTATGAGCATGACATACAACATGAGGATGCAGGCCGCAATCCCCCATCGGGACTACAGAATCCCGAACCGCTCCGCCTGGTCCTCGCGACCCCGTCCGCAAACAAGCAAGAAAAACGGCTGACGGGAACGGAATTACCGGAGAATTCGTCATGGAAATGTGCGTGCAATTGAAGGTTTGCGAGAGTTGCGGTTGTCTTTGGTATCGTGCACAAGCAGAGGAAAACGTGTACTGCAGCAGGTGTGAAAAGACGCTGCGGCAGTTTCCGGCGCCTGAGAGTCGAAAGCGGCCGGGGCGTCCGATGGGCAAGGCGCTTGTTGCAGCCTGGGCCATAGCGGAAGCAGTTGGAGGTGCACATTGAGCGCCGCACTCCAATTGCCGGTCGTCTGGGGCGCAACAGGCTCTCCACGTGCGTGGTCCGATGGGGTCCATGCGCAACCGAAACCGACGCCTGAGCCGCCTGCGAAAGCAGAGCCGAGCGGCGGGCTGACGACCAGCCTGGCGTTCTACAGGAAGCACACAGAGAGCATGTTGCGGCGCTATTTGTATGCCTCCATGCAGGTGGGCCGGGCGCCTTCCATCCTGGGAGATCCGGTGGGTCGAGGGTGGGTCTCAAGCAGGCCTGTCAGGACCTTTGAAGATGCCGTGATCTTTGTGCTGGATGTGGAGCGATGTCTGGACAGGCTGGGTGCGCTGGACAGGCAACTACTGAGCAAAGTCATTCTGCAGGAATATACCCAGGTTGAGACGGCTGCTCTGATGGGGATGAGTGTTCGAGCAGTCTCCTATAAGGTGCCGCAGGCGCTGGACCGGTTGACCGAGATGTTGCTTGGAAGCGGGCTCCTGATTTTTCCGCAGTCATAGGTTCCCGGGCCAGATCACAAAAGGGGAGTGCGGCGCCGCACTCCCCTTTCGTTGCAGACGCAACAACGCGGGGCCGAGTTGACGGCGGCCTTCTTCACTGATGCGGTCGGCGGACCAGGCGGGCGTCCAGACGAGGTCGACGCGGATGCGGCTGATGTCGGAGATGCCTGCGAGGCGGTTGCGAACCTGCTCGACGATGAGGCCGCCGGCGGGGGACTCGGCAGTGACGAGAGTCATGGTGACGTTGACCCACTGGCGCGGCCAGGCGGGTGTCGAGTCGTGGTCAGGGCCGGTGGCGATGGCATAGATGAGGCCGAGATCGACGACATTGAGTTTCAACTCAGGGTCGAAGCAGTCGCGCAGGGCAGTCAGGATTTCCGGTTCGGAGAGCATCTGCGGCGGGGAACTAATTTTTGCGCTCGACGAGGTAGCGGGCGACGGACTTGAGGCCATCGGCGCTGCTGCCGTACGGGGCAAGCGCGGCGAAGGCCTCTTCGATGAGGCTGGCGGCGTCACGACGACTCTGCTCGATGCCGAAGACAGCGGGCCAAGTGACCTTTTCGGTGGCTAGATCCTTACCGGGAGTCTTGCCCAGGTGGGCCGAGTCCTGCGTCATATCGAGCACGTCGTCGGCAATCTGGAAAGCGAGGCCGGCTTTGCGGCCGAAGGTGTCGAGCCGTACAACGTCGTCGTCGTTCGCGCCGGCGTAGATGCCGCCTGCGACGACGCTGACGCGGATGAGTGCGCCGGTCTTGGCGCGATGGATGGCGTCGACGAGTTCGGGTGTGGGCTTGCGGTGCTCGCTTTCGATGTCGAGAACCTGGCCGCCGATCATGCCTTCGACGGTACCTACTGCGTTGGCGATGAGGCCGATAATCTTGACAATGGCAGCGGGTGGCGCGTCAAGCGAGGCCAGCACCTCGAAGGCACGGGTCTGCAGGGCGTCGCCGGCGAGGATGGCGATGGCCTCGCCAAAAGCCACGTGGCAGGTGGGCTTGCCGCGGCGCAGGTCATCGTTGTCGAGGGCGGGCAGGTCGTCGTGGATGAGCGAATAGGTGTGCAGCATTTCCAGTGCGGCGCCGAGCTGCTCAATGCCGCTGGGAACCGATCCGGCGATGGTGACGGCGGCCTGCATGGCGAGCACGGGGCGCAGTCGCTTGCCGCCGGCAAAGGTGGAGTGGCGCATGGCGCCATGAATCGAAGCAGGCACGGCGTCTGTGCCGGGAAGCAGTGACTCCAGCGCGCGGTCGGTGAGTTCCGCGCCTTCCTGTATCAGCGATTTTACATCGGTCGGCATCGTCCTTTTTATGATACCTGAGGCGCGGTTCGGCGTCGCTCCGCAAGCCAGAGGCAAACGAGCAGGACGAAGGAGAGCGCAGTGAGCCATCGGCCGGCAAGGACGTCCGGTGTGGTGGTCCAATCCACGGCGACATTTACGGCCCCCTGGGGAACGGGCACAGCGATGAGCCCATCGTCGCGCAGCGGAAGGTCGCGCAGGAGTGCGCCGTTGACGCGCACCTGCCATGCCGGATAGCGGCGCAGACGGAGGATGAGGTAACCAGCGTGGGGCGCGACGGCATGAATGCGCAAATGCTCACTGGCTTCGCGCGTGGGGCGATCGGCGTCGTAGGTTGCCTGGCAGGCGCCCTGGTCAGCCGACCACTCGGGTGGAACGCCGCCGGAGCCCTGCCCAAGAACGGTGGTGGGCGACGGACTGAGGCAGGCCATGGGCAGGCCGAGAGGCGCGATGGAGTTGTCGACGCCGCGTGGAGCATATTCATCCATGCCCAGGAAGCCATCGCCGGCGTAATAGGTGGTGACGACGCCGTTCACGGAATCATCTTCATCGCAGTCCTGATAAAAAACCAGGCCAAATGTGGCGGCCACGGTGACCAGGGTGGCTGCGCAGCCACAGGCGATGAGCAAGGCTAGACGCCAGCGCCGCCTGAGCTGCCATGCAACCCCGGCAAAAACGATGGACATGGGTGCTTCAAGGACCACGAGCCAGCGCCAGGGGAACTGCAGGTAGCGCAGCTTGGGCAGCAGATTCCAGACCGGCAGGGAGATGGGCAACTGGAGACAGAGAATGGCCAGGGGAATGAGCGCGAACAGAATCCACCACCGGCGACGCGTGGCGGGCGTGGAGCGCCAGATGATCACGGCAGCGCAGGCGAGTGCGATGACGAGCATGGAGAGGGAGATGGCGGAGACCTTGAGCAGCTCGGCGTCGTGGTACTGCATATCCGCGCCGGAATGGCGGGAGAAGAGCCAGTTGTTTTCAATCAGGTAGCCGGGGTCGTCGGTGACCTGGTGGATGGTGACCCAGGGCTGCTCCATGTCAGCCGGGACAATGTAAACCGAAGCGAGGCCGAGCCCGAGGATGATGCCCGCGGAGCCGCGGAGGATGGGTGCCCGCGAGCGGCGCAGGAGGGCCGCCGCAAGGGCGAGGCCGGCGAGGGTGTAACAGACAATCACGCCGAGCGGCGCGTCAGAGAGCCAGGCGCCCGCAACGACGAGAGCCAGCAAAGTGGCGGAGCCGTCGAATGCGCGCCGCCAGCCGCGGGCTGCGGGATCGCATTCGCGCAGAAGGAACAGGAGCAGCAAAGGCATCCAGATGCTGCCGGTCAGCTCGCCGAATGCGGAACGCTCGTAGGCCGTGAAGAGGGTGTAGCCGGAGAAG
>JAJZGF010000262.1 GCA_021805025.1 Acidobacteriota bacterium
AGCGGCCTTCAAAAAGGGGGAAAACTCAAGACCTTCACATCCAATCGAAAGAGGTGCAGTGTGAAGCCAGATAGTTTTACCAGAGCACGAATCCGTCCCGATCCCACACCAGAATCTTCAACCGGTCGCCGCGCCTGGAGCGGAATAGAAAATAGTGGCCGCTCAACGGATCCTCGCCCACCACTGCTTGCACCCGCTCTGCCAGGCGATCGAACCCGCAGCGCATGTCGGCCGCCTCGGCCGCAAGCCAGATCCGCGCAGCCGAAGCCCCATCCAGCGAACGCAGGCTCGGCAGTCCCATCATGCCCACGCTGGCGCTCCCACCGAAACCGGCATCGCTTCCAGCACTCGAATCACCGCGCAAAGATGATCGCTATCAAATTCAGGCGCCACTCGAAGACTACGCCCCCCGCAAAGACGAACCTCGATGGCAGACGCCTCGAAATCCCGCGATCTGCCCTCGATCCGCCTTGGTTGAACAAACCGCGACCGGCGGCTGAGTCCGCCCTCCGGCTGTGCCGCCACCACCGCAACCTCAACAAAGCCGCCCTCCGCTCTCTCCCGCAGCCTTCGCCGCCAGGCGTAAAACTGCCCAACGCGTAGCCCACATGCCTGGCAAAACTCCGTCACGCTTGCGCCACTCATCTCCTGCTCCCCAACCAGCTCCCGCCAGACCGCTCGCATTGTCTTGTTTTGCCGCCCCATGTGTCGAGTCTTACGCGCTTCGACAATCCGCACAAGATGCCGTTCGTTGAGCGCTCACTGAATATCGCTCCGGCGATCTACGGCCATGCTCATCTCTGAGCAGTAGCCGGATGCTTTTATCCGGCTCTCAGATATTCCGAGGGGGTGATCATGCGCGTTCCCTTGTACGCGCCGAGAGTCAACAAATCCTTGTCGCCTGCAACCAGCAATTCCGCTTTCGCAAGGGCGGCGCACTCCAGAAACATATCGTCATTCGGATCACGGCAGACCTTTACCGTGCCTCGAATCTTTACCCTGACGCCACGCGCCAGAATCGTTTGCAGCGCCGATATTGCGCGGTGTTGTTCCCAGGAGAATTTTTCCGTCAGGACGCGCACAATCTCCGCGTCAATCTCATCGCAGGTAGCAATCACGTCTTGACTCATCGCTTTTTCGAGCGCAAGAGTCGGCGTACCGCGACCTTTCGCAAACTGGAGCGCGGAAATCCAGACGTTTGTATCTACGACGACGATCACCCGTTAGACCGTACCTTGCGACGGCGCGGCTTCTCCGCGCGCACTTCTTTTATGAGCCGGGGCACATCGGCTTCGGTGTAGCCCTTTGGGTTGCGGCCTGCCGCATATTCGCCCAGTTCCGCCAGCGTCGTTCGCGCCTGCTGCGCGGAGTAGGTGCGGAAGGCTTCGCGGAACAGTTCGCTCATGGTGCGGCTGTCTCGCTGTGCCAGCGCCTCGGCCCTCTGTGCAAGTTCAGGCGGCAGGCTAATCGTGTAGACCTTCGATTTCCTTGCAGTAGCAGTAGCCATATCCAGATATTACGCTGTAATGGATTCCATTACAACGAAACATCTCAGCAGGCGGGTTGCCTATCCGTTCACCATGATGGTGTTCGCCAGTTGTATTTGGCGGGATATGACATTCGTGAAGCTCCGTTCGCGTGGGCGGTGGCGCAGGGCATGTCGGTAAACAATCCGGTGATCAACTCGAAAGACCCGGACAAGGAAATCCCATGGTACGCGGCCTACGCGTTCAACTACATCAGCCAGTACTACAAGGACGTGGACTACAGCAAGCTGAAGCGCGGACGGAAGGAATATCAGCAGTTCCTTGAGGAGTTGCGCAAGGCCGACCCTGAGGCGTTCGCGGGGAAGTAGCAGGCGGGGTGCGCAAGGGGGGATTTCCGGTTATCTGTGGCGTGGGGAGCCAGCGGAGAAGGGCGGCCATGCTGCGCATGGGGTTGAGAGATGGCGCGGTAGGGATACGGCTTACGCCGCACCCCCCGCACAGATCCGGACGGGCGCGTGATCTCGAACTCGTACGTCACGGCCACAGCGTCAGGAGCCACCATTTACCTGACGGCAAAAGCGATGGGGACATCCACGGACTATGCGCTCTCCGTCTCTTCGGCCACGGGAGAACCAACGTACTTTTCACGTGCTTCCTTTGGCGCCACGCCCTCAGGCGCGGATCTCGCCGACGGAGCAAATGCGGTATATTCGGGTGCAGATGTCCTGGCCGAAACCTACAGCCTGGACCCGTGGGGCAATATGCGGCAATCGGGCAACTTCGCCTTCAACGAATCCTTCACCGCCTCCAACCAGGTCCTCGGCTTCTCCTACAACGCGGCCGGCGATCTGCTCAGCGACGGTCTGGACACCTACACCTACGACGACGAAGGCATGCTGACCTCGACTGGCGGAACCCAGTACATCTACGACGCTCTTCAGCAGCGGGTGGAGAAGAGCGGCGGCAGCAATCCGGAAGAAGTCATCTACTTCAACGGCCAGCCGATGGCGCTGCTGAACCCATCGAGCGGGACGTGGACGGACCTGATCTGGGCGGGCAAGAGCCTGATCGCGGAGGTTCCGGGGAGCCAGAGCGCCGCGCCGGACTATCGCCTGCTGAACCATGAAGGCTCGCTGGCAGCCACCACGGACGGCTCCGGCAACCTCACCGGAACCAACCTGATGACGCCCTACGGCCAACTGATGGCTTCCTCTACCACCGACCCCTACGTCTACGCCGGCCTCTATCAGGACACCGAGTACAGCGGCGACGCCGCCTGGTATCGCGACCTCTCCACGCGCCAGGCGCGCTGGCTGACCCCAGACCCCTACAACGGCAGCTACGACCTGATGAATCCCCAGAGCTTCAACCGCTACATGTACACCAACGGCAATCCGCTCGGGTATGTAGATCCGAGTGGACTGGCGCTTGGACTCGTCAACGGAGTCGGCGGAAGTGTATGCACTGGGGGTGGGGACTTCTCGCAATTTCTTGGCTACGGGAGCGGCGGCAGCGTATCTACCGGTCTCGCTGGCGGGGTTACCTTCAATCCGTGCAATCCTATAGGGTCAGCCATATCCATAGGAGTCTACGAATATATTGGCCTTTCATCCACGATAAAGTTCGCACACTTTGCTCCATTCGTTAGCGCAGCATTCACTATTGCTTGCAGCATCGACTACAACCAGGCGGCATGCGGCCCAAAAGGGTGGGCCTCTGATGTAATCGGCGGAGATTTAGGTAAGGTTGTGGGTGACTCCCTCGCCGTAGCTGGAGATGCAACGATTTACGAATTCGGACCTGCGTGTGCCGCGTCTGCTGGAAGCCCCGCCAATCCCGCATGTGACTATGTCTATGCGGTAGCGCTATATACCATTTTCAACGATCTATTTTCCTATTTTTTCGGCCCTCCGCAATTTACAGGAAGCCTGCTGCCACGCCCGACTGATCTTGGTGGCTTGGGCACCTCTCCTACAGGGATACCCAACCAGAATCTTAGCGTCGACGAAATCTTAGGAGCGAAGTCGAGTGTCGTGGTCCCGTCTCCAGGAGTGACTCTCCCGTGATATCACTTCGCGAAGTTACATTGTGGCCCAGTAAAGGCTTGGCGAGAACCTCCATAGTATCTCTGCTTCTCATCGCTTTCCTATTGCTCCCAGCGACAGGGTTGGCGACAACAGCAGATGGTTTCATTACGCAAATCGATTCTCCGTCATCGTTTGAGGTTGGCGGTCTCCATGTTCTGCTAAATGACCGTACAGAGTGCGCTCTCAGGATCGTTGCTGCGAGTGACACTTCATTCGATCCATGGAGTCGGTGGAACGTTCCCCATACGAGATTGTTCTTAGGCCAGTCCGATGTTAATCGGACGACAGTCAGTCCATGTGCCCTTTTGCAGCCCA
>JAJZGF010000076.1 GCA_021805025.1 Acidobacteriota bacterium
GGCTCTATACGGAGCGGATTGAGACGCACGGCACGCACGTGATCGAGCAGGATCTGGAACTGGCCGCTGCGGTGGCCGGGGACGACCTGAAACCGGTGCAACCCCGGCTGCCCACGGACTCTGCAGCCGAGACATGGGCCGATGCGTTCCTGACCTCGACGGACGGGCGGCCGTCGGTTCTGATCAACCCCGGCGCGGGCTGGGGCGCCAAGCGCTGGCCGGTGGAGCGCTATGCCACTGTAACCAGGGAACTTCTCAGCCAGGGCTTTAGAATTCTGGTCAACGCCGGCCCGGGCGAGGAGCAACTGGCGGAGATCATCACGGGGGAGACGGCTGGAGCCGCCACCGTGCTGGCAGCGTCACTGGAGAGATTGATCGCCGTAACGCGCCGCGTGGCGCTGGTGATTGCCGGCGATACCGGCCCGCTGCATCTGGCCTGTGCGCTGGGGCGGCCGGTGGTGGGCATCTACGGCCCCACGGACCCGAGCCGGAATGGCCCTTACGGCACGCGGTTCCGGGTGCTGCGGAGCCCGCAAAGTCGGCGCGACCACACCCGCCATGAGAGGCCGGAGGCCGGCCTGCTGACCATCCAGCCGGAGGACGTGCTGCGCGCCGCGGCTGAGCTGCTTTATCCTGAGGCGTCGCGATGAATGAGTCCGCTAACACTTCGCACACTGCGCCGCAGATGGACTGGATTGCCCGCTGGCAGCGGGTGGCGCGGCGCATCCGCGTGCCGTTGGGCTTTCTGACGGCGGCGGTCTATCTGTTTGACCTGTGGCGGCGCGCGCCGCAGCCTGCTGCCGTGGCCTGGAGCCTGGCGCTGGTGCTGCCGGGGCTGTGGCTGCGCGGTTACGCAGCCGGGTATGTGAAAAAGAACCGCGAGCTGACCCGGACCGGCCCCTATGCGCACACCCGTAACCCGTTGTATATAGGGTCGATGCTGATGGCTGCGGGGTTTGCGCTGGCGCTGCTCAGCTGGCCTGTGGTGCTGCTGCTGGCGGTGGGATTTCTGGTGATTTACGTGCCGGTGATCGCGTCAGAGGAGCGGTTTCTGCGGGCGACCTTTCCCGGCTTTGACGACTACTGCAGCAAGGTTCCGCGGCTGCTGCCCCGTCTGACACCGGCTCAAGCCCCGGCCGGCGAGGCGGGCCGGTTTTCGTTCGCACTCTATCGCAAACATCGCGAGTACAATGCACTTATAGGGGCCGCACTGCTCTATCTCTGCCTGCTCTTCCTGCGGGCGGCTCTCGGCGCTCTGGCGCATGGGCTGCGGTGAGCCGCTCCCGCGTACCGATATTCAAGAATTGAAGGAGTCAGGCCCTGCCGGTGAAGAAGCGCACTCTTGTGAAAACTCTCCTCTGCGCTCTCGCCTTTGCAGCGTGCGCGGGCGGGCAGCAGATTCCCCCGCTTGCACCACCGCAGGCCAGCTTCGGCTTTCCGCAAAAGCAGACGCTGACCTATTCGGTTGACTGGCGGGTTTTTCCGGCGGGAACCGCCGTGGTGCATCTGGAGCAGATGGACGACCGGGAGCGCATCACAGCCTCGGCGGAGACGATCGGCGCGATCAACCTGCTTTTTCATGTCAGTGACCACTTTCAGTCGACGATTGACCGCGCCAAAGGCTGCACCTACGAGTTCGACAAGCAGACGGTGGAAGGCCGGCGGCAGATCAATTCGACGCTGCGGATTGACTACGCCGGATTGAAGTCGATTCTGGACGAGAAGAATGTGGTGAAGAATCAGAGCAAGCACGTGGAGTCGGCCATCCCCGGCTGCATGACGGACTTGCTGACGGGGATGTTTTATACCGCGACGCAGCCTCTGGTGGTGGGAAAGAGCTTTATGGTTCCCGTGGTGGATGCGATGCACAATGTGCCGGTGACGATCAAGGTAGAGGGCCGCGAGGAGATCAAGACGACGCTGGGCACGTTCAAGACGATTCGCGTGCAGCCGACAGCGGCGGCCGGCGTGGTGAAAAACCGCGGTAACATCTGGATCTGGTATTCGGACGACGACCGGCACCTGCCGGTGCAGATGCGCGCAAGGCTTTTCTGGGGCACGATTACCTTCCGCCTGACCGGCAACGAGAACAAATAATTTTGCGACGGGTGTGCGAGGTTCCGCGAGCCTTTGTCTTCGGGGCCTGTGCAGTGCCCTGCGCGCGAGCCCGGCGCAAGGCCGGCAACTCGGGACGGGCTGCACCGCATCGCAAAGGCAGAGGAGATTTTGCTATGCGTCGAATTGCCGTTTGTGCCGTATTCGCGTTCGCCTCGATCCTCCTGGTCCTCGCAACTCCCGCTGCGCAGGCCCAGATCTCAGATCAGATCGATGCAAACCTTCACCACTCTTTTGTCGTGGGCAATACCACCCTGCCGCCGGGACGCTATGTCTTTCGTACGTTGCAACACTCCGACTTGCAGATTATGACCGTCTCCAGCGCCGACGGTGGAACGGCTGCGGAGTTCCTGGTTCGGACATCCTACGACACACACACGCCGAAACATTCCGAGTTGGTATTTAACCGGTATGGAAGCAAGGAATTTCTCACGCACATTTATCAAGCAGGCTCAAAGGTGGGCGTGGCCGTTGTGGATCCCTCGCGCGAAGAGGCCCGCCTGAAGAAGCAGGGCCAGAGCGCTGCCGCGCACACCGAGGAGCAAGAGAAGTAGCGTGTCGGCTGGGTTCCCTACCCTTGACGCAGTCTCGACAGGGCCGAATCCCGTCGAGGGTAGGCGCCGAGCCGCGCAATGATAGAGGAAGAGCGTGAAAGAGCGGCAGAGCTTCAGGGCGCTCTGAGGGGCAAAGACACGAGGAAGGGTTGGGGATCGGGTTGTCGATTTTATCCTTCCCGTAGGCTGTGACCAGACGCTGAGTGACAGGGACGAACCAGAATCTGGCAACGTCGATTCGCCGGGGCGGGGGTACATTTGGGCGAAGACGCCGGTTTCTTCTCGTTGCAAAGGCCGTCTAACTCCCTGAGATGGATTCCCGGCGGTTGGCCCGTATGAGGATTGACTTTTGAGTGCAAAGACAAGCAGGGAGTCGATCGGGAGAAAATCAAACGCGCGCAACAGGTTGGACGGCCCGCGCCGTCTGGGTGTGAAACCCGCCAGGATGCTTGGCGTGCTGGTGTTGTGCGCGCTTCCGCCCCGCACCTGGACGCAGCAGCCCGCGCTGCGCATATCGATGCTCGCGGCGAATTCCGCGTTGCCTGATGCACCCCAGGCACAAGAGCCTGCGGCGGAACCTGTAGCCGATGAGCGGATGCCGGGCAGCATCCTCGGGGTGGTGGCCGACGGTGAGGGCGCAGTTTGCGAGGGCGCACACATCACCCTCGTCCAGACCTCTTCAACCCGGCCGACCGTGCAGACCGCCGCATCGGATGGCAATGGCCGGTTCAGCTTCACGGGTGTCGCTGCCGGGCCCTTCAAACTTACGATCTCTTCGAATGGATTTGCGACGAAGACCGTATCCGGCGTCCTGCACTCCGGGGAGAGCTACGATGCGCAGACGATCATTCTCCCTTTCAGCACGGCCACGAATGAAGTGCGGGTGACGGCATCCACCGAGGAGATCGCCCAGGAGCAGGTGATTGAGGAAGAAAAGCAGCGCGTGCTTGGCTTCATCCCGAATTTCTATGTTGTCTACGCGCCCAGCGCGGCGCCGCTCGACAAAAGACAGAAGTTCAGTCTTGCGTGGAAGACACTGATCGATCCAGTCACGATCGCGGCCTCAGCAGCCTTTGCCGGGGTGGAGCAGGCGGACGACAGCTTCAGCGGCTATGGACAAGGCGCGCAAGGCTACGCCAAGCGATTTGGGGCCAACCTCGCCGACAACGTAACCAGCACGATGATAGGCGGCGTGCTGCTGCCGTCGCTGCTGAAGCAGGATCCGCGCTACTTCTACAAAGGCACGGGGACCATCCGAGCCCGTGCCTTCTACGCCATCGCGAATGCGGTCATCTGCAAGGGCGACAATGGGCGTTGGCAGCCGAACTATTCCGGCATCTTCGGTGAGTTGGCGGCCGGCGGCATTTCAAACCTCTACTACCCGGCGAGCGATGAAAGCGGGGTATCGCTGACTTTTGAAAATGCCCTGCTCGGCATGGCCGAAGGCGCGGCGCAGAACCTCCTGCAGGAGTTTGTCATCCGCAGGCTGACGCCCAAAGTTCCCAGTTACACCCCTCAGCCTTAAAGTCCTTTGCATGGAGGGCAGTCGCCGCGGCGGAGGCTCCGGAGACTCCTGGGCCATGCCGTCTGCTGAGTCGGCAGGGTCACTGCATCCGGTAGCGCTCGCGCATCAGCCGCTGCAGCCGGGGCCAGTAGATGAGGTTGAAGGCCAGTTCCTTCTCGGGGAACATGCCCAGCGCCACACGCCGCGTGTCGGCGACCATTTCCGAGGCCTCTTCCACCGTGATCGTCGGGTCCTGCGCGATGACCTGCATGACCATGTTCACCACCGTCTGCAGCCGGCGAATCTTGCGAGACTCTTCTTTCAGTTCTTCAGGCGATTGTGCGGGCGGGTGAGACTCGCGGGGAAGTTGACCTGGGGAAGCAGGACCATCGGCTGGCTGTGGGTCGAACGACCGTTCCATGGAACCCATGCGGCAATTCCTCCTGAGGATTGGACGGAATGGCTTGCTTTGTGTGCATGGTAGCATCCTGGGACGATTCCTCCGACACCCGTTTGAGATGCAATGCAGCATCAAGTTTGCGCAGTCCGTAGAATGGATAGGAATGGCATTTACCGAACAATACGATGTGGCCGTGGTGGGCGCGGGTCACGCTGGATGCGAGGCGGCGATGGCCGCGGCGCGCATGGGGCTGAAGACGGCGCTGATCACGATGAACCTGGACCTGATTGCGCAGATGAGCTGCAATCCGGCGATCGGCGGCGTGGCCAAGGGGCACCTGGTGCGCGAAGTGGACGCGCTGGGCGGTATCATGGGCGAGGTCGCCGATGCGGTGGGTATCCAGTTCCGGCTGCTGAATACCTCGCGCGGCCCGGCGGTGTGGAGTCCGCGAGCTCAGTGCGACAAGCAGCTGTACCGGGTGAAGATGCGGGAGGTGCTGGAAGGCCAGCCGGGGCTGCACATTCGCCAGGCAGAGGTTGTGGACCTGGTGATGGAAGAGGGGCCAGTGGGCGGGGACATAGGGACGAGGGACATAGGGACCAGGGACGAAGGGACTGAAGGGATCGACGGACTGACCGAGCTTCCTCGCCCCGAGCGCCCGCACAGGCGCGTCCTCGGCCTCAAGCTGCGCGACGGGCGCAGGCTGCTGGCGGGGGCCACGATTATTACTACGGGCACGTTTTTGAACGGGCTGATTCACTGCGGCGAGGAACGGTATCCGGCGGGGCGCAGCGGCGAACCGGCCAGTGTGCTGCTGGGCGAGGCGCTGCGGGCGCTGGGGCTGAGGACGTGCAGACTGAAGACCGGGACACCGCCGCGCCTGGACGGACGGACGATCCACTGGGAGCGCTTTGAAGAGCAGCCCGGCGACCTGGATCCGACGCCGTTCAGCTTCAGGACGAAGAAGATTGTGCAGCCGCAGGTGAGCTGCCACATCGCCTTCACCACGCCGGAGACGCTTCGCATCATCCGCGAAAACGTGCATCGGTCGGCGATGTATTCGGGGCGGATTGAAGGCGTGGGGCCGCGCTACTGCCCGTCGATTGAAGACAAGATCGTCAAGTTTCCCGATAAGACGCAGCACCAGTTCTTTCTGGAGCCGGAGGGGCTGAACACGCACGAGGTCTACGTGAACGGGATGTCCACCTCGCTGCCGATGGAGGTGCAGTGGCAGATCGTCCACTCGATTCCGGGGCTGGAGGATGCGGAGATGCTGCGCCCCGGCTATGCCATCGAGTACGACAGCGTGGACGCGACGGAGCTGGATCGGACGCTGCGGGTGAAGCAGATGGAAGGCCTGTATCTGGCCGGGCAGATCAACGGTACGAGTGGATACGAGGAAGCCGCTTGCCAGGGCATCATGGCGGGCATCAATGCGGCGCTTTGGCTGAAGGGTGCGGCGCCGTTCACGATGGACCGGACGGAAGGCTACACCGGCATCCTGATCGACGACCTCATCTCGAAGGGCACGAACGAGCCCTATCGCATGTTCACCTCGCGGGCGGAGTTCCGTCTGCACCTGCGCATCGACAACGCCGACCGGAGGCTCACTCCGCATGGTCGCAGGCTGGGGCTGATCAATGATGAGACGTGGGCGGAGTACGAGCGGAAGCAGGCGCGAATGGCCGCGCTCGATCGGCTGTTGACCACGGGCAAGGCGGATACCCAGCGGCTGGCCGCGGCGGGCTTTGGCGAGCTGACGGCGACGGCCGGGCTGACCTGGGCACAACTGCTGAAGCGGCCTGAAGTGGGGATGGAGCCGGTGCTGCACGCGGTGCGCGAGGAGCTGAAGAACGAGCCGCTGCTGGCGGATTGGGCTGCGCGCATGGACCGGCATGGCAGCGTGGAGACAGCTGTGCTGCGCAATGAAGCGCGCGCCGTGGAGACAGAGATCAAGTTTGCGGGCTATCTGGAGCAGCAGAAGAAGTCGATTGAGAAACTGAAAGCCGCCGAAGCCGTTGCGATTCCGGAGTGGCTTGAGTACGGCGCCATCAGTGGGCTTTCACGCGAGATGCGGGAGACGCTGGAGCGGGTCCGCCCCATCACGATTGGCCAGGCCAGCCGCATTCCCGGCGTGACGCCGGCGGCGCTGAGCCTGGTGCATGTTTCCATTCGCGTACAGGCCGGGCGACGGGCCGGCTGATGCCTGCGCGGGAGATCGGGCGGGCCGGGCGGCCGCTCTACTTCTCGCTCTTGGAAAAGAGCGGAATGTGGAAGAGGCCCTCGGCGCTGGAAGGCTTCTTGTTTTTTGTATTCGGGTCTTCGCGGAGCGAAGTGCGCTGGGAGTTGACGCAGATCCAGCCGCCCCGCGCGCGCTCATAGACGTGCGTGAAGATTCCCTTTTCGACGACCTGCGCGGATCCAACCTTATGGCGCAGGTCATAGGTTCCATTGGCCACCGCGGTATCGCCCAGCATGCGCACGGTGATGACCTTCTGCTCGATGGTCATGGTCTTGTCGTCGTTGGAGATGAGGTTGGCGACCTGCTGATTGCGTGTGGTGATGTCGCCGGTGGCGGCCACATCCACAAACAAGGGCGAGAGGATCAGCTCGAGCGCGTACTGGTCCCGGTCATTGACGGCGTTGGACCATGAATCCTCGATCTTCTGAAACTGCGCAACCTCGGGTGATGCCGTCGAGGTGACGCCCGCCTGCGTGGTGACCGGTGTGGTGGAAGAGCCTTGAGCAAACAACGCGCAGGAAACAAGTACTACAGCGAGGCAAGCCGAAATTTTGTTCATAGAAATTACGAAAACTCCAATACGATGATACTTCCTTGGACGCTCCATGCGGGCCGCCGGATAGCTGGAAATTGGCGGCCGCGCGCGTGCCGCCCTCCTAGGTGCGGCCGCAGGGCCGACCACCCTGGCCGCAGATGCGCCTGCAACTGTTGCGCACAGGAGAGTTGACGCGGGCAATGCCGCTGCACGGGTTGCAATTCTTTTCCCGCTGCCGCTGTTCCGTTGTATGCTGCGACTGGCAGGGGGGAGTGCGCCATGTTGCGAACGCCGGTCAGGGTGATCACAGTGGAGCGGGAGTACGGTTCGCGCGGAGGCGAGTTTGCGCACGATCTGGCGGTCCGGCTGGGCTGGAGGCTGCTGGACGCGGAGTTGGTGGCCGGCGCGGCGCGCTCGGCGGGCGTGTCGCCTGAGCTCGCGGCGCAGTTCGACGAGCGGCTGGACCCGTGGTACTACCGCTACGGCAAAGTCTTCTGGCACGACTCGCCGCTTCCCATGACCGGGCTGGGCGACGACCAGGTGTTCGACTCCGAGCGCATGTTTTCGCTGATTCGCAAAGAGATGGAAGAGGCGGCCAAAGAGGGCAACTGCGTGCTCGTGGGCCGTGGCGCGGCCTGCGCGCTGGCCTGCCAGCCGGGCAGCTTTCATCTGTTTGTCTACGCCACGGCCAGGACCAAGCGCGAGTGGTTCCAGAACGCATTTCCCAAGCAGGCGCAGCACGCCGACCAGTTGCTGGCCGCCTTTGACAAGCGCCGTGCGGCGGTGATTCGCAGGTTTTATCAGCAGGACTGGTGCGCGCGCGGGCTTTACCACATGCTGCTGAACTCCGCGATGGGCATGGAAGCGATGATGGAAGCCGTGATGGGCGCTACGGACCTGTGCGGCGGCGACAAGCCTGCGGAGCGGTCGATGGGCCTTGCCGGCGAGGCCTGCTAAACGGACTGGGCGCTAGATGGCCATGCGGGGCACGCGGGATGCGATGCGCGTGAAGATCTCCCAGGGGATGGTGCCGGCGGCTTCGGCGTGATCGAAGGCCGAGATGGATTCTCTGCCCTGCGCGCCGAGTAGAACGACCTCATCGCCGGGCGCGATGCCGGGAATCTCCGTGACGTCGATTACGGTCTGGTCCATGCTGATGCGACCCGCGAGCGGCGCGCGTATCCCACGCACCAGCAGGCTGAAGCGGTTGCCGAGGCGTCGGTCGAGTCCGTCGGCGTAGCCCGCGGCCACCAGCGCCAGGCGCATGGGTTCAGTGGCAACAAAGGTGCCGTTGTAGCCCACCACAGTGCCTGCGGGAACGGAGCGCACGGTCACGATGCGGGACTTCCAACTGAGAACGGGCCGCAGGCGGAGACGCGCCTCGGCCAGTGTGTGCGGCAGAGGATCGAAGGCCGGATCGTAGGCGGGCGACAGGCCGTAGAGGGCCAACCCCGGCCGTATGAGGGCCTTCATGCCGTGCTGTGCGGCGAGCAAGGCAATGGCTTGCGCCTGGCCCGCGAGCAGCGCGGCGGAGTTGCCCACGTTGAGCCACTCGGCGCGCAGGCCGGCGGCAGCCACGGCTGCAAGCACGCTGCCCATCTGCGTAAGCTGCTCGGCGGTGATGCGGCCGTTGGCCTCGTCGGCGGCGAAGAGGTGGGTCATCAGCCCGTCGAGTTTGAGCGGCGAGGAGGACTGAAAGCGCGTGAGCAGCGATGCCAGTTCGCCGGGAGCGATGCCTTGGCGACTCATGCCGGTGTCGATCTCAAGATGCACGGGGATAGAGGAAGCACCAGCGGCGCGTGCCGCGGCTTCAATCTCGTCCAGTTGCCAATGCTCCCAAGCGACCGGGGTGAGGCTATGGCGGAGCAGGTCCGGGCCCTGGCCGGGGAACGGGCCGCCGATCACAAGAATGCGCGCGTGGGGAGAGACGGCGCGGGCGGCAATGCCCTCCTCGACACTGGTGACGCCGAGCCAGCGCGCGCCGGCGCGGACCACGGCGGGGGCGCAGAGGGAGAGCCCGTGACCGTAGGCATCGGCCTTGACGATGGCCAGCAGCTCGGCGTGCGGCGCGGCCATCGCGGCAAGGAGGCGGAAGTTGTCCTCAAGAGCCTGGGCACGAATCTCGACCCAGCAGGGACGTATTGGCATGGGGCTGTCCAAAGAACAAGTTTAGGCTATCGCGCGCAAGTGCAGCGTGCGGTTGCGAGACGGCTCAGTCGCCCATCTGCGCCAGTTGTTGAGCCGAGGGAGCGGGCGTGAAACGGCTGACGACGATCATCGCGGCCACGGCGGCGAACAGCGCGGGAAAGATGGCGTCGCGCTGGGCCAGGATGGGCGGGAAGACGGTCTTGACGCAGGGCACATCCCAGGCCAGCGTGACCACCGTGCCCGCCGCGATGGCGGCGACCGCGCCCCAGGCAGTAACGCGCTTCGAGTAGAACGCCGCCAGAACGACCGGTGTGAGGGCGGCGGAGTAGATGGTGTAAGCCCAGAGCATCTTCTCCAGAATGCTCTGCGCGTAGACGGCCTGGTAGAGCGCCCAGCAGCCCAGCAGCACCACGGCGAGGCGCGAGACGATAAGCACGCGCTTGTTGGAGGCCTCGGGCGCGATGTAGCGGACAAAGACGTCTTGAATCAGGTTGGTGGCCGGAGAGAACAGATAATTCGACGCGGTGGAGATGACCTTGGCAAAGACCGCGCCCAGCAGCAGCGCGCCCATGAGCGCGGGCAGGCCGTGGCGGGCGGTGTAGGGAATGATCTCATAGGGTTGGCGAGCAACTTCGCCGGTGGGATAGAGCGCCGAGCCAAAGACGGCGATGGCGACGATCAGCGTTTCCAGCATGACGGTGCCGAGAATCCAGCCGACGACGGAGAGGCGCGCGTCTCTCTCGGTTTTGGCAGAGAAGAATTTCTGGTACATCACCTGATTGCCCAGCATGAGCAGCATGGTGGGCACCAGAAATTCCATGGCGCGGGTGAAGCTGAGCGCACCCAGCACCTGAAAATGCGTGGCGGGCAGCGCGGCGTGCAGGCCGGCCCAGCCGCCGGCGCGCAGAAAGAGCATAGGCGTGGCGAGGATGCAGATGACGGTGACCAGCGAACCGATCGCCACATCCATGTAGGCCACCGACGACATGCCGGCGAGCGCGGTGGTGACGATGACGAAGGCGGCGACGATGTAAGTGCCGAGCTCCGGGGTAACCGCGTCGGGAAAGATCAGATGCAGGACGTTGCCGCCGCCCTTGAACTGATAGCTGGTAATGCCGACGTAGGCAAAGAGGATGGCAAAGGTGCCGAGCACGCGCGCCGTCTGGTTGTAGCGCGCCTCCAGCAGGTCGGGCAGCGTGAACTGGGCAAATTTCCGAGCGCGCGGGGCTATGAAGTAGATGAGCAGCAGGCCAAGCCAGCCGCCGGCGGGCTGCCACAGAGCGGCAAAGCCGTTGCGATAGGCGTTTTCAGCACCGGCGAAGAGGGATCCGGCGCCGATCCAGGAGGTGAGCAGAGTGAGAACCAGCACCACGGCGGGCAATGAGCGGCCCGCGACCAGGTAATCGGCTTTGGTTTTGACGCGCGAGGCGCGGAACAGGGCGACGGCCAGCAGTGTGACGACAATGACCGCCAGAACAACGACATAGAGCTGGGACATCCGCAGGCTTCCTCAGGGGGCGATATGGATTGGGAGCAGTGTACCGGATGAGGCGTGCGGGCGGGATTGCCGGCGAAGAGGAAAGCAGGCTTGGAACGCTGGGATGGCAGGTGCCTGCAGGCTCACGATGGAAGCTGCAGGCGAAGGGGGGGAGGGTCGAAGGCACTATCGAAGAAGACGGAAGAACTGCCAGACGCCAAAGGCGGACAGGAGCACTGCGCCTTCGAGACCAATCGCAACCAGGAATCCTCTGGCGCCACGCAGGGCCTTGCCGCAGGAGAAGTAAAGGCCGTCGCCTTCGCGGAACTGCGGTTCGGTCTCTGATGTGTAACTGTCCAGCATCTGCGCCAGCAAGCCCGAGAAAGCCGGGGTCTCCAGCGCGTCCATCTTCTGATTGCCGAGTACTTGAGTCACCATGCTGATTCCTTCCCGCAAAGACGTTATCGGCGGTGCGAGGAAAATGCCCAGTATTAACTCCCTATTAACGGAGCCCTACCGCTTGTGACTATTAAGCAATTAAATGGCCGTAATTGGAAAGCGAAGCAAGTGGGTTTCTAGTAACAAGATAGGTTCTATTTTGAGGTGCAGGGGGCTGTGAAAGGGCTGTGAATTCTTTTCCAAATAGGTAAAAAGTGCTTAGTTGAACTTTGAGATCCGGGATAAAATTACGCGCTGGCTGGGGACGAGATGGCTAGCACGGCCAGCCTGGCCGGTTACCGGCCAAGCGCGAGAGAGGGGTCGGCGGTGAGACTCGCGGGAGCAAACTCGCCCGCTGCGTAGCGGGGCCAGGCGGCGGCGGCGATCATCGCGGCGTTGTCGGTCGAGAGCGCCAGGGTGGGAAAAGCCACGGCAATTCCGCGCCGGCCGGCCTCAGCGGTAAAGCGGTCACGCAGTTCGCGGTTGGCGGCCACGCCGCCGGTCACCAAAATCCGCGCGGCGCCCAGGGCCTCGGCCGCGGCAAAGGTCTTCCGCATCAGGTCGCCCACCACGGCATGTTGAAAGCTGGCGATCAGGTCCAGGGTGGGCTGGGGACATAGATCCAGCGCCTCCCTGGGGGTTTGCGGAAGACGCGCCAGGGCCAGCATCCGGGGTACGCGCGCCTTGGCTGCCTCGCGCATCCCGTGCAGCTCCACATAGCGCAGGACAGCCGTTTTGATGCCGGAAAAAGAGAAGAGAAAGTGCGGGTCCAGGTCCGCGATGGGCGCAGTGGTTGCAGCCTTTGTTCTTGGCGCCTTGCCGCCCAGGTGCGCCTTGGTCTTGATCTGCGCAAAGGAGAAGGGTACGGCGCGCGGATTGCCGAAGCGCGCCAGAGCGTCGATCCAGGGCCCGCCGGGATAGCCCAGGCCGAGCAGCTTGGCGACTTTGTCATAGGCCTCGCCTGCCGCATCGTCCAGCGTGCGGCCGATGAGTCGGTAGCGCCACGTCCCGCTCACCGGCTCTGCCAGATACAGGTGCGTGTGCCCGCCGGAAACCACCAGCGCCAGCGCCCGCTCATCGTCCGGGTTTCCAACTGCCAGGCGCCCCATCCAATGCTCGGCCTCATCGCGCATTGGGTGGGAGACCACCCTCTCCGCGAGTTCTTCCTGCCGCTGCCGCAGCAGCACTGCGTGGATATGCCCTTCCAGGTGATTCACCGCTACCAGCGGCAGCGCCTGCGCAAAAGCCAGGGCCTTCGCGTAGGTAATCCCCACCAGCAGCGCGCCCGCCAGCCCCGGCCCGCTTGTCACGGCAATGGCATCGAGATCGCCCAGCGTCACGCCTGCCTCGGCCAGCGCCGCCCGCACCACCGGAACAATCGCGCGCAGATGCTCGCGGCTGGCCAGCTCCGGCACCACGCCGCCATAGCGCGCATGGGTCGTAATCTGCGACGCCACCACCGACGAGAGCGTGCGCGCGCCGCGCTCTACGACAGCCGCAGCGGTCTCGTCGCACGACGACTCAATGCCGAGAATCAGGCCTCTTTTCGTACTCTGGACCATACCTCAAGTGTACCGGCCTCGAATCTCCACTCAGGGAAACTGCCCTCTCTTCACTACCGAATTAGGTCAGAGTAGAATCTTAATCGCTTACTGGAGATCACTTCTGGAAATGGCAGAAAGGCTTGGCGAATGCAGAAAATTAGCCTGATTGCGACAGTTCTTTTCGCTTCATTCCCTTGTTTTCTGTTTGCCCATAAAGTTCCTGACTCTGAATGGCAGAAGGGGACACTGGAGGACATACAGTTCGTCGAAGAATCATATGAGCATTGGATGGTGTACCAAGGTAATGGAGTAGTGCATGGCGGAACCTACTCTGTGCAACATTTCACGATCGAGACCCAAGGGATGGTTTACGAAGCCGTGCCGAAGAACGGAATTACAGGAATCGGTCTCGATAAGGGTCGCTTCGATTTCACAGTTAACTCGACGTACATGTTCGCAATCGAGAAAGCAACGCTCTACTTGCGCGATAGCAATGGTAAACAAGGAACGTTCCTGATAATAAAAAAGACTCTCAAGCAGCAAGCAGAGCTTCCCGTATCGCCTAAACCAGCAAAGACCAACGATCCATGAGGACGGGCCACGCATGGGAACACATGGCAAGTATGGAAATGATGTCCTGAGAAAGGCGGCTGGCGCATCCTTCCGAGGCTCCGGCAGGACCGTCGAAATCGATCTAGGTCGAGGAAAGGCCCAAATCGATGGGACCATCGGGAATCGTATTGCCATCGAAATTGAATCGAGAACTTCGAAGCAAGTTCGAGGGGCGGTGCTTGACTTAATCCTGCACCCTTTTCCGAAGAAGCTTCTTATCTTAGAGCCCGTATACATGGACGTTCAGAAGACGGCCGTCCAATGCGAATTCATTTTGGCAAAGTTTGTTAGGCAAGAGGACTTTCGCGTGGTTGTGTTCGCCGGAAGTGGGCAGGCAAATTACATGGAACGAGATATTGCTTCGGTCCGAAGTGCGCTGGCGGAGCTCGGCCTCCAAGAACACGCAAATTAAGATCACTTTGAAGCTAATCCACTTTAGTAGGCGCAGACAACGCACCATGCCCGCCTTGCCCCAATTCGACGCCGCCTGCCACATTCTCGCCACGCTGCGGGCCGCGGGCTATGAGGCCTATCTCGCGGGCGGCTGCGTGCGCGACCTGCTCCTTGGCCGCCAGCCAGGGGACTACGACATCGCCACCAGCGCCCGCCCGGAAGTCGTCCTCGACATGTTCCCGCGCACCTTCGCCGTCGGCGCGCACTTCGGTGTTGTGCTCGTTTGCGACGCTCCACAGCCCTCCTCCGAAGAGTCAAGAGGCGCGGAGCGCCCAACAGAGGTCGCGACATTCCGTTCCGACGGCGCCTACTCCGACGGCCGCCGCCCCGACGAGGTGCGCTACACTCTCAGCGCCGAGGAAGACGTGCAGCGCCGCGACTTCACCATCAACGGCCTGCTGCTCGATCCACTGCGTGGAGGCGGGCCTTTGGAGCAGCTCCTTGCCGACCCGGAGCAACTCCAGGCAGATGTGATTGACCACGTCGGCGGCCTCGCCGATCTCCGCGCCGGGATCGTACGCGCCATCGGTCGCCCGGAGCGCCGCTTTGAAGAGGATCATCTTCGCCTGCTGCGTGCGGTGCGCTTTGCCGCGCGCTTCGGTTTCACGATTGAGCCGGCCACGCATGGCGCCATGCGCCACCTCGCCGCTCGAATCCACGCCGTCAGCCGCGAGCGTGTGCGCGACGAACTGAGCAAGATGCTCACCGAAGGCCGCGCGCGGCGCGCTTTTGAACTGCTGGACGCGACTGATCTGCTGGTTCAGGTGCTGCCTGAGGTCTCTCGCATGAAGGGTGTGGCGCAGCCGCCCCAGTTTCATCCCGAAGGCGATGTCTGGGTGCATACGCTCCTGCTGCTGGAGCAACTGGAACCCGGCTGCCCGCTTACGCTCGCTTGGGGCGCGCTGCTGCACGATGTGGGCAAGCCGCCGACCTTTCGCGTTGCCGAACGCATCCGCTTCGACGGTCACGTCGAGGTGGGCATGGCCATTGGCGCGGAAGTCTGCCGCCGCTTTCGCTTCTCGAATGACGAGACGCGCCAGATTCTCGCGCTCATCCAGCACCATATGCGCTTTGCCGATGCGGGGCGCATGAAGGCCTCCACTTTGAAGCGGTTTTTCCGTCTGGAGAGTTTTGACCAGCATCTGGCCCTGCACAAGATGGACTGCATGGCGGCCAGCGGCAATCTGGACCACTGGAGGTTCGTTCGCGAGCGCTATGAGGCGATGTCGGAGGAAGAAGTGAGGCCCGCACCGCTCCTCAGCGGCCGTGAACTGATCGCCGCCGGTTACCGGCCGGGCCCGCAATTCAAGGAGATGCTGCACGCTGTGGAGGACGCGCAACTTGAGGGGGCCGTCACGACTCCCGAAGAGGCCTTGCGATGGGCGAAGGAGCGATTCGGCGGAGCGGGCTGACAGCCTTGCTGGAGCGGCTTCCTTCTGCGGCTGGCGGACCCACCCTGCAGTGGAATCAACTTCAGCCTTCAGGCTCATCTGTGTTGGAAGTGACTGGAATTTGACACATCCGATCGCATTTGCGAGACTCAGAGAAGCTGCCGGTCTGGGGGATACAGTCCATCCCAGATCTGTGTCCCGTGCCGAAGTGGCGGAATTGGCAGACGCGCGTGGTTCAGGTCCACGTACTCGCAAGGGTGTGGGGGTTCGAGTCCCTTCTTCGGCACCAATGTCCTCGTAAATTTATGAATTTCAAAAGTTTACGAGAGATTAGGATTGCTTCCTAGCAAACTTCCTAGCAATTCTGCAAAGGACAGCCTGAGGTTTCTCCAAAAAACCAGTATTAGGTTTCAGGAGAACCATAGATGGCCAACCGTAAAGTCCAACTATACAAATACATCAAGCTGCCTGACCTTGGGTGGCGCTATTGCAAGGCGGTGTTCTATCCCAACAACCGCGTGAAGCCTCACGCCGTCGTGAGCCCTAGTGGTGAGGAGACCATCAAAGACGGCTGCTACTGCCTGTACTACAACCGCAAGTGGGAACCAGTCGGCAACGACCCGACTGAGGCCCAACGCCTACTGATGAAGAAGCGGGGTGAGCTTCTCGCGGTCGCCAACGGCGGTACTGTAGTTCAGGCGACAGAAGAGGATCCCAAGGTATCGGGTAGTCTACAATCCGCCTTCGAAGCTTGGGTACAAGAATTCATAGACGGCGGAGCCCACGCCGATACCATCGCGGCAAAGAGGCTGGTTGCCAAAGAGTTCCAAACATCGTGCAAGGTGAAAACGCTGGGAGCGGTGACGCGGCAGATGTGCCTTCAGTACATCAACGCTTGGTTGCAGAAGCAGGGCAACGACGACCGCACACGCTTCAACAAGTTTCTTCATCTTCGCCAGTTCCTGAAGTTCAAGGGCATCAACTCGCTCCTGACCACGAAGGATTCACCGCCGTACGATTTGAAAGACCCGGTGGCACTGGAGGACGAAGACTTGGCTCTCTTCTGGCCTGTGTGCCCTGGCCACAAAAAGGTGCTGTACATGGTGTTGCTCCAGTGTGGTCTTCGCCTGCAGGAGATTCAGACCCTGCGTTGGGTGGACATCATCGGCGGTAACGA
>JAJZGF010000077.1 GCA_021805025.1 Acidobacteriota bacterium
CTACGGTCGGAGTACCCTCTGCTGGATGCGCTATACAACTTATCGCTGGAGGAACTGCAAGAGAACACGCGCCCGGATGGTGCGTTCGATGCAGGCGCGAAGTGGAAGGGCGTCTGGACGCGGGATGCCAGCTACAGCATTCTGCTTTCCCTCGCAGCTATTCAGCCTGAAGCGGCTAAGGCGAGTCTGCTGCAGAAGGTGAAGCGCGATCGCATTGTGCAGGATACTGGAACCGGCGGCTCGTGGCCGATCTCTACCGACCGGGTAACGTGGTCGCTGGCAGCGTGGGAGATATACCTTGTCACCGGAGACAGGCATTGGCTGCAACAAAGCTATGCGGTGATTCGCAACTCGATTCTTGATGACGAGCAGGTTGTGATGGATCCTGCGACTGGCCTCGCGCATGGAGAGTCCTCTTTTATGGACTGGCGCGAACAGACGTATCCACGCTGGATGGAGCCAGTCGATATCTACAGCTCGGAAGCTCTTGGAACCAATGCCGTCTATTACCGCACCTATCGTATCCTCGCCTCCATGGCTCAAGAGCTTGGCCAGCCCTCTGGAGACTGGAACTCAAGGGCGGATCGTATCCGCATCGCCATGAATCAACGTCTCTGGATCAAGAGTCGTGGCTACTATGGGCAGTATCTCTATGGTCGAGTGTGGCAGACCCTTTCGCCGCGTGCGGATGCGCTCGGAGAATCGCTCGCGGTTCTTTTCGATATTCCAAGCCCGGAGCAGCAGGATCAAATTATCCGTTCGCAGCCGCTGATGGAGTATGGCCTGCCCACTGTCTTCCCCGAGACGCCGAGCATTCCCCCATATCATAACCGCTCTGTCTGGCCGTTTGTGCAGGCGTTCTGGAATCTCGCGGTGGCAAAGCGCGAGGATGGAGATGCTCTGCTCTATGGGCTTGCATCCATCTATCGCGCGTCTGCTCTGTTCATGACAAATAAGGAGAACTTCGTCTCGGACACAGGGGATGCAGCCGGCACCGTGATCAACTCCGACCGCCAGCTCTGGAGTGTCGCCGGCAATCTTGCCATGAACTACCGCGTCCTCTTTGGAATGGAGTTCGCCGTCGATGGGCTACATCTGCATCCAGTAGTACCGGAGGCATTAGATGGCACGCGTACGTTGACAAACTTCCATTATCGTGCGGCAATACTTTCGATCAAGGTGAGAGGCTTTGGAAGCAAGATCCGGAGCGTCACCATTGATGGAAATTCCTCGTCCCCAGTGATTCCGGCAACGCTCATCAGCAAGCATAGGGTCGTCATTGAACTGGCGGATCAGCCACTGCGATCAGGTGTGCTGCATTTGGTGAAGAGCACAACCGCTCCAGAGACACCTGGACCTCAGCTTAAAGATAAGACGCTGATATGGAAAGCAGTGGAGGGAGCTGCGAAGTATCAGGTCTATCGCGATGGCGGTCTTATTGCCACGACGACAAGCACCTCTTTTGCCACACCAGACAGCAATGGATTAGCGCAATATCAGGTCGCAGCTGTAGATAGTTCTGGAGTGGCCTCGTTCCTGAGCGAACCTGCGGCGCTTGGCGGCAAGACCATTACGGTTCCGGTAGTGACAGCAGGCTCTGACCAAACCGAGCCCTTTGCTACCCTGGAGCAGTCTGGCGAGACAGGTCTGTTAGTTAGCGGAGAAATTACCCGGAGCAGACGGTACAGTTTGACTTTCCGGTATGCCAACGGGAGTGGGCCAATTAGCACCGACAACAAATGTGCGATCAGGACACTCTTTATCGATGGAAGAGAAGTTGGGCCAGTCGTGTTTCCGCAACGCGGCACAGGCGCCTGGGATGATTGGGGAATGAGTAACAGCCAATTGACCCAGCTTCACGCAGGCATGCATCGCTTTGAGCTCCGCTTCTTGCCGCAAGACATCAATATGAACGGAGAGGTCAACCGCGTGCGGATCGCTTCGATTTCACTCGTCGCCTTGCAGTGAGTGTGAGCATGCAGCGTGCCTACTGTGTTTTCAGGCTGCCGGCTGTTGCCGCCTTCGCGTAATGCGGAGCACCAGAGCCTGCAGCGCAGACCAGGGAGCCACCTGCTCCATCTCGTCCAGAAACTGCTCCCGACGGCTCTTGCAGCCATACTTCTCGATCACCACCTGCGATGACAAGCTCTGCTGCTTCAGCGTCACTCACCCCTGCGTCTCCGGCATAACTGCCGCCGGATATTTCTCTTATCTACTATTGAATGCTTATCTCCTTGGCTAATTTGATATCAGCAGAAGAGCTTCCGATCATGATTTCGACATTGTCGTTTTCGAGAGACCACTTTTGCTGAGCGACATTCCAATACATCAGCGACTTCGCGCTCAGGGGCATTTCAACTTCTCTCATCTGGCCAACTGGCACATACACCCTCTTGAAGCCTTTCAACTCCAACTGAGGCCGGGACACTTTGGATCCTATATGCCTCACATACATCTGCACCACTTCGTCGCCGGAACGCTGGCCGGTATTGGCCACTTGCAGGCTGATGTCAATCTGCTTGTCTTGAGACAGGCGTGACGACGTAACGCTCAGCTTCGAGTATGCAAATGTGGTGTAACTCAGGCCATAGCCGAAGGCGTACAGCGGCTTCTGGCGCAGATACATGTACGTGCGCCCGTGCCGGATGTCGTAGTCCTTCATGGGAGGAAGCTGATCCATGGAGGCAACCCAGGTCTCTGTCAGGCGCCCGGCGGGATTGTAATCGCCAAACAGAACATCCGCCAAGCCGGTTCCTTCCTCCTGGCTGCTGTGCGTCATCTCCAGAATCGCCGGAATATGGGCCTGGGACCAGGTGGTTGTGTAGGGAAAGCTTGCATTGAGCACCACCACCGTGCGTGGATTCGCGGCAAACACCGCCTTGGCAATCTTCTCCTGCTCGAGGGTGAGCGAAGTGCGGTCCTGGGCCTCGTGCCCCTCACTGGGCAGAGCGCAATGCTGCCAGCCCACCCCGCCGCATGTCGGATCGTTGCCGATAATGACAATGGCCACGTCGGAATGGCGGGCAAGATCGGCGGCCTGGCTGAGATCATTTCCCGTCGCGTACTTCACGGCAACGCCCGCACCCTCGCGCCTGCGGATACCTTCGAGCGGGCTGATGGCATAGGGCGGCATTCCGCCATACAGGTCCTCGATCACCTTGCCCGCGTCAGGGCCGATCACCGCAATCGACTTCAGTTTCGCTGCGTCCAGCGGCAGTGTCTGCCCTTCGTTTTTCAGCAGCACAATGGATTCGTCGGTGGCTTTGCGGGCCAGCGCTTTGTGCTCGGGCCAGTCCCAGGGATCGCCCCTGGCGGGGTCAAAATCGCTGATACCGATGCTGGAATAAGGCACGCGGCTGGCCGGATCCAGCATGCCCAGCCGAATCATCACCCGCAGCAGGCCGCGCAAATCCGCATCGATGTCTGCCTCGCTGACCAAGCCCTTCTCGACCGCGTAGCTGGTGGCCTGCGTGGTCTTCTTATAGTTATCGATGAACTCGTTGACCCCTGCGTGGATCGCTCCCGCGGCTGCTTCGGGAAGCGTCTTGTAGTAGTGGTGCTGCGTCACCAGCATGGTCAGCGCTCCGCCATCCGTGCAGATGATGCCGTTGAAGCCCCACTCCTTCATCACCACACTCTTCAAAACCGGCTGCACCGCCATGGGTATCCCGTTCCAGGCATTGTAGGCGGTCATAAAACCGCCCGCGTGCCCCTCCTCGATGCCCATGCGGAACGGCACCGAATAGTACTCGCGGAAGAGCCGCTCATCGAAGTTCGAGGAACCGCTTGTCCGGTTGTCCTCGTTGCTGTTGGCCAGGAAATGCTTCATCAGCGCCGCCGAGAGCCAGTAGCGGGGATTGTCGCCCTGCAAGCCCTTGACGTAGGCCACGGCCATGGTTCCTGTCTGGTACGGATCCTCGCCATACGATTCCTCGCCCCGTCCCCAGCGCGGATCGCGGGCAAGATCTGCATTCGGAGCGCGCACAATCAGGCCTCCGCGATGATAGCGGCCGACGACATAGCGGGCCTCAAAGCCCTCCACACCCGCCACCTTCTCCAGGAGCGCCGGATCCCACATCTGGCCCAGCCCGCGCGCCTGTGGAAACTGGGTTGCGGGAATGGCCACCTTGCCCGGCCCCTGCCATCCGCCCGGACCGCCCTGTGACAGCCCATGCAGCCCCTCCACGTGGCCCGTCCCCACCACGCCCAGGCGCGGAACATCGGGCTGCGACGCCATTCCCCTGGAAAGCGCTTCGTCGCTGAGCATGTCGACCTTTTCCTGCAGCGTCATGCGCGAAAGAAGATCGGTGATGCGCTGCTCCGTGGGGAGATCAGGGTTCTGGAAGGCGTACTGATACCTTTGCACCGCCCTGCAGGGCAGTGCGCAATAGACCAGAAGAGTGAGCGCCAGGATCAGGTTCATGCCGTGGCGTCTCAGGCTGGACAGCAGAAATGCAGAACGCGTTGCGCCTGCTGCTGGCGCTGAACCGTCTGAAAAAATGCGCCTCCGGGGCGTCACGAAGCGATGGCTTCTCCGTGGCTCGGTGTTGCGCGTATCCATATTCTCTCCTGGCTTTGCTGCTTTCTGTTTGCGAATCGCGGTTCAAGTTCAGCAGGCTCAGCGCCTGCACTTCATGGACAAGCCGCCACGGCCGATCTTCTGCTTTTCTTGCTCGCGATGCGTGCTGCTTCTGTGCATGCGGCCATGGCGATACCAATACAAGCAATAACTTCAACAAGCCAGAGCCAGCGCCTATAGAAAGGAACAATTGCGTTCCATCTGTAGCCGTTGCCTGAACAATGGCAACTCGTCCCCCTATAGGAGGAAGCATGACACATGGTTATTGGCAGCGAGCAAGCGGGGACGAAGAGGACAGTTTCCTGGATGGCGACAATGGCAGTCGCCTCCAGTTCTTGCGGAAGATGCCCACCGCGAGCGTCTGATCCGGATTTCCATGCGTCCGCGCTGGGAAGCATGTGGAACGAGGACAGGATAGACCCTCGTTCCGCAGTGGTCAGCTTTCATCCTCTTAGAAGACGATCTTCAGGGAAGCCAGCATAGAGCGCGGTGTGTTTTCCTGCGATGTGGGCAGGGTACCAAATCCCGTCCAGCTTGTGCTGGGCGAGTAGGCAGGCACCTTGTCGTTGTTTGTGCTGGGCGCCCCCCAGTTGGGGTGATTGGCGGCGTTCAGAGCCTCCAGGCGGAATTGAACAAACATCCCTTCGCGCTTAAGCGGGAAGTCTTTGTGAAACGCCGCGCTCCATAGCAAGAACGACGGATTGCGCAGAAATCCAATGTGGGGCGGCGTCGTTTGCGGCTCCCATGTGCTCCGATCGGTCCAGCAGTTCTGGTTGTTGTTGAGCCAGTGCGCACGGGTCTGGCCACCCACGGGCGCATAGCTCTTGCAGCCCGGCGTGCCCCAGTTGAAGTCCGCCGACGGAAGCCCTAACGGAGTGCCGGTTCCCCACATGACGGTATTGTCCACAAGCCAACCATTCGCCAGTGTATTCAGCAGTCTGTTTCTGTTGATCTGCGGAAGCGGGAAGACCATATTGGCGGCCAGGTAGTTTCTTCTGTCTTCGGAGTCGAGCCCTTTCCATAGATGGGCGTCGATGTAGCTGCCGTTGTTGATGTAGCTGTCCGTGGACATCCAGTTGGAATAGGTGTAATTGAATACGAAGTCGAGGGTCTTTACCCTGCGTTCCACACGGGCGGCGAGAGCGTTGTAGAACGAATCTCCCGACGGAACCCCCTGCTCCGAAACACCGTTGAAGAGCGGAAAAGCTCGCCGTAGTTTCCAGACTGGAATGGTTTTGGAAGCACCCAGCCCGGTATTTGCTGCCAGCACACCGTAGAAGGGATTGGTGACGTTGGTATTGCACAGGGAGAGGTCTGCATAGCAGGCCTGCTGCTGCGCCGTCGTGATCACTCCCAGAGAAGTGGTTACCGGAATGCCGTGAACATTGGTGCCCAGGTATTCCACGTCCAGCAGGAGCCCCCATGGCACCCTTTGCTGGACGCCGAGCGACCAATGCTGTGTCATGCGCAGGCGGCGGTTCGTGTTGTTGTAGCTGATCGATTGCCCGGCATTGGTTCCCAGGCCGGCGCCCGCTCCCGTGGGAGCAATGGCTCCGTTGGAGTACGGTGTTCCGGAATTGAAGTAGGAACTGGGAGTCAGGCCGCCGTCGAGTGAATCAATATACCCGGTGGTCTCGCTGAAACCTGTATTGTCCACTTGCAGCGGTGCCCAGGGGAAATAGATCCCGTAGCCTCCACGGATGACGGTATCCTGACGGACCTGCCAACTGAATCCGAAGCGCGGCTGCCAGTCATTCCATTGCACTTTAAAGGGAGCGCCCGGCATGCCGTTGACGCCAGCGAACTGAAGGCCTCCCAGCAGAGGCGACTGCAGTTGCGGAGACCCTGCGAAATTGACCTGGTCGCTATAGGGGTTGGTGCAGGTCAGGCAGAAGCCGGCGTTGATCCGATCATGGCGATCCCGTGGCGACGAATTGATATCCCAACGAAGACCGAGGTTGAGCGACAGCGTGGGGAGGGCTTTGAAGTCGTCTTGAACGAAAAGTCCGTAGTAGTGCATCGTGATAAAGGTTGGCGTATCCCAACCGACACTGCCGGACGTCGGATAGCCGAGAAGTATCGATGCGATCTCGTTTCCCTGGCCGGTCTTGTTTGCCAGAGGGTTGCCCCGGGTAGAGGTTTGATCAAACATGAAGGACCCGTTGGGATCACCCAGAACGCCGGTGGGCGATGTCTGAATATCCATGAACTCGGCGCCGTAGTGCAGGGTGTGGCGACCGAGGAGTTGCGTCATGCTTCCAGAAAAATCCGCGTCGGCGTGAGCCGTGCCATTCCCTGTGTTGCCGAAGAGATTGGTCATGCCCGAAACTGAGATGCTCGGAACAATGTTCGAATGGGGTGTGGTTGCAACTGCAGGCATGGTCAGCCCCAGCTTGCTGGCCTGATAGTTTTCCTGAACCGCTACACCCGAAATGGACAACGAGGTGCTGTGTCCGTAGGATGCCTTGAGGTCCATTACTCGCGACGGAGAAAAGATATGCGTCATATCCAGAATCGCGTTGTAATCCCGGCTGCTCGAGTCGTTGCTCGTGATGGCTGCATTGGGAAATCCGTTGCCTCCGTCGTGGCTTCCGTTGTTCTGCAGCGTGAACAGCCCGTACATACGGGTGTTGTCTGAGAAGCTTTGATCCACCCGGCCGATGTACTGGTCATACGTGTAGGTGGTTGACTGCAGCGCAACGTAATTATTGAGCTGGCCAGGTTTATTCGGCGCCGGGTACAGGGCAAGAATCGACTGTCCAATCCTGCTCATCGCGGCCGTCGGTATCTGGTCGTTAGGAAAGGGTTTCCTTGCATACAGGGTGCACCCCCCTGAAGAGTTGGTTTTCGCGCAGTGGGTCGATGTGGGGTCGTAGATGGTATAACCCGACCCCTGGAAATTCCCCTGTATCCAGGCAGGGAGTGGTACGGAATCCTTCGCGACCCCCGGTTGATCCTGACGGAAGCCTTCGTATGAGCTAAAGAAGAAGGTCTTGCCCTTGCGAATCGGCCCGCCAAATGCGCCTCCGAAGGTGTTGCGAATATTCACCGGCTTCCGGATGTTGGACAGGTCGCCAATCCAGGTATTTGCATTCAGGTAGTCGTTGCCATAGAAGTCGTAGACGTCGCCATGATAGGCATTGGTGCCGGCCTTGACGTTCGCATTGAAGGCTCCGGCCCCGGTTCGCCCGTACTGCGTGTCATAGGCCATTGCCGTGGCCTGTAGCTGCTGGGTTGCATTCTGGTTGGGGACAAAGTACCAATTGCCCGAATCGCTCACCGGAGCGCCATTCATAAAAAAGGCATTTTCATCGGTCTGCGCGCCGGATACGCCGTATTTATTTCCGTTGTTCCGGGGCGTAAGGTTGAACGGCTGGGTCGCCGTGCTCCGGATTCCCTGAGTCAATGAAACGTCATCCCAGACCATCTGTCCCGTCGAGGGCATGTTTTCGACCCTCGTCTGATCCACCACGCCCCCGGTTGACGCTGATATGGTATCGAGATCGACCGAATCGGCGGTTACAGTAATCTGCTGGGTTGCGCCACCCGGCTTAAGCACCACATTCATTCCCAACTGCTGCGCCGAATCCAGAACCACCTTGTTGTAGACCATGGTCTGAAAATCCCTGGCCGTGATCGTGACCGTATACTGGCCGGGCAGCAGATACAGCAGTGAATACTCGCCACGATTGCCAGATTTGGTGGAATACGTCACCCGGGTCTCCACGTTAACCGCCGTGACGGTGGCGCCGGGAATCACAGCTCCTGCGGAGTCTGCCACCTGGCCCGCGATGGAGGCACGGAATTCCTGGGCAAACGCACGGCTTGTGTTCAGGATTGTCAAAAGTAGCCCCAGAGCGCAAAGATTGCGCACTACACTCCAGAGCCCCAATCCCTTTCTGCTTCGAATCGTCTCAACCATGTCACTCATCTCCCTTTTTAAAAGGCGTACTCATACAAGGCTCTGAACTTCCGTCCAACCGCCAACTACAACCAGGAATCTTCTGAATGCAGGCATTTCATCAGGCTGCATCCAGCGAGCCACGCCAGGCCAGGCGGGCATCAGACAACGTTGTCATTTCGGGCCTGAAAATTATCAGGCTCTAGCCCTTCCCAAAGTCTCCTAAGCGATGAGGTAGAAATTTACTTCCACGATTACAACGTTGTCAAGAGGCTCCGCAAGACAATATCCGGCTCTGCCCCCACAGAAGCAGATGCCCTCCTTGCTGTTACCTGGCTTCTAAAGGAGAATCACAGTCGGTGTACCCTAGTTCCGAGAACAGGCGTTGACGAAAGACAGGGGGCCTTCACTTCGTTCAGGATGACGGCGTGAAACCTTATGGGTACAGCGACCTTGATTTTGCTCTATCCGTGCCATCGCTCTGCCCTTCATACTCACGCACTCCCCGAGCGCATCGGGCCGGATGAGGGCTGGAGGCCGGGGTTAGTCCGCTGCAGCCGCGGCCGACCAGGACCGCTCCAGATTCAGCGTTCCACATGCCTCAATTCACCGCCGGCATCCGCAGGACTCGCGCAACACCAGGCGCGTGGGGAGAACAACCGAGCGAGGGCTCGTCTCCGTCCCGCTCTTCAGCCTCTCGAAGAGCAGGCGGATCGCTTCGGCACCCAGCTTTTCTGAAGGCTGCGCGACCGCCGATAGCGCCGGCGTCAGCATGTCCGCCAGATCGAAATCGTCAAAAGACAGAAGCAGGATGTCGCGTCCCACTTCCATTCCCAGGTCGCGCAGCGCGTGCAGAGTCAGCATCGTACATACCCAGTTCAGGGAGAAGATGGCATCGGCGCGCTTTTTGCCTAAAATCTGCGACTTCAGCCACTCTGCGGTGAGCATGTTTTCATGCTCCACAAGGCAGGTTCGCGGCGTATGCCCGGCACCCTCCATGGCTTCGCGATAGCCGGCGACGCGCTCCGCACAGGTATGCAGGTAGGGCCGCGCGCCGACGACCACGATCCGGCGCGCACCGTGATCCAAAAGATGCTGCGTAGCTTCGCGCGCGCTTTCACGGTTGGTGATGGTGACAGAATCGTACCGCGCGTCCTGAATCGGCTCGTCGAAGGTCACCACCGGAAGGTTGGACGGGATAATCCGGACAAGGTTGTTCTTGCAACTGTCGGCCGGCGCAATCACCAGGCCGTCGATCTGGCGGCGCACCATGGTCTCGATCTCCGACCGTTCCAGATCCGGATAGCCGCCGGAGCTGGAGACAATCACCACATGGCCCTTGGCGCGCGCTCCCTCCTGCACGGCCTTGACCGCGTTGCCGAAGAACGGATCGGAGAGATTGGGAACAATCATGCCGATGGCCTCCGACTTTCGCGCCTTCAGGCCGCGCGCCAGTTCATTCGGCCGGTAGCCAAGCCGCTCCATGACCGCCTGAACCCTGGCCACTTTCTTCTCGTTCACGTTGGAGGACTCGTTCAATACGCGGGAAGCGGTCTTGAGTGAGACGCCCGCTTCGCGGGCAACATCGACCAGAGTGGGTGCTTGACTTTTCTTCATGACCAGCCGATCAAGAATCCTGTTGCCCGGCTCACCGCACAGCGTTCCATGAGTGCGTCGCGGAGTGCATCGCGGCCGCCACTTATGCTATAGCGCCCAGTTCGGTTCCCCTGGTCTCAGGGTACCAGAACAAAACCACGCCAATCTGCACCACCATCATCACTGCCAGCCAATAGAAAGTGCCCGTCGGCGAGGCATGCTCGAGGATCGGGAACACCGAGATCAAAACGGCATTGGTGATCCAGTGAACCGAGGAGCCGTATCCCTGGCCCGCGCCGCGCACCGCCAACGGAAACAGCTCGCTTAGATACACCCACACCACGATCCCCTGCGAGAAGGAGAAGCACAGATTGTAAGCCCCCAGGATGAGCAGGTACCAGACGGGCTGCATGTGGAGTGGAATGGCCATGGCCAATCCTGTGAGGCAAGCGAACATCCCAGCAGAGCCGAGAATCAGCAGCGGTTTGCGCCCCAGCCGGTCAATGAAGCTCAGGCCCAGAAGCGTACTGGCCAGGCTCAGGCCGGAGATCCACACTGTGTAAGTATGCCTCAGCAGATCGCCAATGCCGGCGCTGGCCAGAACATCCAGCATGTACAGCAACAGGATATTGACGCCGGAGATCTGATTGAAGAAGGCGATGCTGGTAGCCCATAAGAGAGGCCGCCGGTACTTGCGGCTGAACAGACTTTCGCGCGGCAGATGCGGCGCGTCGTCCAGCCCGGCTTTCTGTGTGGCGCAGACCTCTTTGTGCTGCCCGCCGTCCTCGCCGGCAAGCTGCTGCGGCTGTCCGGGGACGAGCGGCAGAAGAAGGAGTAGTGCCACGGCGGGCGCAGCGCCCAGGCCTAAACACCAGCGCCAGTAGCCGCTGCCCGGGTTCCAGTGAACCAGTAGCGCTCCAGCGGCAAAGGCCAGCACCACTCCGATGCCCACCTGCACCTGAAACAGGCTCACGAAGCGGCCCCGCAGCGCACGGGGCGCCAGTTCCGCCAGGTAGAGCGGACATCCGACCGTAAAACCGCCGATCATCATCCCACAAACAAAGCGCATCGCCAGAACCTGGCCCCACGCCTGCGTGAAGGGCACAGCCAGACAGAGCGAGGCCAGCGCGTAGAGTAGCGCGCAGCCCGCAATCAGTCCGCGCCGCCCCAGTTTGTCGACACACGCGCCGGCCAGCAGAGAACCGCAGACCGTGCCCCACAATGAGGAGGAGAGCGTGAGGCCGAATTGGGCGGGAGCCAGGCTGAACTGCGCGCGGAGGCTCTGGGATGCGGCTGAAAGCGCTCCCAGGTCGTAGCCGAAGACGAGCCCACCCAGCGAACAAATGCCCGCGGCCACCATCAAGCGCCTTTGCAACGTGCGACACCTCAAGAAGGGCGTGCAGCCAGGTAGGCAATAGGCTCCGGCCGAGTCTTGCCTACGCAAACCGCGCAAACCGTTCACATTGTAGTGGCTGGGATCGGGAAGGGGCAAAAATGCAATTGCCATAAGGGGGGAAATCATGTATTTTGACAACGATGTCATGGAGCCTTTATTGCTCTCGCTCGCGTTTTCCGCCCCTGGTCTCCTGGTCCTCGCTCCACTCACGCAGTTCACTGCGCCGACGCTCCCTGCTTTCACCCAGAATCTCGTTCACCACGCGCAGGTCGCCATGAACCGGCTTTCTACAGGAGGTGCGCTTTGCCTCTGACCACGCGCCGCTCCGTTCTGCGCGGATTCATGGCCAGCGCTGCAGCCGCCATGCCCCTGCCCTTCGCTGCCTTCGCGGACGAATTTCCGCAGGGGCGCCCGGCTCCCTCCGACCGGCGATTCACCAGCCCGGCCATCGAAGCCGTTCTCTCCACCGTCAAGCGCCGGATTGCCGACCCGAGCCTCGCCGCCATGTTCGAGCGCTGCCTTCCCAACACCCTCGACACCACCGTGTATCCCGGCACGCTCCAGGGTAAGCCCGATACCTTCGTGGTCACCGGCGACATCGACGCGATGTGGCTGCGCGACTCCGCCGCGCAGGTTTGTCCCTATCTGCGCTTTGCTCCGCGGGACCCGCATCTCTCCGCCCTGATCGAAGGGCTGGTGCGGCGCCAGGCCCGAATGGTCCTGATCGATCCCTACGCCAACGCCTTCACGCGCAACCCTTCAGATCCGCCTCTGACATGGGCCGCCCACGACAAGACCACCATGCTGCCCGGCGTGGCGGAGCGCAAATGGGAGGTCGACTCGCTGTGCTACGTGATTCGCCTGGCTCATGGCTATTGGCGCAGCACCGGCAATACCGCGCCCTTTGATCGCGAATGGAAGGCAGCCGCCTGGAAGATCGTCGCCACCTTTCGCCAGCAGCAACGCCTGCATGGGCCCGGCCTTTATTCCTTTGGCCGCCTGTCCATGGCGTCCAGCGAGAATCCTCCTCTGGATGGCTATGGCAATCCCGCCCGCCCCGTGGGCATGATCTTCTCCATGTTCCGGCCCTCGGACGATGCCTGCATCTATCCGTTTCTCATTCCCGCAAACCTGTTTGCCGTTCAGGCCTTGACGCAGCTCCAGCAGATCGCTACGCATGTGCTGGCCGACAGCAAGCTGGCAGCGGAGTGCGCCGATTTGTCGGCCACGGTGCGCCAGGCCCTGGCCCGGTACGGCATCTGCCGCCATCCGATTTTCGGTGCCATCTGGGCCTACGAGGCCGACGGCTACGGCAACGTGCTGATGATGGACGACGCCAACGCGCCCAGCCTGCTCAGCCTTCCGTATCTCGGCATCTGCAGCCCGGGCGACGCGGTGTATCAGCGCACCCGGCAGTTCGTGCTCAGCAGCGCGAACCCCTACTTCTTCACGGGCAAAGCCGCCCAGGGGGGCGGCAGCCCGCACACAGGACTCGGACAAATCTGGCCGCTTGCCATCATCCTGCGCGCGCTCACCTCCAGCGACGATCATGAGATCGTTGCCTGCCTGCGAGAACTGCGCGACACGACTGCCGGCACAGGCTTCATCCATGAATCCTTCGACGACAACGATCCGCGCAAGTTCACGCGGCCATGGTTTGCCTGGGCCAATACGCTCTTCGGAGAGCTGATTCTGCAACTCGCCGAAACCCGGCCTGCGCTCTTGCAACAGACGTTCTAATCGGAACCGCACCGAATGCCGTAACTCGACAAAACGCAGTAACTCGATAAGATGATGCACAAGAAAGAGAAGATCATGCGTAGAAACAGTTGGACCCAGACATTGGCTCTCCTGGCTTTCTGTCTTCCGTTTGTCTTTGTGCCCGCCGCATGCGGAGGAGGCAGCGCAAGCTCTTCGTCGAACCCCGGCACCGGCGGTTCGACCACGCTTACCTACGCGCAGAAAGCCGCATACGGCATTCAGAGCCTGCAAAAATGGTACGTGCAAAGCTCCGGCCTCTATCAGGCCCCTTCGGGCTGGTGGGAAACGGCCAACTCCATGACTACGCTGGCCAATTACGAACACGTCACCGGCGACACGGCGTATGAGCCCGTGCTTGCCAACACCTTCGCAGCGGCGCAAGCCACTCACGCCAACTTCATCAACTCCTACGACGATGACGAAGGCTGGTGGGCACTCGCGTTGATTGACGCCTATGACCTGACCGGCACTCAGTCCGACCTGACGATGGCCCAGACGATATTCGCGAACATCGCTGCCGAATGGGATACGACCACATGCGGCGGGGGGGTATGGTGGGAAAAGCCCAGCGCCAATGTGACCGAATATAAGAACGCCATAGCAAACGAGCTCTTCCTCACGGTCGCTGCCAAACTGGCAAACAGAACCACCGGGACTGCATCGGCAGGATACCTGTTGTGGGCGCAGAAAGAGTGGGTATGGTTCAAGGCTTCCGGCATGATCAACCCGCAGAATCTGATCAATGACGGCTTGACGGCAACCACCGGAAACGCCTGCATCAACAATGGCAAAACGACATGGACATATAATCAGGGGGTCATCCTGGGCGGGCTCGTGGAACTATTCAAGGCCGATCAGGATCCTGCCTTGCTGCCGCAGGCCGAAGCCATCGCCAATGCCGCCATCGCGAACCTGACCACACCCAGCGGTGTTTTGACTGAGTGGACCACCTCCGGAACCGATGCGCCGCAGTTCAAAGGCGTCTTCATGCGCAATCTGATGGCGCTGTACAGCGCTCTCCCCGCAACAAGCGCGCAAAGCACCCAATACAAGGCCTTTGCCAAGGCCAATGCCGACAGCATCTGGACCAACGATCAGGCAACCGGCTACGAGTTCGGCGCTCACTGGCAGGGGCCGTTCGACTCCGCCGACGCCACGCGCCAGAGCTCAGCCCTCGACGCGCTGGTCGCGGCGGCTGCAATGCAGTGATATCCACGCTCTGCTCCACGGCAGCGCACCAGCCGCGAAATCCAGCGCTTCGACAGCAGGCATCTCCTGTTCGGAAGATGGCGGCGCGCAAGGCAACGTCGGTCGACTCCCGCCACGGCTCGCCGGGACGGCGGAATTGAGCGACGGATCGGCGACGATCCGTGCGGAGCCAGCCGCACAGCGCGCGGAACTGCGCTAACGGCGGGAAAAGGAAGAGCCAACTCAGCGGCCGACAAAACATTCAGATGTCTCGTTAGTCCAGGATCGCCACTCTACTTGATACTGATAGTTCGACAGCCGCGAGTCATTTTGAGTTGTTGACAACAGGTCGATGCGCTCAGCGTCATTGTCAGCCGTTTGGATACGACAGATTGAGGGCAGGATCACTCACGAAAGCGCGTTGGACCGGCATAGGCGCAGCGGTTGCCCGCTGACCATGTACGCCTCACCAAGGCTGTCGCGTACGGCATCTCCTCTGTGGAATAGACAGATCCGCTACCCCTGTGTCGTCACAGGCTGAGAAGAGTCGCTGTTGAACGGTTGGCAAATGGCGCAGACGTCGCTACCGCAGGACAATCTCTGTTTCGGCGGTGGGCCTGACAAGCGTCAAGCTCCACACGCCTTCCCGCACAGCCGTCACAACGCCTGCGCTGGATTGAGGCTTGCTTCCTGCAAAGCCGAAGACCTCCAGCCGCAACTCGGAGAACCATGGCTTGAACGTTCCTTCCGGCCTGGAGAAATGCACCGTCAGCGCGCCATCCTGTCCAACTGAGCAGGTCATCCGCATGCGCAGGTACTCCCCGGCACGAAACGCGAAGCTGTGACCATCATCCTGGTACAGAGACCCTTCGCACGCGGCTCCCGATCCGTTCGCGGGTACGTAAATTCTGAGTGTGAGTGGTCCCTGCGGCGTATCGTCCGTGCTTTGAACGAGCGGAGCTATCGGCACAATCGCGCCCGCGCGAACATATACCGGCAGATCCTCCAGCTTCGGAGTCACCATCAGCGGCTTTTGTACGGAAGCGGCATCGCGCAACTCGAGATCGCGCGCCGCCGCAGCTTGACGTACGCCCAGGGATACGCCTGTCCACCAGTTGAACCACTCGCCGGGAGGGAGATGCACCTCATACGGAGCTACCTCTTCTGGTGACGGAGAAGCCGCCACCAGCAGTTTGTCCCCCACCATAAATTCGCCTGTCGCGTCGTTATCCAGCGGATGCCCATCCTTTGCAGCGTGCGGAAACTCAAGAAAAAGAGGCCGCATCATGGGGAGCCCGGTCCTCGACATCTCCTCAGCGACTGTGTACAGGTAGGGCATCAGGCGATAGCGCTCCTCGATGAATCTTCGCCGGATGGCTTCCTGCTGCGGCCCGTCCACCCATGGCTCGTGGTCGCGGGTGCCCTTGGCTGCATGGTCGCGGTCGATGGGTTGAAACGCAGCCACCTCGATCCATTTCGTCAAGAGTTCGGGAGATGGAGAGCCTGCGAAGCCGCCGACGTCCGCACCGCTCAGAGCGAATCCACTCAATCCCAGATTCTCCAGTTGCGGCACGGTCATGCGCAGGTGATTCCAAGTGGAGCTGTTATCGCCGGTCCACGTAGCAGAGTACCGCTGGCCACCGGCATAGCTGGCGCGGGTCAGCACGAAGGGACGCTCATCCGGCCGGAGCGCGAGCACGCCATCGTAGGTGGCTCGCGAATTCTCCATGCCATAGACGTTGTGAATTTCCAGATGGGATGCCGTTCGTCGGGCAAACCCCGGCTCATCGATTCGGTGCTGAACATCGTCCGGCATCGTCTTGGTGGGATAGGTGAAGACGGCCGGCTCGTTCATGTCATTCCAGAAGCCGGAAGCTCCGTCGGCCACAAACTGTTTGTACAGTCCGCCCCACCATGTCCTGACGCGGGCCATCGTGAAGTCTGGAAACACAGCCGGCCCGGGCCACACTTTGCCGGTGTAGGTCGACCCATCGGGCATTTTGACGAACTCGTCCCCCGCCACTCCCGTGTCGTAAGGCATGTAGCCTGCGTTCGGAAGGTTGGCGATATGCGGATCCGTGATCATCACAACGTGGAAGCGGTCCTGCTTCAGCTTCGCCATCATCGCCCGG
>JAJZGF010000078.1 GCA_021805025.1 Acidobacteriota bacterium
CACTCCATGCTGGGCCAGGCGGGTTGCGTCATCCAGATCATGCGGCCCGAGTTGGGCTGCCAGAGATGCGCTGCGAAACCCTCGAAGATAGCGCGATGGCCCACATAGTCCAACATCTGCGCCTTGCGTTCAAAGTCTTCAAGGCTTGTGGGCGCGCCAAATTCCGTTTCCATGTGCGCCATAAACGGAGCGACCGCGCCGTTTCCGCTCTGGTGCCAGTCGTGATAGGCCCAGGTGTCACTGATGGGCCAGCGATCCGGCGCAGGAATGAAGGACTTGAGGCTCTCCAAGGTCGGAACGCTGGGAATACCTAGCTCGACACTGAATCCGCGGTTGATGCGGTAGTACGTCTCCAACGCCTGAAACTGGTAAGGGCCGGAGTTGCGAAGGTTCACCTGGTTCGAGCTGCCCGTGTAGTAGCGCGTATGGTCGAGCGTACGGATCAATTTTGCGAGACCTTCGTTGATAACAGGCTGCGGAACGCCCTCATTACGGCCGCACCACACAACTATGGAAGGGTGATGGCGGAAGCGAAGGATCGTGTCACGCGCATTTTGAAGAAATAGTTGGGGATCCTGCGCTTCAAGATTGTAATTTTGCGTCGAATCCCAGAAATCATTCCAGACCATCAGGCCATACTTGTCAGCCAGGGCATAGAAGTTTTCCTCGGTGTCCTGCCCCATCCAGTTGCGGATGATGTTGACGTGCGCATCGCGATGGAGACGGAAATAGGGCTCGAGGTGCGCAAGGCTGACTCGCTTGCGGCTGTCGTCCATACCCCAGTTGCCGCCTCGCGCTGCGATGCGGATGCCGTTGACTTTAATTACGAGATCGGTGCCCGGCCAGCCATTTTCAATGGGACGAATCGAAGGTGAGCTCTCTGCTCCCGGGTCAAGCGATTGTACCCAGGCGTGCCTGAAGTACTCGGGGAGGGACTGGCCGGCGGGCATCTGGTTCGGCGTTTTGTCGTCGATCTGCCGGATGCCTTGGTGGCTCTCGTCAATCAGTGGAATGGCATTGTCGTACGTGCGGGCAGGCAGCACTTCAACGCGGCGCAGATGGCCGGATGCATCAAAAAGCGAGGTCTCATAACTCACCTCTCTCATGCCGAAATCAACCTGCTGTTGCGCACTGGACTGGCCAGCGACTGCAAAGTTCACATGCAGAGTGTGCAGCGTGGGCTCACCATAGCCATTGGGCCACCAGAGTCGAGGATGCTGAACCTTGAGTTGGGTAAACTCCGCAGGCTCCAATCGCACCACGTTTGCTCCGGTAACGAGCTTCAGATGCCGGGTGATCTTGACGTCGTCGAAACTTGCAGTCAGGTCGCCTTCGACCGCTTGATTGCTTGTGTTCTGGAGCGGTACTTCAATCTCGATGTCCGCTTCGCTTCGGTCCGGTTTGGGTAAAGTTGTGACCACCTGCAAGTCACCAATCTGGACCACCCCGGAAGCCGAGAGGGTTACGTCCTGCCAGATTCCCGTGTTGCGGTCGCGAATACCCGGAATCCAGTCCCATCCCTCCGCGGCTGAAAAGGTCGGCCCATCAATGACCTCGATGCCGCCGTTTTCGCCGGGACCGGCTTTGATTGATTGCTCATGCGCGATGCCCGGATGCGGCGGCGGACTGACGCGAACTGCGAGCACATTGGCGCCCGACATGGCGACGAGCGCACTGACGTCAAAGCTGCCGCGAAGGAATGCGCCGGTGAAGGCGCCGAGTCGGTGTCCGTTGAGCCACGCCTCTGCGGCGTAGTTGACACCTTCAAAGGTTAACTTGAGCTGTCGCCCGCGCGCCTGTGGCGGCACTTTGAATTCGACGCGGTACCAATAGTCCTGATGGGCAAGACCTTCCGGGATGGCGAGGTTGTTGAGGCCGTAATCAGGGTCGGGATAGATGCCGCGGTCAACCATCGTCGTCAAGACGGTGCCGGGCACTGTTGCCGCAAGCCAACGCTCAGTTGCGAATCCCGGCCTGGAGATCGTCTCGCCATCGGCGCTCACGCCGGGTGCAGCGGCGAGCTTCCAGCCACCGCGAATGCGCCAGAGGTCGGAGTCTACAAGTTCCAGCTTGCTCACCGTGAGCGGCATAGGCTTCGCCAGCGGATGCTGAAATGGCGCCTTCCCTCGCGGAAGGGTCGAGGGATCCTGTGGTGCGCTGTAGCCCGCTTGCGCCGAGGTTTGCACGGGCCAATGGCGAGAAGCCTCTTCATACGTTGGCAGTGTAAAGTCGGGCGTAGCCGCAGCTGCAGCAGCGATCTGCGCGGACGTCAGTGCGATGCGGTAGATTTTAAGATTCGCAATCTTACCGCCGAAGTGCTGAGCGGGGATGGCCTTCACAGAATCCGGGGCCATGGCCAACTGAGGCGCGACCGCGCCTTGTGCTGTGTGTCGGGTGAGTATCGGCCTTCCGTCCGAGTAGAGTGTGACGGTGTCTCCGTCGCCTACTGCGACGGCCTGATGCCAGCCCGCTGAGGACAGGGCCGACGAGCCGGCAAAGAACTGGTCTGCGCCAGGGGCACATCCGAGCCAGAGGCCGAGACGATGATTCTGAACGCCGATGAACCGTGCATCCTCGGCATCGGGGTCACCTATACCTGCTAGCAGCACCGGGCCCGAGAAAGGTTCAGAGGCCTGGAACCAGAAGCTCAGGGTCCAGGTTTCATTTGCTGTGACGAGACTGTCATGCCGGTCGGGTTGCTGATTGAGGCCGAGTCTGTTGAGGAGAGCCTCCGTTCGGCTGTCGAGCGGTGAGGGGGCCGCAAGCGGCTTGACGAGGCCGGGTCCATCCACAAGGAAGACCGCATTGTATGGACCATAGTCCTCTACCGGCGGCCCTTGTGCGGGAACGCGCGTTGGAAGCAGAACTAAAAAGACGAACGAGGCGAGCAAGAGAAGATGTACTCGCGAGCGACGGCAATCAGCGTGAACAGGCCTGAACTTCAATTGAGCACCAACCTTGATGCGCATAATGAGACTCATCTTAAGTCATGAATCCCGGCTTGCACTTACGGGATTACGGACAAGCATTTGAGAAGGATGTGGAGGGCGATTGCCAGCTGAAGGATCGGACAGAAGCAAACCTGCGTCATATCTGGAATGAAGCGACCGGTTTCTCTCCATATCCAGCAAACCCGAGTGAGAGACCAGCCATGCGGCAAGCGATACGACCATGTAAAGCCCGGGGCATTCCACCCCGGGCTTTACGCGGCGACTTAGAAGTAAACCTTCGCGGCCACCTGGATACGACGCTGTGCGTTGGCGTAACCGGTGATCACGCCAAACTGGTTTCCGTATTGGCCGCCCGGTACAGGAGAGCCAGAGAACAGACCTGTGTTCGGTCCGCCCAGCACAGGATGGTTGAGGGCGTTGAACATCTCCAGTCGAAACTGGACGTTGTAGTGCTCATCAGATCCCCAGTAGGTATTCTTCATGAACGCCATGTCCAGGTTCTGGTAAGCCGGATTGTTCACGTTGCCCAGCGTGCGGGGCGCATTGCCGATGGCAAACGAAACCGGCATGCTGAAAACGTTGGGGTTGAACCACTGCTTGTACGAAGGGCTCTGCAGCTTGGCGCTCTGGCCAGACCATGCCGGCCGCTGGCCGAAGGGTGATTGATCAGCCTGCGTGGTGGTTCCGTTGCCTACAGAGCTAAGAACGATTGGTGTGCCCGTGCTCCAATTCTCCCAGCCGCTGATCTCCCATCCATTGATCAGTTTGTCCGCAACCGCAGTGCCGCTGTTAAGAAATGTATGTCCGTGACCGAACGGAAGTTCGTACACCATCTCTCCTGCGATGTCGTAGCTTACGTTCTGAGAACCAATACCCCACTCAGCCTGCGGATTATACTGGTCCGCGTACGTCTGGCTGGTTGGTCCCAGATAGCTTACCGGCGAAGCCGCGTTGTCATACTCACGTCCGTCGGTGAAGGCCCAGCTGAACTGCAACCCGCGGCTGAGCTGTTTCTGCAGGAGCAGGGTAAATGCGTTGTAGATCGAATCCGCTCCGGGCTTGCGATAGCTGTAAACGCTGCCGTACTGCGGCCAGTGCTTCAGCAGCGCACCCTCTTCCACGGTGGAGCTGCCACCGAGACCGGTTCCGAAGACTGTGTATGTGGAGTTGCCAATGATCCCCTGGAAAGGATTGGCAACCTGGTTGAGCAACAGGCATTGATTTGTCGGCGCGCCAGGCGTGCAGCCATATTGCGCAAGCGTCCCGGTGGACAACTGGTCATAGGGCTTGCCTGGATCGCCATTGATGAGGAAGACCCCACGGTTGCCCAGATAGCCGAGTTGCAACTTGAGGCTGTTTGATAATTGGAATTCTGCGTTCGCATTCCATTCGATCGAGTATGGCGTGCGATAGGAGTCAAAGTACGAGTTGGAGATTGAGTTGCCTACGTCGATGCCCGCCACGCAAGCTGCGGAGCTAAGGCAAGCGGCCTGATGACCCTGGGGTGTGTTATAGGTCGCAAACGGCGTTTTTGCCGATGCAGGAAGCGCGGGGTCGGGGCTATAGAGCGTTGCGATTGGCGGACCGTCCTGGTTGGTAAAGGACGGGCTGAAATTCGTTTGTGTGGCGAAGCCCTGATTACCGGGTGAGCCTGTGGTTCCAGCTGCCTGCAATGCAGATGGCTGGAAGACAATGCCCCCGCCGGCGCGTATCACCATCTTGGGTGTAACGCTGTAGGCAAAGCCTGCGCGCGGGCCAAAGTCAGCCTTCTCAATTGGCCCCTGACGGCGTCCGTACTGCGAGTTGGCAGCGCCCGAGAGAATCATGCTGCCGAGCAGGTTGGAACATGCGGGGCAGCTGACGCCAGCTGCGGCGGCCACCTGCGCTGGTGTTTGGCCGTTTGCATTCGTAGCAGTTGTTAGCGGCGACGGCAGCGTGGGATCCCAGTAGCTCTGTTGATTTCTCTGCTCCTCGTGCGGCACGTCAAAATCGTAGCGAACACCAAGGTTGAGCGTCAGTTTTGGTGATACCTTCCAGTCATCCTGACCATAGAATGCCCAGTACTGGCTGGTCGAGATCGATTTTTCATCCTCTGTGATATCGCCATAGTCGGGCAATCCAAGCAGTAGAGAGGCGACCGAAAAGCCGGTGGTGTCAGACTGCTGGGGGAACTGGCGCGTCCAGGTATCGTCAGCAGTGAAGGTGCCCGACGGATAGCTCCATTGGTAGAAGTTGAGGCGCAAAGCACGGAACTCGCCGCCTACCTTGATACTGTGCGAGCCGGCGATCTTCACGAGGCTTCCATTGATGTCCTGCACCAGCGGATCTTCCTGGAACTCTTCGTAACCCAGCGGCCCGAGGTCAGAGAAACTGCCGTTTCCGCCAAAACCGAAGTGCGGGAACATCTCTCCTTCCAGCGCGGCCTGGGCGACAAAACCCGAGTCGAAGCCGAGCGTGCCGGGGTTGAAGCTTCCTCCGACAGGGAGACGGTTATAGGTGGATTTGGAAAGCCCATACCGGAACTCGCCGAGCAGCGTGGGCGAGAACGTGACGGTGTTATTGAACGAACCGCTGTACTCGTAACCGTGGAAGGTGCCGCCATAATTGCCGGGCGAAGCGGCGTTGTTGTAGTCATTCAGCGTGGACCCGGTCTGCTTCAACATCGAGTAGCGCAGGAACGAATGCCACTTCTTGGTCACGTCCTGGTCGATCTTGGTATCGAAGTGCCAGTAGTCATAGGGAACACTGCCCGTCTGCTGGTAGTTGTTATAGGTTCCTGCTCCCGGAATGTTTGGTGCCGGGAAAAACTTCAGCGCAGCCTGCGTGACCGGCGAAATGCGGGACGAAGGTAGCATATTATATTGTCCATTCACATTGAATGGCTGGCGCTCATACACGCCGCTGCTGTTTTTTGCAGCTGTATCCGGGTCGAACAGCGCCGGCTTGGTAGAGCCGTAGAGGCTCGTGAAGTCGCCGTTGTACCAGGCCGCATTGGGAACGGAGTAGGTGCTGGTCTGGCCGTTCGCTGCGCGCGAGTCCTCAAAGTCGAAGAAGAAGAAGCTGCGGTTGTGGCCGTTGTAGCCGGGGAACATGATTGGCCCGCCAACCGTGCCACCCGTCTGGTATTGGTGCATGATCGGCTTACTTCCAACGGTCTTCACTCCGGGCGTTCCAAACGGAATTGCATCCATCGCCCCATTTTGGATGAACTCGAAGAAGCTACCGTGGAGCTGATTGGTGCCGCTCTTGGTAATCAGGCTCTCTGTACCGCCCGAGAAGCGTCCGTACTCGGCCGGCAGAACGCTGGTCTGGACGTTGATTTCCTGAATCGAGTCCTCCACCGGCTGATATGCAGACGAGTTATTGCCGACGTTGTTTTCCGGCAGGATGTTGGTCATGCCGTCGATCATCTGCTCATTGTTGCCGTTGCGACTGCCGGCGATATGTGGAGTGGAAGCATTGCCAACGTTGTTCACGCCCGGCACCAGCATGGCGAAATCAAAGGGATTGCGGCCGTTGTCGGGTAATTCAAGCATTGCCTTGCTCTGGATGGTCTCACCCACGCTGGATGTGTCGACGTCGAGAGTCTCGGCCGTGGCTGTAACCTGCACTGTTTCGTTGACCGAGCCCACATCGAGCTTGAAGTTCACGGCGCGTGTCTCTGTTACCTGGACTAGAACATTCTCCTGCTTTGCAGACCGAAAACCCTTGGCATCCACCGCGACAGAATAGGTTCCCGGCGGAACGAATGGAGCGATGTAGCGGCCGCCAGCATCGGTGACCGAGGTGCGCGTTTCATTTGTTGATGTCTGTGTGATGGTGACGGTCGCGCCCTGAACCGCCGCACCCGTCTTGTCGGTCACGAGCCCCTGAATGGTGCCCGTGGGAGTACCTTGCGCAAAGGCCGGTACACCGAGAAGGGTGAAGACGATCATGCAAAAGAATCTGCGAAGTAGTCGCATGCTGCCTCCTGAATTGCCGATGTGCTCGAACGCCGACGGGGGTATGGGTGCATGGAAACGGTTGCCCACTGCCCGCCGGGCCCGATAACGCTACCAGTCAAAAGGAATATGGTAGCGTTATCACCGACCGTAAAGTGATAATTCCTCGGAAATGCCTTTGTCAAGTTTATTTTTGTTCCAAGTTGTCGACCCCTTCCAAATCTGGCATTTTGGGCTTAATCGTCCTCACTAATTCCACTCATTCCGGTCTGGATCTGGACCCTATTCTGCTTCCGATCCTCCCAGCCGAAAGGAATCCTTGCGTCGTTCCATGTTTCAAGACACCGGATCTCCAGCACTGAGGATCCATCGCCCAGGCTTCCGATCACTGCAGATTTTGCGCGATTTGACGTTCTGCGACAACCAAACTTAGTCTGGAGCGGATGGGGTCGTTATCAGATCCCGTTAGAGGCCATGCAGCACACGATGAATGAACTGCTAAAGACTTTGGCACATCTCCCCATCCAGAAACGCCCCATCACCAACCACGGCGCGCTGAACGAGGCCTATTGCTACGACAAGCCGAGTTCGTTTTCACGCGGGATGCGCATCGACCTGAATGGATTGACGATCCTGCTGATTTCGGGCACGGCATCGATCGACGAGAATGGCGTCAGCGTCCATATCGGCGACTTCCGCGCGCAGATGCGGCGGACTCTGAAGAACATTACCGCACTGCTGGAGAGTGAAGGTTGCACCTGGCACGACATTGTGCGCACCAGTTGCTATCTGCGCGATATTGACCGCGATTACGATACCTTCAACGAAGAGCGTACGGCCTTCTTCAAGGAGCAGGCACTTGATCCTCTACCTGCATCTACCGGAATTCAAGCCAAGCTTTGCCGCCCTGAGTTGCTCGTAGAGATAGAGGCCGTCGCCATGTTCCTTACCCGAGAAAATCCTCCGGATCACTCTGAGGAAGCAGTCAGTTGAGGATGATGCAACGCTGCGGCATCGATCAGTACCATCAAAAAACCGCATTGACAAGCGCGCACATCAGGTCGAACAATCCGGGTTACCAAGTGGAAAGAGTTGGTAGAAAGCCCGCCAGGCAGTGAGAAACCAGATAGCTCAATTCAGCAAGAGAGTAGAAAGGGTCTTGTTGTGAAGCGCAATGCTATCGTTACCGTCGCCAAGGGCACTCTCGTCCTTGCAACCTTGGCGCTGCGCATCGAGTCTAAAGTCGCCGAGGACAAGTTCGCATTCGCGGCCGAGGCCAGCCAAAACGCGATCACCATCGACTACCCCCAAGACGGATCCATCTTTCCGCCTGAAATTACGCCACCCACATTCACCTGGCACGACACGTCAGAAACAGCGCGGGAGTGGCGCATTGTGATTCGCTTCGCCGACGGATCGACGTCGATCCGCGTCGATTCCCCCGGCGAGCCGATGAGCATCGGCCCGATTGACAGACGCTGCGTCTCCGCGCGCAACGAGCTGCCCCAGCTCAGTCCCGCGCAAGCCACCGCACATACATGGATTCCCGACGCAACAACATGGCAACGCATCAAGCAACACTCTGTCCTCCATCCGGCAGTCATTTCGATCATGGGACTCGGCAAAAGCAACTCCCAGCATTCACTTTCCAGCGGAGAGGTTGAGATTTCTACCTCAAAAGATCCGGTGGGAGCGCCCATTTTCTATCGTGATGTGCCATTGATGCCCTCCGAGACAGAAAAGGGGGTCATCAAACCGCTTGCTCCGACGGCGATCCCACTGATTGAATGGCGCCTGCGGTCGATTGACCAAACCGAGAGCCGGGTAGTGCTCAAGGACATGCATACCTGCGCTAACTGCCACTCGTTTTCCGGAGACGGCAAGACGTTTGGTATGGACATGGATGGGCCCCAGAACGATAAGGGGCTTTACGCGGTTGTGCCGCTAAAACCGCAAACAGTGATTCGCAGCCAGAACATGATTTCGTGGAACCCGACCGGGGATCGCCAGTTCGCGTTCAACCGGGTCGGCTTCATGTCGCAGCTCTCGCCTGATGGAAAATATGTTCTCACCATGGTGACCAGCGCGGAGCGGCCGTCCGAGAACAATTACTACGTCGCGAACTTTCTCGATTACCGCTTCCTGCAGGTCTTCTATCCCACGCGCGGCGTTCTTTATTGGTATGACCGCGCCACAGGCGAGCGGCATCCCCTGCCTGGCGCGGACGATCCCGAATACGTGCAGACGAACGGTGTATGGAGCCCGGACGGCAAATGGATTGTCTTTCTTCGCGCCAAGGCGCAGAATCCCTATCCGCCCGGCAAACCAATCGCCACACACGCCAACGATCCCGATGAGATTCAGATTCAATACGATCTGTACCGGGTTCCCTTCAACAACGGCAAGGGGGGCAAGGCCGAACCGATTGCGGGAGCGTCGGCCAATGGCATGAGCAACTCCTTCCCTAAAGTCTCTCCAGACGGTCGCTGGATTGTCTTTGTCGAGGCCCGCAATGGTCTGCTCATGCGCCCGGATGGCAAGTTGTACATTGTACCCTTTGAAGGCGGAGAAGCACGCCTGATGCGCGCCAACATGTCCCCGATGAATTCCTGGCATAGCTGGTCTCCGAATGGCCGCTGGCTGGTATTTTCGTCGAAGAGCCGCGGCCCGTACACGCGCATGTTTCTGACTCACGTTGACACAGATGGCAACGACAGTCCGCCCATCTACATCGACAATCCCACGGCGGCGAATCGAGCAGTAAACTTGCCTGAGTTCGTGAATATTCCGCCGAATGGCCTGGTGAAGATCGATACACCTGCGGTCGAGATGTACACGCAATTCGATCATGCCGTGGAACTGGCGGAAAAGGGGCAGGAGGCTGCCGCGATTGAAGAATGGCGGAGGCTCGCAGCCCGCAACCCGGACAATGCCCGCATCTTCAACAACCTCGGCGTAGCTCTCACGCGTACAGGGAAGTTTGACGATGCCATTCCCCAGTTTCAGAAGGCGCTGGACCTGAATCCGCAGTACAACCTTGTGCACGTCAACCTTGGACGGGCCCTGATTGGCGCAGGGCGAACCGAAGCAGGGATCGCCGAATATGAGCAGGCATTGCAGAACTACCCTGACTCAGCCGATTTGCACAACAGTCTCGGCAGTGCTCTGCAACAACAAGGCAGGCTCGACGATGCAATCCAGCAATTTAATGATGCCATCCGCATTAATCCAGGATTTGCTGAGGCTCACGACAACCTGGGCGTCGCGCTTCTTTCAACCGGCATAGAAGGACACGCGGCCGGCGCCGAAAAGGAGTTCAAAACAGCGATCGCTCTCAATCCAGCATTCGCGGAGGCAGAAAACAACCTGGGAACACTCTACGGTCAAAAGGGAAACGATGCAGCGGCTGAGCAGATGTTTCGTAACGCGCTCCGCGACCGGCCGGCATTTCCTCAGGCCATGGTCAATCTGGCGGCAATCCTCGCCAGTGAATCCCGGGTGACAGAAGCAAAAGATCTGTTGCGGAAGGCCTTGCAGATGGAGCCCCGCAACGAGGACGCCCTTCAGCTTTTGTCGATGCTGCAAACTCAAGGAAGCCGATGACAGTTCGCGTGTGATGCTGTGCGCAAGGATTGAAGGTCAGGAATGATGAACCCGCACAAACGGCCTTCCCTGCACCTGCCCAACACCTTCGCGCAAGGTGACCAGTTGGTTTGCAGCGAGTGACTTATATTGCTCCACGAGACCGGAAGGCCAGTGCACCTCAATGCTGGCGGTGGTGGCCGCGCCAAGGCCAAAGTGAAGGCGCGGGTCATTGCAGGAGAGATAGCTGCTTTGGCTCATCAGGGCCTGAGTCTGCACGTGATCGTCATAATGCACCAGCACGCGTGCGCCAATCGCACTTCGATTGCTTTTCGTTCCCTCCAGCCGCACTTTAATCCAGTTGCCTTGCCGGGGTGCATCATTGCGCAGCAGCGAAGGCGGATCGTTCTGATTCATGACTAAAATATCAATGTCCCCATCGTTGTCGAAGTCGCCGAAGGCGCACCCGCGGCTCACATGACGCGCATGCATTGCCGGGCCCGCCTCCTCGCCAAGCTCCCCAAACATGCCATTGCGCAGATTTCGGAACAGGATGGGCTGGCTCCGCGCGGGAAAGCGCGCGAAGGTGCGTTCGAGTTCTGGATACACGTTGCCTGTGACATAAAAGATGTCCGGCCACCCATCGTTGTCCAGGTCCACGATGGCATCACCCCAGCTAACAAAGCGGCGCTCAGCTCCTACGCCTGATTGATCCGTGACGTCGTCGAAGTCTCCCTTCCCTGTCGCATGATAGAGCCCGTTGGACTGGAGCTGATAGTGCGTCTTAAAGATGTCGATATGGCCGTCCAGATCGTAGTCGCCCGGCGCGATACCCATACCGGCCATCTCCTGGCCGTTGCTGCTGACTGCGAGGCCGCGGATAAGGCCTTCTTCCCGAAAGGTTCCATCATGATTGTTGAGAAAGAGCAGACTTGGGGTCGAGTCCGCCGCGACAAAAATATCGGGCCAGCCGTCTTCATCAATGTCGAAGGAAACAGCAGTCAGCCCGTACGACGACCTGATGGAATCGATGCCTGACTCTTTCGAGACGTCGGTGAACGTGCCATCGCCGTTGTTTCGATAGAGCTGGTGCGAGGGCAGAGGCAATCCGCGCGGCCCGCAATATACCGCGACTCCCTGATAAGAGCATGTTGCCACCTGAATGCTTGGCGTGGGTGCCGTGGCGAGATCGAATTCTACATAGTTTGCAACAAACAGATCGAGGTGACCGTCGCGGTTGTAGTCGAGAAACGTACAGCCTGTTCCGAAGCGATTCCCCCTATACTGCAGACCAGCCTGCGCGGTCACATCGGTAAATGTTCCATCGCCGTTGTTGCGGAAGAGCCGGCTCTGCCCGTAGTAGGTCAGAAAAAGGTCTTCAAATCCGTCATTGTTGTAGTCCCCGACACAGACCCCGTTGGCCCACCCAGGCGCCGATAAACCGGATCGCTCGGTCACGTCGCTGAAGCTTCCGTCACGGTTGTTGTGATAGAGACGATTTCCCGAGCCCGCAGGCGTACCCTCAAGTGTGCGACCGCCAAGGACAAAGATGTCCATCCATCCGTCATTGTCGTAGTCGAAGAATGCGCAGCCCCCGCCCATCGACTCGATAATGTACATCACTTCGCCCGGCGTTCCATAGACGATGGGCTGGGTGAGGCCAGCCTGTGCAGCGACGTCGGTGAACTGAGAAAACGGCGGCAATTGAATCTTCGCGGCCGGCGCAGGCGCAGTTGCTTGACCCGAGGATAATACTTGGCTCGCGCGCAGCAGTCGCGGTGCGAGCGCTGGTACGGCTGCAATCGCTCCCACGCGAAGCAGGCGACGGCGAGACCAGGCTGGGGAAGGGCGTTGGTTCATCATGCTTCAATCGTGTCTCGGATTGGTAGAGGCTGCGTCCGGCGCCGCGGAGACAGGTTGGCTACTGTTGCCCGATTCACTCAGCATCGCACGCAGATGCAATGCATCGGCATCGCCTGGATCGATTTTGAGCGCGTTGTCGATGGCAGCGCGGGCCTGGGCAAAGCGAGATTCACTGGCAAGCGTTGCTGCAAGATTTGTCCAGGCGCGAACGTAGCGCGGATTCATAGTCACGGCGACGCGGAAAAATCTCTCTGCCTCTTGATCGTGGCCTTGCTGGCCAAGCAGCGTGCCAAGATTGTTCGCAGCCTCGGCATAGCTGGGCGCAGCCGCAATCGCAGCGCGAAAGTGTTCTTCCGCGACCGAATCCCTCCCCTCGCGCGCTAATACAATTCCAAGCTGATTCTCAGCTTCGGCAAATCGGGGCCTGAGTCGCACAGCCGTTTCAAGCGCTACCTGTTCCGCAGCGAAATCACCTGTCTGATCCAGCGCCAATGCGAGGTTATAGTGCAGGACAGCATCCTGCGGGAGCGCTGTAATCGCTTCACGATAGAGCGCAATTGCCTGCACAGTCTGACCGCTGTCGAGAGCTTGTGCGGCCTGACCTGATTTGGTCTGGCCCAACGCAAGAGTCGTCGTGGCCTGTTGTCGCTGCTGGAAGAGCTTGAGCTGCTCTCCGGCCCCGGCGGTATCGCCCAAAGCGCGAAGCACCTGAGCAAGATGAAAATGCGCTTCAGCGTTGGACGAGTCCAGCGCCACGGCCCTTTCCAACTGATCGCGCGCCGCCTCGTTCTGCTTGAGGTGAGACAGTGCCATGCCCAGGTTGAAACGCGTATCGAAGTGATTCGGGTTTAGTTCAGCTGCAGCCTTCAAGTGGGTTACCGCTGCGTCATACTGCTGCATGTCGTTCTCAGTGACCCCGGTAAGGTAGAGGACATCAAAATCTCTGGGATGGGCGGCAAGAAGCTTTTCCGCAATAGGTTGTGCATCCGCGTCATCATCCTGCAGAACAAGCAGCCTGAGATAGAGAAGCTCTGTTACAAAGTCGGCAGGATACTCACTGCTGGTCTTCCGCATCAGTGTTGTTGCATCCTGGTAGCGGTGCGATTGCACATACACCGTTGCCAGAGCCGATGCCAGACGCACACTCCCGGGAGTCTTCGCCACCGCGCCTTCGAGCGCTTTGGCGGCTTTGTCAAACTGTCCCGACTGCGAATAGGCGAGGGCGAGATCGAGCGTCAGATCCTCATCTCGAGGAGCGGCGGACAGCAACTCGATCGCCGCACCAAACTGACCTTCAGAGATGCGCGCCTTGGCCAACCAGTCCAGCGCAGTCACCGAATTTGGATCGATCGCAAGCGCCGCCTCCCATGCTGCTTCCGCCTCAGCGGCGTGGCCTTGCTGATGCAGCGCGACACCAAGGGCAAGTTGCGCCTGCACGGAGTTTGCATCCATCGCAGTAGCCTTGCGCAGTTCCGGAATCGACGCATCGACTTGACCTGACGAGTAGAGCGTCAGGCCGAGAAAATAGTGCATGAGCGCCGAGCCCGGATCAAGACGTATTGCCGCCTGAAATGCCTGCACTGCACAAGTAAACTTCTTCTGCTCGCCGTACCAGCCCCCAAGTGCACCCCAGGAACGTGCAGAGGGCTGTTCTCGGACCTGCTGCTCAAGCTCCTGCGGGCCATGACAGACCGGCGCCGCGGCATGTCCAGAGCGCAACGGCAAAAGCATCACCAACGCACAGAAGAACGGACTGAGGCGCTTCGTTGAACCAAACGTCCCCTTCGCAATCATGGCGAGTTTCTTCTGCAGCGCATTCATTGGATAAGCCAGCGACCTAAGCTGGAGTTCAAGCGACTTTGCGGGGCGCACACACAACTGCATATCAGCAATCTGAACACATCCCTTTGACATAGCCGGGACTCGCCTGCCCCATGCATTCCGGGCTGATTTCAGCAAAGAACTAATGAGACGCCAGGAGCAATTGCGGCGCTCACCGGTTAGATCCCTCCGCAGAACTGACGCGGCTAGAGAGCCGGGAACATGCTCTCACTTGCCTCGCCATGATTTCGTTATCATTTGTAGCACAAGTGATCTGTCACGTGCAGGAGGCTGCGAGCACTTAACGGACGAGGCAAAATCCCCCACTTACTCGCAGAATACTCTAACCTTGGTTGCATTGCCCTCTTTGCCGTCCACGTCCACGGTCAGGTCCTCCAGATGATCAATCAGTTCTTCAAGGTTCTCCGGCTTGATCTGCGAAAGCGTTAGCGGTACTCCATGACGGCTCAGCGCCTCATCCAGCTGGTCATGCGCCTGTGCCGGGATCAAGCTTGCCAAACGCACGCCCGCACGCAGCAACTTCATCGGTACCCGCACATTCACGGTGGTCTGGCCCTTGAGCCCGGTCATGGACTGATCGGCCTCCACGAGGACGCGCAGGTACTTCGCTCGCGTCTTCCCTTCCGTGCTTCCCGGCCCGCTGGCACCGCTTCCCGTCCCTGACCAACCCTCCGGCTCCAGAGCGGCCATCAACCGCTCCGCCTCATCGGTCGTAATTTTGCCAGCGGCCAGCATCTCCAGAATCTGACGGCGATTCTCGTTCATAGCACCACCCCCAACCAATGCATCACAACGATTACGTCATCAGCCAGCGACCCAGGACTGGCCAGCATTGACGTGTACAAGTGGACCTGCGTCGCAATTGCCAGCGCAAAGCAGCTAGCCGCAATCCACCGCATCTCATGCTTTTCGTTCAAGACCATCAACAGCCTCTCAGCCTCGCGCGGCGTAATGCGCCCCAACGCAATCAAACTTAAAATTGTTCGCCGATCAGTGGTCATCGCACCCCTCACAAAATCCGAACCGTAACCCGGTTTTCGTGTCTACACACCCTCACATCCGTGCCCGACAAGTTGCCCACGATGGCCCAAAGCACTCGCATGGTGCGCCACGGGTTGATGTGCCCTGTCAGCCAGACGACCAGCGTCACCAGAAGAATCAGCGGCGAGAGCAGAATGAGAGGAATCCAAAGCAAAAACAGCGGCAGCCAGAGCCTCAGCCCCCGCCAGTGCGGACTGTCGATGCGAACAACGGCAATGTTCGGAGTCACTTCATCGCCTCCAGTGCCCGGACAGCCTCCGCCGCGGTGATCTCGCCCTTCTTCAGCCGCTCCAGCACATCTGCCCGCGACGGCGACGGGTTGGTCTCCACAAACTCCAGTTGACCGGCAATCCGGTTCAATCGCGCCTTGATCGTGGGATAGCTCACCCCAAAGACCTGCTCCATCTCTTTGATCGACCCGTGCGACCGCAGAAAGGCGGCGATGAAGACCTGGTCTTCTAACCCCAGCCGCGCTAGTTCCGGCAGCGCATACTCGCCTTCAACCGCAATCCCCTTCGCCGGGATGCGCACCCTTTCAATGACTAACGGATAACCCTGCGCTATCCGCAGCAAATCCTGCCAATCCGACCCGACTTTGGAGAGTGTTTCCATTCTTGAAATCTTATGCTTCACAAGCAATAGCAACACGCTAATTAATTTTCTTAAAACTGTCAATAGTATTTATGTAATTTATTAATTTCCTATCGATACGAATACAGAACCCGGACAAGGACGCCAATTACCACTCAATACCGCATTTGTATCCCGCCTGGAGCGCTATTCTCCGCTGTGTTAGTTTTGAGGAAGCGGCATTGAACGAGCTCGTAGCTCAGTAGGTAGAGCAACGCCCTTTTAAGGCGTGGGTCCTGGGTTCGAATCCCAGCGAGCTCACCACTCATAATAAATGACTTACTCAAATATGAGTGGACATCCAAAAAGGCTGCTGTGATACGAAAGTGATACACAGGCATCCTCCGTAGGGATGCAGTTGACTCGAAGTGTGGGTCGGTGTGTTGCACTGAATTGCACGCGCTCGCATTGAATCGCACATCGCTTTCATTCCGCTCCGGGTTGTGCGGAGAGTTCGTTGGCGGGGGATCAGACTTTGCCACACTGGCCTGGGGAGTTTTCAGTAAACCGCGGACGCGAAGACGTCAGAGTGGCAAGCGCAAACCGCCTGCCCCAGCGAGCCTGCCGCCGGACGCGAAACTCCTCGTAAGTCGCAAAATGGCTGCGGAGATGCTGACCATCAGTATCCGCA
>JAJZGF010000263.1 GCA_021805025.1 Acidobacteriota bacterium
CACAGACCCCTGACGCGCCTTCCGTCGCAGCTACGAGCCCTGGTCTGACTCCGCCGGATTGGCAAAGCGCGTGTACTTGGAAATAAAGTTCAGAATCACGGTGTCCGTCGGACCGTTGCGCTGCTTGGCGATAATAATCTCCGACTTCGCCCTGTCCGCCTCAGACATCTCCTCCGTGCGGTTGTAATACGCCTCGCGATGGATGAACGCCACCACATCGGCGTCCTGCTCAATCGATCCCGATTCGCGCAGGTCGCTCAGCATGGGCCGCTTGTCGTCGCCGCGCCGCTCGCTTGCACGCGAAAGCTGCGACAGCGCCATCACCGGTACGTCCAGTTCCTTGGCCAGCGCCTTCAACCCTCGCGAAATCGCCGAGACCTCCTGCGTGCGGTTCTCATACCGCTTGCCGCCCGCTGAAGGCAGCGTCGCAGACATCAGTTGCAGATAATCCACCACAATCAGGTCCAGCACCCCGGCGTTCTGTTTCAGGCGTCGCGCCTTGGCCCGCATCTCCGCCAGTGAAATCCCCGCCGTGTCGTCGATGAAAAGCCGCGTCTCCACCAGTTGCCCCAGCGCATTCTGCAGCCTCTCGTGATCTTCCCGGCCCAGAAAGCCCGTCTGAAGCTTGCGCTGGTCCACCCACGCCTGCGACGCCAACATGCGGCGCAGCAGCGACTCCTTGCTCATTTCCAGGCTGAAGACCGCCACCACCGCGCTGTGATTCACCGCCGCGTTCTGCGCCATGTTGATGGCAAACGCCGTCTTGCCCATCGACGGTCGCGCCGCCAGAATAATCAGCTCGCCCTTCTGCAGGCCGCTGGTCAGCCGGTCCAGCTCGATAAAGTCCGTGGCCAGCCCCGTCACCTCGCGGCTCTGCTTGTAGAGGTTGTCAATCGAGCCGAACGAATTAGCGACAATCTGGTCCAGCTGCTGCAGCCCGCGAACAATCCCCTTCTCGCTCACCTCCAGCAACTGGCTTTCAGCCGCGCCCAGCACGTCCAGCGCCGGCTCGCTCTGGTCCGCCGCCCGCGCGATCGCCGCCGAGCAGATCGCCATCAGCCGCCGCAGCAGGCTCTTGTCTTTGACGATCCGGATGTATTCCTCGATCACCGGACGCAGCGGCAAACCCTCGGTCAGCGAGGCCAGATACGCCACGCCGCCCACGGATTCAATCTCCTTATTGCGCGCCAGTTCCTCTGCGAGCGTCACAATGTCTACCGAGCGCTGCGAGGTCAGCAACTCCGTCATGCGCTGGTAAATGCGCTGATGCGAGTCCAGCGAAAAGTCATCCGTCTCCAGCCGCTCGGCTGCCTCGGCGTGCGCCGCATTATCCAGCAGAATCGCGCCAAGAATCGTCTTTTCTGCGTCAAGATTCGCCGGAAGCCCGGCGTCAAGAGTCAGGTTGGGGATGGTGGCCATACCTCTGAGTGTAGGCCGACACAGTGAGGATCTCGCCTTGTGGATTGCCGCGCGAAAATGTGGGAATCAGGCATGGGCGCTGATGCAGTCCGGCGCGACCGGAGCAGGGCTAGCCGCCAGGTCGCAGGCGCTTGAGGAATGCATCCAGTTCCTGCTTGCTTGCGCCAGGCGCCATCGTGTGCTGCGCCCGGCGCCCATCAGCAGATTTGGCCGGATGGAACTTCATCCCCACTCCATCCGGACCCCAGCGGATCACCACGGCCTGCACGACAATCGACTCCCCAAGGCTTTCGCCGTCTGCGCCGGTTCTCTGCAATGTCATTAGAATCACGGTCCCAGGCGCAGGGCGTTCTTCGGTGAGCAGATAGCATCCGGTACCGCTCATGTCTCCCACGTGGTAGACCGCCGGTCCCGTGTTCATCCAGTGGTAGGCCACCAACGCCGGTAGGGGGTACCGGTGCATCCTCTGGCGATCCGCAGGACTCTGGCTGAGCCACTGCAGCAGGCGTGCCACGCGTGAGTCCGGAGGCCGCTCCGGGGCTTGAACACCGCTACCCTTTAATTGCCGAATCGCGGATCGCACTTGTCCGGCATGGTCGTCGACTTGGGATGGAGTGTGCCCGGTCCCCCGGTTCGATCCCGAGCTGCGGCGATGGCCGCCCGGAAGAGCCCCAATCAGGCGATCGATCTCTTCCTGCGATGCGATCACCAGCGCATCGCCCGGCTCAACCTGCGAGGCAAAGACAGTGTGCGCCGGCAACACCAGCGCGCTCGTCACCCTGGGGTTCAGGCTTCGCTCTTGCAGGCGAGGATACGAGTCCACCTCCTGCACCACCCGATTGTCATCGTCCAGATAGACCAGGTCCAAGGGCGGAACGCCCGGCACCTGGGGAATTCCTCGATAATGCCTCATCCAGAGGCCCGATCCATCCCTCATGGCAAGGCGCTCTACGACCCTTTTCAACGGCTCCTTGGTCGTCTCGACGGGGTAGACCGCAAGCCGAAGAAGGCTATCCTGCGATCGGTTATACACCCGGAGTCTTTCAGGTTCCATGGCCCTGCAATCCTTCCCTTCCGGCCCGAACTGCCGGGCTGCGACCAACCGCAAAGCAATGGTCCTATTTAGTTTTTAGTGGGACGGATCGGGATTGTCTATGACACCTTCGTACCTGCTATGTGGAAAAATGCTGCCGGCGCGTGACCATCTTCGATCACTCATCAAAGCCATGGTGGCACCTATCGCCGGCAGGAAATCGAGCGGCGATTTGACGCGACACTGGGACTATGCGGAGCGTGTTACTGGGAGATCACCATGCTCGACGTGCTCCCAACCGTCACCGACGCGTTCCGCCAGAATGGAATGTTCAGGGAAAAGGGATAGGTCACAGTCACCTGCACCTCATTGCCGGGCAGATTGCAGACAACAGTCGAACTGGAGGTGCAGGTCGACCAGGAAACGGGCGTCTGGGACGCTGTCAGCCAGCTTGCCGTGACCGTCAGGTTGCTGGCGTTGATGCCGGGATAGGGAATGCTCTGCAAATACGTTTGGATATCCGTCTGGAGGGCATTGCAGTGATCCAGGCCCGGCGTATTGGCGCTGCAAGCCGCGCCGCGCACAATCGCCCATCGTGAGCCCTCACGCGCAGCATCGGAAACATAATTGTAGGTGTACATTGCCAGCCCAACCTCAATGATGCCGATAAGCACCATCAGGAAGAGAGAAATGCCGATCGCCATCTCGACGATCGTATTCCCATCGTCTCGTCGAGCGACCTTCCCGGTCCCCTGCAACCATTGGATCCGCGGCAAACCGGCCCTTTTGTCTTGCATCGTGCCCCTCATTCGATCAACACCGTTTGCTGATCTCTTCCGGTCAGCGTGAACGTCGTTCCCAAGCCCGCAAGATGGAAAAAAGGATCGAAGCTCGTTGTCGTCACGACCGTCAGGATGTTCACCACCGTTGCTGTGGAACTGGCACAGACCAGCGGCGACCCGGATGGCGTTGTGCCGTCGGAACAGGTGAAAGTCAGGGTCGGCGTGGTGCTGCTCAACGTGATATTCGCCGCGTCGTTCGCAGCGGCATTCTGAATTCCCGTTGTGTCATTGGCGTGGAAGACGCTCCGCGAACCATACTGAGCTCCGGCATGTGCCGCGTTGGAAACTTCGATAGCCGCATACGCAACACGCGCCAGTTCGACTGTTCCGAGCAGCATCAGCACCAGCACAGGCAAGATCAGGCCAAGCTCGGTCAGAGCCTGCCCTGACTCGCTTCTCCAGTCTCTGTAGGGATGCACGCCAGGTTTCTGCTTCCGGATTATCATGCCCGATCTCCTCATTACTCGACCAGAAGGATCTGCCGAAGCGGCGTGGTGTAGGGATTCGCGGCGTTGTAACTCGGCAGCGTCAAACTCGACGATTGGAGCTTCTC
>JAJZGF010000079.1 GCA_021805025.1 Acidobacteriota bacterium
GACCAGCGGCTTGTGGCTCGTCGTCTTCAGGGCCTTGGCCACGATCTCTTCCGAGTGGCCCAGGCCGTAGATGGCAGCCGTGTCAATCCAGTTGATGCCCAGGTCGAGCGCCCTGTGAATCGCGGCTATGGATTGGCTGTCATCCTGAGGCCCCCAGGCGAACTCCCAATTGCCGCCGCCAATGGCCCATGCGCCAAAGCCGATGGGCGTGAGGTGGAGATCAGAGTTTCCAAGCTTGCGAAGAGACTGCGTCGAAGAAGTGGTCATATCACCACTTTAGATGACCGCCCCCGGATGCGGATGCAGCTTTCGCTTCTCCAAACTGCGGTCTGCTCAAGCGGCGATCAGGAAGCGGCCGTCGCGCATAATCTGCTCCTCGCCTGCCTCGGATTCAAGCCAGATGTTGAAGCGCAGTCCAACTACGTCAATATGCGTGCCCGAGCGCCATGGCGCTCCGGTGTGCTCGCCGTAGGGATTGCCGAAGGCGATGTGGATACCGGGAAACTTTTCGTCCTGCAGAATGTTGCCGATCACGCGCTCGACGCCAAGGTTGGTGCCAATGGCAAACTCGCCCACCCGATCAGAGTTTTCATCGGTGTGCGTGTAGGCCCAGAAGTCGGCCTCCAACTGCTTGTTGCTGCTTTCACAGCGAACAATGCGGTTGGCGGCAATATCGATGGTCAGCGGAGTCTCGGCCAGCAGGCCGTAGCGTGCGCAGAGCCAGTCGCCGACCACCCCGTCCACCACAAACGTCCCGTTCACTTCGCCGGGCGCGGTAAAGCACTCGCCGCCGGGCAGATTGCCCCACTTCTCCGGGGAGATGATGCCCGAGGTCTTGAACCATTTGTACGCAGGATTCATCTCCGCGGTAATGCTCGTTCCCGCCGCCGTAGTGGCCCGGATGCGCGTGGCTTTGCGCACGCGGTCCAGCACCTTCTGGCTCAGCCGGTCCACAAGGTTGAAATCGGCTCTCATGCCCTGGCACATGATTTCCGGCGTGATGTTCACCATATGCGCGTGGCGCATGTGGCGGCGGTTTACCACGTCGGTCATCTGCATCCGCGAACGCAGTTCGTTGGCCTGAACCTGCACGGCAAAGATGGATACCTGCGATGTCTCCATATCTTCCAACACCGCGGCCGGCATCTCGCCCAGCGGGCGGGACGACAGGTCTTCCAGCAGAAACGCATTCCACTCGCATCCTCGCGCGGCAAGTTGCGCGGCGAGCGCGGCGCCTATGGTTTCCGTCACGCGGTCGATGATCAGCGTCACCTTCTCGGCCGGGTCAATGCGCAGGCAGGTGGTCACGGCTGATCTGGCGCCGGGCGTGAACTCGGCAGGATAGGCCAGAGATAGAAGGTGGTGGGCGGTGTCGTTCATGTGTTGGCTTCGGCGCTCCCTCAAAAAAAGCCCGCAAATGCGGCTTGTATCCCTTGAGGTTACCGAAAAATTCACCGAATTGAAACAGCTACAGCCCTGCGGCAGTCTCCCGCGCCATGTAGTCCACGACTGCTTTCAGGTCACCTTGGGATTCCTCAAATACGTTGAGCTGGCGATCGGCCCCGGTTCCCGTCGCCAGAATCCTGCGCACCCCGTCGATCGCTTCCCTGCTGCCGAGTTCATCCACCACGGGATCGATAAGCGCAAGATACTCCTCGATCAGGTCGCGTAGCGGAATCTCCTGCTGCTTGCCGAAATCGATGAGCTTGCCGTCAAGCCCGTAGCGGACCGCGCGAAATTTGTTCTCCATCAACAGCGGGCGGGCGTACTGGCGGAAATCCTGGTTGGCCTCGTGCAGCTTGTAGAGATACGCCGCGGTGGCCTGGATGAGCGCAGCGATGGCAACGGTCTCCTCCGCGCGCAGTGGAATGTCGCAGGCGCGCACTTCAACGGTGTTGAAGAAAGGGTGCGGACGAATATCCCACCATATCTTCTTCGCGTTGTCGATGCAGTTGGTCCGGACCAGCAGACTCACATAATTCTCAAACTCGGAGTAACTCAAAAAAGCATCCGGGATGCCGGTGCGGGGAAAGTTTTCAAACACTTTGGCGCGATAGCCCTTGTAGCCCGTGTTCAACCCCAGCCAGAACGGCGAATTGGTGGCCAGAGCCATGATGTGCGGAAGAAAATAGCGCATCGAATTCATAATGCGGATAGCGGCTTCGCGGTCCTCAATGCCAACGTGGACGTGGAGGCCAAAGATAAGGTTGGCGCGGGCGACGAGTTGGAGATCCTTGACCACCTGGTGATAGCGCGGGTCGGGGTAAATCTCCTGTGTGCGCCAGTCGGCAAAAGGATGCGTCGCGCCGGCAACCAGCACCAGGTTATGCTCGTGAGCCAGTTTGAGCATCTCGCGGCGTAGTTCGTAGATGTCTTCGCGAGCCTCGTCGATGTTGCGGCAGACGCGGGTGCCGACCTCGACCACAGAGGTGTGCATCTCAGCTTTGACGCGCTCCTGCAGGCGCATCTTGCCGGCAGCCAGCATCTCGGTTTCGATGTGGGAGCGCAGGTCGCGCGTCACCGGATCGACAGTCTGGTACTCCTCTTCAATGCCCAGCGAGAAGGATGGCCGCATTGAGTGCTCCTTAGGACAGCTTGCGGCCATTGTACGGGAAGCTGACAAACGGAGATTGAAGAACGGGCCTTAGACTTGTTCAGCCTCCGGCTGCCGCTGTGTTTTTTGAGAGCTGGGCTTCGCCGGCCTTTTTGCGACGAGCTTCTTTTTGGCTGATTTCTTCGCCGCAACCGGCGCCGCGCCCAGGAAGGCTGTACAGCGAAGCTCGGGCAAGCGTGGAGCAGCCTTGGCCTTGGCAATCAGCATGTCGGCCACTTCCTTCACGACCCACTCAAAGTTTGCCTGGCCCACGGAATGCAGGTCCGCGTCGGGCGCGGGATTCATAAAGTCGATGGCATAGGGAATGCCATTCTCCACCGCAAACTCAACAGTGTTCAAGTCATAGCCCAGCGCGCGACACAGCGCCAGCGCATCGTGCTCAACGCGCCGCAGCAGCTTTCTACTGTAAGCAGGGGGATCCTGAATGTACCGCTCGGCGTGCGGCCGGCGAGGGTCATAGGGCATGATGTGAACTTTCCTCTGGCCCACAACATAGCAGCGGAAGTACTCCTGGAAATCAACGGCCTTCTGGTACATCATGCAGAGATTGTGCGACTGGTCGTAAGCGCGGAAAAACTCATCGCGCGAGTGGATGTGATGCACGTCTCGCCAGCCCCCGCCATCGATGGGCTTCATAAATCCATGCTCACCGACGTAAGCAAAGACGGACTCCCAGTCGAGCGGATACTCCAGGTTGCGCATCGATCGGTCCGTCGTACCCTCGGGATGCTTTTTGTGTGGCAGGATGACTGTCGGCGGAACGGCAACCCCCAGCTTTGCTGCCAGCGTGTAATTAAAAAACTTGTCGTCTGCCGACCACCAGAAGGGGTTGTTCACGATGATCGTTCCATTGAGGGCTGCATGTTTCAGAAAGGCCCGGTAGAACGGGATGTCATGCGAGATGCGATCGAGGATGACCGCATAGCGCGGGGCTTCGTCCAGTTGCACAGCGCCCGTCTCCACAAACTCCGCATGCAGGCCGTCAAGGGTGCGGGCGTTGATGTGCTCAACCAGCGCGCCGGGAAAGCTGTTCTCCATGCCAAACAGAACACCAATCTTCTTCATCCTGCATCCTCCCTGCAATGAGTCGGGTGGCGATTCATACGGTCATGCCACCCTGCGCCTGCCCACAGTGTACGGCACAGCCGTAGCGTGCCGGTTGTTCGGGGCGTGACTGCGCGAAGATAAGGCGGAAGGAAAAGCAACCTTGCGTCCGGACCGGGATGACACGCATCAATCAAAGAGAGATCTCGACCGGCTATCATTGCAACTGTCCAAAGCACTGGAGGAGAACGTGGGATACCGGCTATTGACGGTTAACAGAGAGTTCGGAAGCGGCGGAGGCCGGATTGCGCAGTCCATCGCCCGCTGGCTGGGTTGGAAGCTGCTTGACCGCGAGATTATTGACGCGATCGCTTACGCCGCACATGTCGCACCCGATGTGGTGCAGCACTACGATGAGCATGTCGAGTCGTGGCTGCGCCGTCTCAATCAGCAGGCCATGCGGAGTGCCGCTCTGGCCGCGGGCCTGGAGTTGGGTCCGGATTCGGTCTTCAATGCCGAAGCGATCGTGAAAATCACCGAAAAGATTGTGCAGGAAGCTTATGCCGACGGCAACTGCGTCATCGTGGGCCGCGGCGCGCAATGCATCCTGCAGCACAAGCCGGATGTCTACCACGTCTTTGTCTACGCGCCCTACAAGGAGCGGGTCCAGCGCCTGCGCAAGCGCCTGGAGCGCGGCGCTGACATCGAGCAGCGCATTCGCACCGTGGATGAAGAACGCGCCAAATATCTGCAGCAGTACTTTGGCAAATGCTGGAACAACCCTCACCTCTACGACCTGATGATCTCCTCGGGCAACGATGAGGACGCAACCGCGCGTCTGATCGTCTGCGCCATGACAGGCGATGCAAAGTGGATGAGCCCCGCACATGCGGGATGAGCTGCGTTTGAGAGGTGCTGCCCAGCGTTGCTGAAAGACCGGTGTCGCGCGCCTGGACCGCAGCACAAAGAAAGAAGCACGCCAAAGACAACAATGGCCTGGGAACCGCGGTTCCCAGGCCATTGCCGGTGGACTGTTGGGATTGGACTAAGGCCATCGCGCTGCCGCGAGTGCCAGTGACCCGGCCGGTAGTATCTTCTCCGCCGGGGCAAATCTGGGGTCTGGGGCGCGATGCCCTAGGCCTCAGTCACCTCACGTGCGAAACATCTGGAACAATCACTTGTCATCAGCTGGATCAACCTCCTTTCCCGTGTACCGCTAACCTAAAGCCGGCCACCGCCGGTCGTCAAGTGCAGGAAGCGATCCCCAGCCTCGCCTACGCCAGCGCAAGATTCATGTTGTCGATTGCCTCGTCGATCTCCTGCGTGCTCTTGAAGCCCACTGTGGCGCAATCGATGCCCGCATTCTGGAAGGCAAAGCGCATCGCAGCCTGGCGGTCACTGTGCTGCGTGAAGTCGCCATTGCCGATCAGCTTCATGCTGATGACACCCATTCCCTCTTCCTTCACCTGCTTCACGTGCTTCACCACCTCCGGCACGCTCGTGGGATTGTTATTGTCCGCATAGGTTGGACCGTCCATGCGCGTGCCGTTGTGATTCATGCGAATCATTGCCACTTCCAGCCACTTGTTGCCGGGCATCTGGCGCAGCGCGGGCAGCCCATGCACCGATGCACCTCGCGTGCGGATCGTCTTCTTCGACTGCGCTTCAAGAATGCCATCCTGCCAGCGCGCCGTCTCAGCAACCCAATCGGCGGTGTGCTGCCAGTGCAGCAGCATGATGTCAAAGTATTCCGTTTGCGAGGTGCGCCGCATCTCGTCAAAACGCTTCTGCGGATCGACTCCCGGATCGGTCGTCACCTTGCTCATCAGCTGGTAGCTCTCACGCGGGAAAGGCTTGAGCGCCTCACCGAGCATGGCCGGCGTCACATAGGCTTCCGCTGTCTCAAAGAAGCGAATTCCGCGGTCGTAGGCGTAGTGCACCAGCCGCGAGAACCCTGCCTGACCAAGCGCCGCCTGCACATAGCCGTTATTGCTGCCGGTCCCAAAAGCGAGCCGCGTCACCTGCATGCCGGACTTGCCCAGCGTCACAACCTCTGTGGCAGCTTGACCGGCCGCGTGCAGCTGCAGGTTCGACACGCTTGCCATCGTTCCAGCAGCCAGAGTGGTCTTCAGAAATTCGCGCCGTGAATAGGGGCTCATAGGCACCTCCATGGGGTTGGTTGGAGAAGCAGCACGCTCAAACAGCGCCGCACCGATGCCTATAGTTCTATCAGGAATTGCATTCCCGTGACGATGACATTTTCCGCGATTCCGCGCGCCTTGCCTGGAATTACCAGCTGTGCAGCCACTCCTCGTCGCGCCCAATGCGGATCGGAGTATTGAAAAGCCGGCTCAGGCGCGACTCTGTAAGCATCTCACTGCGCAGACCATCGCCCACAATCCGCCCCTGCTGCATCAGGATCACGCGTTCGATCTCCGGCAGAATATCGCCCAGATGATGCGTCACCAGGACCAGGCCCGTGCCTTCCGCGGCAAGCCGCCGCAGCGTCTCGCGCAGGTCGCGCTGCGCGGCCAGATCCAGCGCGTTCGAGGGCTCGTCCAGCAGCAACTGCCGCGGCCGGTGCACCAGAGCGCGGGCAATCAGGATGCGCCGCTTCTCTCCCGCCGACATCTCGCCGACCAATCGCCCGGCAAGGTGCGTGGCTTCCATGCGCTCCAGCGCTTCCCATGCGCGCTGGCTCATCTCCGGTGTTACGTGCAGATTCGGCCACAGCGTCGAGGCCGAGAAAAATCCCGCGATCACCGCATCCTGCCCTGTGGTCACCGCCGTGCGCTCGCCCGGCAGTTCCGCGCCCAGAAGCCCCGCGCTTACCACGCCAAAGTGCTGCCGCAACTGCGTCAGGTCCCAGCGTTCACGGCCAAAGATGCGGACCCGCATGTCCGGCTGCACGATGGGATAGATCTGGCAGGTCATGGTCAGAATCAGCGTGGATTTGCCGCAGCCATTCGGCCCCAGAATAGCCACGTGCTCTCCCGCGCGGATACGAAGGTTCACATCATGCAGCACAATGCGGTCCCCGCGCGCCACCTGCACACGGCTCAACTCAAGAAATTCGCTTTGCTCCGGCAGCTCGTCGCGCTCTGTCATTCGACCCCCAACCTGCTAGATTAAATGCGTCGCACACCATAAATGAAAATGCCTGAGATTTCACAGATTCTCATCCCGAAGGGATTTCGCTTCGCCGCCGCGCGGGCCGGCCTCAAGCAGAGCGGGCGCACCGATTTCGCCCTCATCGTCGCCGATGCGCCGGCCAGCGCGGCGGCCATGTTCACAGCCAATCGCGTCACCGCGGCGCCGCTCACCGTAGACAAGCAGCACCTGCGCACGACCGGAGGCCGCGTCCGCGTCGTCGCCATCAATGCGGGCAACGCCAATTGCGCTGCGGGCCAGGCCGGATTGGACGCTGCCCGTGCCACCTGCGCCGCAGCGGCAAAGACGTTCGAGTGCAAGCCCGAAGAGGTCTTTCCGTCATCCACCGGAATCATCGGCGTGCCGCTGCCTGCTGAAAAGCTGATTGCGGTATTGCCAGGCATGGTTGCAGCGCTTGGAGCGGAGAGCGACCACTTCGAGCAGGTCGCGCAGGCCATCCTCACCACAGACACAGTCGAGAAAACCGCCTTTGCCCGCGTGGAGATTGGCGGCAAACAGGTGCGGATTGCAGCAGTGGGCAAAGGCGCGGGCATGATCCATCCGCAGCTTGTGCCCCATGCCACGATGCTAGTGTACGTACTCACGGATGCTTCGGTGGAGCCCGCTGTGCTCGATGATTATCTGCGCCAGGCCGTCGAGGTCAGCTTCAACCGTATCTCGGTCGACGGCGACACTTCGACCAACGACACAGTGCTGCTGCTCGCCTCCGGCGCAAGCGGCGCAGCGGTCGGCGCGGGAGATGCTGACTTTGCCTTAGCGCTGAAGCAGGTATGCACGTCGCTGGCCAGACAGATGGTCGCCGACGGCGAAGGCATCACCCATGTCGTCGAATTGCGGATAGAAGGCGCGGCCACGGATGCCGATGCGCTCCTCGCGGCAAAGGCCATTGCCCACTCTCCCCTGGTGAAGACCGCATGGGCCGGATGCGACCCCAACTGGGGACGGCTCATGGCCGCTATCGGCTACTCCGGCGCCGCTATTGATCCTGAGCGCATCGACATCTGGTTCGGCGAGCTGCGTATCTGTCGCAATGGTGGCCGCGCTGCGGAGTTCGATGAAGTCGCAGCCCACGCCTATCTGCGCCAACCGGAGTTCTCCATCAGAATTGAACTCAACCAAGGTTCCGGTGCGTGCGTCTTCTGGACCACCGACCTGACGCATGAATACATCCGCATCAATGCCGACTACTCGACCTAATGGCACGGCGGCCGCGCGCAACACTGCCGCCATACGTTCAAATGCTGCTATCAAAGCAAACCCACAGTGAGGTCATAGCGCCGATGACGGCCGGAAGCAAAGTGCGAAAGCGCCCTGCGCGGGCAGCGGAGAAGAAGTTTTCGCTGATCTCCGATGAAAAGCTGCTGGCTATCTACGCCTCGATGCAGCAGTGCCGCCTGCTTGCCGAGCATGTGCGCACGATACCGCGCAAGAATTGCCCGGCAGGGGCCAGACTGCATCGCGGTCTGGAAGCGATGCTGGCCACGCTGACTGCGGACCTGAACGAGGATGATGCGTTGAGTGTTGCTGCTGAAGACGAAGCAGCCGGATTTCTCAAGGGCCTCCCGCTTACGGAGGTCCTGCGCCGCACGGAGACTCCAGGCCGCAATCAAGCCGGCGCCTTGAAACATGCAGGTCTGCGCAGTCACAATATCCTGCCACCAGTCCAGGGCACACCGGCTCAGTTGCAGGTCGCCTGCGGTGTGGCCCTTGCGTGGCAGGCAAAGTGGCCCGGCAACGTGGTTGCGGCTTTCTGCAATGGAGGCAATGCGACGGCCGCATCCTGGAAAGACGTCCTGACCTTTGCGAGCCGGCACCAGCTTCCTCTGCTGCTCATGGTCCACGAGCCTGCGAGTGATCCTGGGAAGTTTGAATCCGTGGCGAAGAGTAGTCTCGTGCATGGCGTTCCGCTCCTGACCGTGGATGGCAACGACGCCGTCGCGACTTACCGAGTGGTCTTTGAATCCCTGGGCCGCGCACGTCAGGGACGAGGGCCGACGCTCATCGCGTGCAGGACAGACCTGATGAGTCACGATCAGCCCGAGGATGCCATACACCGGATGGAGCTTTGCATGGAACGAAAGGGCAATTTTGACGCGGGCCTCCCGCGGCGCATTGGCCTCGCATTTCAAAAGAAGCTCGCCACGGCGGTTGAGCAGACCGCGGCGGTACGGCTCCGGCTGAAAAGCCGTCAGCGCAAGCAGGCCTGATCTGGGGGGCGCACGACCCCACGACACGGATTGAGCTCTGGCAGGCGACATTGCTTCACGCCGCGATTCTCAGACCTGCCGGAAGCCAACCAGATGATAAAGTTGAGGTATGAAGTTGAGCGACCGTTTGGCCCAGTCCCCTGCCATCCTCAGCAGGCTCGTGCTGGCTGCTTCTGTTTTCACGGTAGGAGCGAACTGGCCGATCTCCGCTGCTGCAGCTCCGGCGGAGGCCGCACAAGCGATGGCCGCCCCTGTCGCACCAGCTACGGTTTGCGAGCCGTCGACGATGGGTTCGCCCTACATTCCAGTCGACAACTGGATCTATCCCGCCGTGATGCGGCTTTACTCGCTGGGCTATGTGGATAGTGTTTTTCTGGGGCTGCGGCCCTGGACCCGTGCGAGCCTGAGCCACATGTTGGAGGAAACCGGCGCGCGGTTGGAAGACGATGACAAAAGCGCTGCTGCAAACGAAGCTCAGGGCATTTATGAGTCGTTGCAAGAGGAACTCGACAAGGATATGGAGGGACCGTGTCTGCCGTTGAAGGGAAAGTCCCGCGTTGAATCCGTCTACAGCCTCACCCGCGGGATCAGCGGTACACCGCTCAGAGACAGCTTCCATCTAGGCCAATCTATCGTCAATGACTACGGGCGTCCCTACGAAGGTGGATTCAACAACTACTCAGGAGCCAGCGGATATGCGGGTTCTGGCCGCTTTGTGTTGTACGCGCGCGGCGAGTTTCAACGTTCACCCTCCGCCACCGGTTACTCCGCTGCCCTGGCGCAGGCCCTGTCAAACCAGGACGGCATTCCGTACATCAATCCCGTGACGGGGTTGCCTTATAACCAGGCGACCATTCCGCAGGGTCCGATTGCGGCCGCTAACTATGGACGGTGGATGGAAGCTTATGTGTCGGCATTGTTCATGAACCACGAAATCTCGCTGGGCAAGCAGGATGCCTGGCTTGGAACTGGCATGGGCGGCGGCATGGCGTACTCCAACAACGCGGAGAATATTTACTCGTTCCGCATCAATCGTATTGAGCCGCTGCATATACCGCTTCTGTCCGCCCTGACAGGACCGTTCCGCTATGACTTTATGGTGGGATCGCTGAAGGGGCACACGGCTCCCAATTCGCCGTGGGTGCACTACGAGAAGATCAGCTTCAAACCCACACCGAATCTGGAGATGGGTTTTGAGCGCACGGTCATCTGGGGCGGCAAAGGCCATGAGCCGATCACGCTGCACACTTTCCTGCAAAGCTTCTTCAGCTTCCAGAATGTGACCTCAGCCGTGAAGTTCAGCACGAAAGATCCCGGTGCAAGGTTTGGCCAATTTGACTTCGCCTATCGCCTGCCGTTCGTGCGCAACTGGCTCACTCTTTACTCCGACTCCGAGGTGCATGACGATGTTTCGCCCATCGATGCACCGCGCCGCGCGGCCATCCGGCCTGGCATTTATTTGTCCCACGTGCCCGGCGTACCCAAGCTCGATCTTCGCCTGGAAGCGGTTTCAACCGACCCATCCATCAGCAACAGTAACGGTGGCCATTTCATGTACGTTGAGGCCGTCCAGCTGCAAGGCTACACCAATAAAGGCATGCTCTTCGGCGACTGGATTGGCCGTGAGGACAAAGGCGGGCAGGCGTGGGTGACCTATCACCTGAGCGGCAATGAATGGCTGCAGGTGAGCGCGCGGAGTCAGAAGGCTGCGAAGGACTTCGTTGCCGGCGGCACGACGATCGACGATCTGACCTTCCGCGCCGTCAAGCGCGTCAAGCGCGACCTCGAGATTGACGGCAACTTTACGTTTGAGCACTGGAAGGCGCCGATCTATCCCACAGGCACGCCAACCTATCCCACGGGCCAGCATACCGTGACGACCACCAATATTCAGTTGACGTGGTTTCCAACCCGCAAGCTGAACTTCTAACGACTTCAGGAGTTGACGCCGGGCACAAGGCATCCGCTTACCTGGCGCGGGGATGCGTCCTGTCGTAGACCTGCACCAGTTGTGCAGTCGTCAACTGCGTGTATCGCTGCGTGGTGGAGAGCCGTTCGTGTCCCAGTAGCTCCTGGATCGAACGCAGATCCGCACCTTCTTCAAGCAGGTGTGTGCCACATGCATGGCGGAGAGTGTGAGGATGTACATCGCCGGAGAGCCCGCGCATGACGGCGATGCGTTTAACGATGCGTCCCACGCTGCGCGTGGTCAGCCTTGGCTCCCCACCGGGTCGGGCCATGCCTCGCAGTTGAAGATTGATAAACAATGCGGAGGTCTTATGCTTTGCGACGCCGGGCGCGGCAGCCAACCGTGCCTCACGCTCCACCAGGTAGGCGCGCAGAGCCATGGCTGCTGCGTCTCCAAGGGGCACGTATCGCTGTTTACGGCCCTTGCCGCGCACGAGGATCACTTCATTGCCCCACTGAACGTCCTGCAGATTGAGGCTCGTCAACTCCGCATTACGAATGCCGCAGCCATAGAGCAGCTCCATGATGGCCCGGTCGCGCGCGGGCCAGCTTGCTGCATCTTCTCCGATGTGGTCTACAACCCGATTCAACTGCTCGATGGATGGCACGCGGGGAAGGTGTATGGGCAGGCGGGGCGTAGAAACAAGCGCGGCAACGTTCTGCTGCACATGGCCGGCACGCGCCAGCCAGCGGAACCAGCTGCGAATCGCGGCCAGAGCACGCGCTACCGAGGCTTTGGAAAGGCCGCGTTCGTAGAGCGTGGCCATGTAGGTGCGGATATGGGTGTGGTCGATGCTCTCCGCCGCCAGGCTCGGGCTGGACTGCGCCGCTGCAAAGGCTGCAAAGCCGCGCAGCTCTCGCGCATAAGCGCGCAGCGTGTGAGCCGAGGCGCCTCGTTCCGCACTGAGGATCCGCAGGTATTCTTCGACGAGCGGTCCAAGCCCCGTGGTGGATGCAATAGGGGGATGATCGGTCACGGCATCTCCTCATTGGACTTCGGGGAGAGGGATGCATCCGGGGCGCGCACCTTGGCGCGCGGATGGTGCGCACGATGCACCGACTTCAAATGTCGCAGGGCAACGTGGGTGTAGACCTGCGTGGTGGAGATATCCGCGTGGCCAAGCAATATCTGCACGCTGCGCAGGTCCGCACCGTGCTCCACCATGTGCGTAGCACAACTGTGGCGCAGCGTGTGTGGACTGGCGGACTGGTCGGCGGCCTTGACGAGCTGCCACACCCACTGGCGTGTGAGCGGCGCGCCGCGCAGCGAGAGAAAGAGCCGGGCAGAATCCGGGCGCATAGCGCCGGCTTTGCGTGTGGAGCTGATGCGCGCCAGATGAGGACGCCCCACGCGGAGATAGGTCTCGACCGCCTCCACGGCGCTGCGGCCCAGGGGTACGATGCGCTCCTTGTCGCCTTTGCCCCTGACCTGCACGCGCCCTGCATCCAGCGTCAGGTCGCCGACGGTGAGCGCGGTGAGTTCTGAAACGCGGAGCCCGGCGGCGTACAGCAACTCCAGGATGGCCCGATCGCGCAGTTCCGTAGCCCGGGCCTGCGGGTGCGAAGCCGCAAGAGCAGCGCGACTCAACATCTCATTCACTTCCGGCTCGGCGAGCGACTTGGGCAGGACCTTCCAGGCTTTTGGCGATTCGATGTTGACGGTGGGGTCATGATGGATGCGCCGGTCAAGGAGCAGCCACTTATAGAATCCGCGCAGGGAGCTGAGCTTGCGCGCTGATGAGCGGGAATCCATGCCGTGTGCGCGCAGATGTTCGAGAAAGGCCGTTACATCCTGTTGCGTTGCTGTCAGCAGCAGCCCATGGCGCATATCAACGAACTCGGCAAACGTCTTAAGGTCGCCGTCATAGGCCTCACAGGTCAGCGGGCGCAAGCCCTTCTCTACGCGCAGATAGGCCTGATATTCCCTGAGCAGCGAGAGGTTTCCGGGCGCGTCCACACCATTCATTATCCGCGCATTGCGAGCAGCCACACCGGGGCGGGCTCACCCGCCGAACCTGGTTCATCAAGGAATCAACATCGCCAACATGTTGCCCGCCGCAGCATCAGTGGCCAGACGACGATTGGTCTTGTTTACTGGTGTTCTGCTGCATTGTTGCCGCCGAACTCACGCATGATGTTCAGGCCAAAGCTCACGCCGACTTTCACGCCGTAGCGCTCCATCGTTTTTGGGAAGGTGATGCTGCTGTCGGGCGAGTAGGCATTGCTGAGTGCCGTGGACATGCCAAAGCCAAGCATATTGGCGTAGTTGGGCATCTCGCCTCCCTGGTCCTTGTAGGCCACCGCCTCACTGCGCAGCGCCCACCAGATTCTGGATGCGAAGGAGCCCGAGCCCTTGCGGAAGTAGCGCGGATCCTGATGAAATACTGTGGGAAGTACCGCATCCGTAAACAGAAACGTCGAGGAAAGATTGGCTGCGTTGTAGCCGAAGCGCTGCGCAAACGGTCCGGCGCCGGAGCCGTACTGCGGACCGTAGTTGGCCACCTGGTCAAAGCCTGCAAATATGGCTGACTCGATGAGGAACGAGGGGTCAAAAGTTTTGCGGTAAGCCATCTCGAACTTCTGTTTTGTGCGTAGAGTCGCCACCGGCGTCACCGGATCCTGGATGGTCTCGTAGCCGGGAAAGAGCAGCAAGACGCGGCGATGCGGGAGCGGGGATTCGGGAAGTGTCGGATCAATCTTCGCTTGTGCGAAGGATGGGGCTGCGGCCATGGCGAAGACAAAAAGGGCAAGGAAGATCGCAAACTTTCGAGTCACTGAACACCTTCAAGGTTCAAATTCCAGCGAGATTGGTTCCGCCGGGGAACAGCGGTGGGGCTACCGGACATTGCCTCGGCAGACGGGTCATTTACCGTCCTTTTTAATTGGGCCGCCTGGCAGATAGTTAGACGCTTTGGCAGCGGAAAAGTATGAGAAACGAGGGGGAAACGGCTCAAGCGGGCGGATTTTCCACGCTAAAATCTCGCGCCGCTTCCTCCAGGGATGGCCGGATGCAAAGCAAGAAGAGCGCGGACTTTACGCTCCATCACCGGCGAATCTGCCGCGCCTTCCTGCCGGTCCACAACCGTTCCGTCACGGGCAATGAGAAAGGTAATGGGCAGTCCCAGTACGCCGCCGTAAAGACTGCCGAGTTTGTCATCCCCCATCACTACGGGCAGCCTCAGATGCATTTTGCGCACGGCTGCGCGCACCGGCGCAGCGTCGTCGTCCATGGATACTGCGATCACCTGCAAGCCTGCAGAGCCGTACTCCTGCTGCCAGGCCTGAAATTGCGGCAGTTCTACCAGGCAGGGACCGCACCACGTGGCCCAGAAGTTGAGCAGAACCACCTTGCCTCGGAATGCCTTGAGGTCCACCGGCCTGCCGCTCAGATCGGTGCGCACGAACTGTGGCGCGGGCCTGTTGAGGAGCATGCTCTGGGCCTGCAGGAAATCAGGCAGGATTGCAATGCAAAGCGAGATGAAAAAGAGCGCGCCGACTGACCGACTGCAGCAGCGTGTTCCGGCTGCGCTCCTGCGGAAGTTACTGGCCCTGCTCGACACGGTACCCCTTGCTGACCCAATCATCCCCAAAGTTATTCGCGAGGTAAAGGGCCTTCACGTTTGTGTAGCCCATGTCGTGGAGCTTTTTGTAGGCCGGGCCTATGTTGGGGCAGTGGCTCCACGGGCAGCAGCCGCAGTAGATGACGATCAGTTCATTTTTGGGCATGGAGGCGACCTTGCTCGCCAGCAACTGGAGACCACTGGATTCGGCACCAGGTCCGGCATAGACCGCGCCGGGAATATGGGCCTGGCTGAACATCGTGTGCGAGCCCACCTGCGCCACAAACGGCCGCGTCTTCGGTGCGCCCTGCAGGAGACGATTCAATGCATCGGGCTGGATCAGTTGCGACTGCGGAATCGAAAATGCACTCTGGCCCGAAGCGTCGCCGGCGAACTGCGCACGGCCTTGCGGTGCAAGAAACAATGTTGCAGCGAGTGCCAGCGCTGCAACTCCGAAAGCAGAATGATTGCGAAGCAGGAACATCGGACTTTCTCCCTTGCAGATGGCGAACCATCCAATGCACGTATAACAGGCAGCGGCGCGGGCATGCAAACCCGAGTCGCAGAAGCATCCGGTTGCCTGTTCGGATTCACATGCCTGCTGTTCATATTCTGTTGACGTGCAAAGAGTACCCCACTTGGAAGAGAATAGACATGGACAAGTCAATTGAATCAAGCGAAGGAAGGCTGGATGTTGCCGCAGATTGAAGCTCCCAGATGGAGCAGCCATAAATTTGAAGAGCTGGTATTGAAGAGTAATCCCGAGGTCGCGGTCTTCGATTGCGATGGCACGCTCTGGAGCGGAGACTCCGGATATGGCTTTATGGTGTGGTCGCTCGAACAGGGACTGGTTTCGCGCTCCACGACTGACTGGATTGACACGCGGTACAGAGGCTATCTGGCCGGCAGCGTGACAGAAGCGCAGATCTGCGGAGAGATGGTGCAGATTTACGCAGGCCTGCGCGAGCAGGAGCTGCAGGCGGCAGCCGCACACTATGTCAGCCTGTTTGTGCGTGGGCGTGTCTTCGCAGAGATGGAGAAGCTGGTGGCCAGGCTGCGCGGTCAGGGTGTGGAGTTGTGGGCTGTTAGCTCCACGAACAAGTGGGTGGTGATAGAGGGCGTGCGAGATTTCGGCATCACTCCTGAGCGCGTGCTGGCGGCCCATGTGGCTGTAGTGGATGGAACCATCACGAGCAACCTCATCGACGTGCCGACGGATCAAGGAAAGGCAGATGCACTGAAGCGGGCGGGCTTGCCACGGCCAGACGCCGTTTTTGGAAACTCTATTCACGACTACGCCATGTTGGAGATCGCCGTTCATGCCTTCCCGGTGAATCCTTCACCCGCGCTTTTGGAAGCGGCCGCGCGAAAAGGCTGGGGGTATTTTCAACCGGCCGCCGCCGAAAGTACAGGAGCATGGGTGGGCAGCGAGTAGCGACCCATGCGGTATTGAAGTCCAGACGGAAAGCAGGCCGCGGATTTTTGGCTGCATTGAACCTGGGCCAGGGGCAAAGAGGGCCGCACGCGATGAACGACAATTACACTGAAGATGTGGACCCGATTGACTCCAATAGCGCTGCACGACCGGCCAGCCCGGCGTTGCGTTTTGTTGCGGCCGCGTTGATTCTGCGCGGGAATGAAATTCTCATTTGCCAGTTGCGCCCGGATCAGCCCATGGCATTGCAGTGGGAGTTTCCAGGCGGAAAGATCGAACCGGGCGAAAGCGCGGAAGAGGCGCTGGTGCGCGAGTTGCACGAGGAGTTGGGCATCCGGGCCGCAATTGGGCATCGCGTGGCCCACGTACGCCACAACTATCGCCACGGCGGCGCGGTGGACTTGCAGTTCTTTGCGGTTCACTCTTTTGACGGAGATCTGGAGAACCGCATCT
>JAJZGF010000264.1 GCA_021805025.1 Acidobacteriota bacterium
GTAGGCGGTAAAGTTCCGGCTGGTATGCGCAACGCCGTTGACCTCATGAAAGCTGTCGGGGAAGTAGGCGATGCGCGGAGCGCCGGAGGGTGGCATCGTGCTGCATGCTAGCAGATGCCGGTTAAAGGGAAGCAAGCGTGTTCCTGCTTCGTCTTATCCGCCCAAAGGCATTCACCGGGAGGAACCAGCCTGGAACCTTCGCCCGTTGATAGCCCCTCGGAAGAACCACGCAGCGGCGTCTTCTTTTCACCTCTTACCGCGTCATTCGGCTTCCTGGCACTACGAGCCTCTCTCCGAGACCACATCCCAGCCTTCCCTTCTCCGGTCAGCGGTTAGCCAATACACGCAGCCACGCTCGGGGCGTCCCGTGCTCTATCGATCTTGTTCCTGTATGCGTGCAGCGACCATTCATCCCATGACGCCGCAAGGTCCATGCTTCGCTCCATTCGCCAGCGTTGACAGCCCTTCCCGCTAGGCAGGTCAGCCTCCTCCTCGCAGGTTTCCGGGCTCACTCGGCGTTCACTCACGTTATGGCCTGCACACTGGATACATCACAACCACACCTGCTATGCCAAAGGCTTCAGACGCTCCATCGCATCCTCGGGCACTCCGATTGTTACCGGCCGGGATGAAAGACGCTACACGGAATTTGTATCTGATCGAAAGTCGTGCCATAAAGCATCTCTCGTGCAGGTGTAGAAGGCGCTTTGACTTCGATGGGCGCTTTCCCCATTGAACACGCCACTGCAAGCCTTCGTCGAGATACCCATCAACACTGACAATGCGATAGCACGGCGAACAGAATGCTGGACAGCCCCCAATGGAGACCATCCACTCGACGCGATGTCCTGAACACAACCTGGCAATCGCCATCGCGAGACGGCCATCAGCGTTCCAGCTATCCTGAAGCAGAATCCACCTTCATGACGACCTGCAGTTGAGCGTTCGGTCGCTTTCCTCAAAGAGGAAAAGACTCCCGGACCTGAAGGATTCCCAGACGCTTGTAATACTGCGCTCACTGCAGGGGCACATCCAGCATCCCAACCACAGTGTCGGTGCAATCCCAGCTATAGAGTCCGCTGCCTGGGGTCGGGCTCTCCCAATTATTCCATGACAGTCCGGCTGAATTGTTCTCCAACCATCCTTGTTCGACGTTCACCTGCATCCACGACAGCACGCTCTTGTCGCTAATTGCTCCGTTCCTATAAGCATAAGCAGTCCAGCGCAGCGCAATTCCGTTGAATCCACCGCCATCTGAGCCATCTTCGCTGTTGTCGTATTCAGGCAATATGAAATAGCCGTTGTAGGTACCTGCGTAATTTGGCAGATCGCTCATCATATATTTTGCCGCAAGGGTAGCGTCGCTCGGATCTCCCCTCAAGGAGTATGCGCCGATGGCAACACCATAGTTATACGAATACTGATTCTTACTGGTCGAAGCGTCGTAGACTTCTCCCGTCGATGAGTCATAAAGATTGGAGTACGCCCAACTATAGACGGCATTGGCTTCTTTCAGATAAGTTGTGTTCCCCGTCTGCTTGTAGAGCATAATTCCCGCAATGACGAAGGTCCAGTTCGCAGCAGAGTTTTCATAGGAATTGGAGCAGTTCGATGGGCAGCCCTCAGCATCCCAGTAGATGCCGCCGCCGGTTGCCAGCCCTCGGCTGTAAACGGTCTGGTAGGCATCTTCAGCGTCACTCAGCCATGCTGAGGTTCCCACCGCCTGGTAGGCACTGATGAATGCGAGCGTAGCCCACATCATGTCGTCGTCATACTCGTCGGATCCATTCCACCAGGCTGGGTGTGCCTCATTGAAGCCATTGACAAGCTGAGAGACTACCTGTTGATAGGTAGACCCTCCCAGATTCTGGTAGGCATCTACAGCCGTCGCAATCTCATTCGCAGAGATCCAGAAAGATGCTGCGTTTGCAGATCCCTCATCTACGCGATAACCGTATTCGCTGCCGGTGATGTTGTAGTAAAAAGCATCATTGAAGTCGTGGAACTCGCTTTGGGCATCGGCTACCGTCCAAAGCGTCGAGGCTGTTTGCCCCGACCCAGCCATAGATCCACCAGAACATCCTGTCAGAACATACAGCAGCGCAAAGGCAATCACAAAGCCCTTTTGGCTCCAGTGCGGCCAGCGAAGAATCAAGTTCATGGGCAACTCCTTTGCTCTGGCCTCTCCTCTTACCCGGCAGGACATTGGAGTTCGCTGTTGCGGGGACGGCTGCCAGGCCTAGCCCATGCCGCGATCCAGACACTCTGGCGAAAGACCTCCCGCTTCCTCACCGAGGCAGCATCGTTTTCAGACCCATTCAACTCTATGGAGCACAGATTTGTGGTACACAGAATGCTGCGCTTTGGATCGAGTAGTGGAGGGGTCACACCCGAACTCATTTCTGGAGATGGCCAAAGTGGAACAGCAGACCAGAGCTCAACTCAACTCCGTTCATATTGGTTCGCCCACCTTCTACATAGGCTGCCGGGTTCGCAGGCCCAAAGTCCGTGTGGTTGAAGCGGTAATCCGCCTCCAAAAGACGCCATCCAAGGCGATGCTGAAAGAACGGCAGTTGAATGTCGGCGCCGCCGCCAGCCACTAGTCCAAGACCCCAGGCGTGGGAGTTATAGCCTATGCCACCCGGATTGTTCGGCCCGACGCTGCGCACACCACCCACCAGGCCGTGGACGAAGGGAGTATAGTGTCGCTTCTGCCAGTGGAAGATAGCTCCAGCATAATACCCATAAAAGCCATCGCCTTTACCATTTGGGTTAGCTGTCAGATTCACTTCCACGCCAACCAGTTTGTTGTAGAAGTAAGCACCGCTGCCCATGGCGCCAGCAACGACGGAGCCAAATGTTCCACCGTAATATTGGTTGTCATCATACTCGGTCTTTATCGTGCTATTCAGCCAGTAGTAGGAATACCCCGTAAATACATCTACGCGCGAGGGGCTTGGAGCTTGGGGCAAGGTGCTTTGCGCGCAAACACTGATGGCTCCGAAACTGACCGCGCAAGCAACCAGGATGAACTGACCTAGATTCCGAAATGAGCGATATTGCATCTTGCGATCCTCCCAATCAATCTGCTGGGTTGATGGTTTCGAGAGTATGTTCCACGAACAAATTCACACTGAAGACCGGAAGTGGCGCTTGAGAGGATGTTCGGTGGGGCTTCGGTGATAGACGAGTTGCAGTGGCGTATGGCGGGCGATATGCAGGAGTTGAAGGAGCTGTGTCTGGCGATTTGCGGTTCGAGGATGGCAACCTGGAACAACCTCGGATTGAAACGTTCCTGTTTTGGGGAGTTTCTCTATGCTCTGTAGACTGGAGCGGCGTAGAGTTCCTACTACCACGGACATCAAAGGAGGCACTGCAAGCGGCGCACGGGGCTGCAAAAAGCCAACGGCTCGTTCGGTCAGTCCCGCCGACATGTCGTTCGCCACGAGCAATAGACCTCCACCCGCTTTGCAGTCTGGTACATCGGCTCCTTCTCGATCACTCTGAGATGACTTCTATGCATCTCGCCTCGGTTGCTGGCCGCTCAGGTGGAGTTGAGATTGATCGGAATGCTTCCAGATCATTTCGAGAACGAAGCGGCCCTTTCGTTTTGCATTTCACCTAGGGCCGTCATAGACGGCGGGGCATCTTCTTTGGCGCTTCCCCAGTTCTTGTTCGGCGACGGGCCCATCGTTAGAACCAGCGTCGCTCCGTCGGCAATATCCGCGTAGCTGAACCACGCCTTGCTCCATGGCTTTCCATTGAGCGTTGCT
>JAJZGF010000265.1 GCA_021805025.1 Acidobacteriota bacterium
TGGCCGAAACCTGCTGCGAGATGCGCAATGATTATCTCGACCGTGCGCTCGTCGTTCCGGTACTCGGGATGCCGGGGGCTGCGTTTTTCCGGGGCATCGAGTGATCGAAGCGATCCTGGATTTGCCGACGCACGTACGTGAACGCTTGGCGGTGGCGCTGGAGAGCGGACTGTTGTCCGGCTCGGCGACCGCTACAGCCCTGCAGTCGGTGCTCGGAAATGCGGAATGGGCGGCGCGGGCCTCGAAGGTGCTCGGAGAATTTGCAGCGTTCACGGTGTCGAATGCTGCGCTCGCCGCATGGATCCGTAGCCTCGGCAAAGCCGAGGCCCGATCGCCGCGCGCCGACCTTGTCTGGTCCGGTCCCGAAGTGTCGGGCGTACATGCCCGGTCGACCCGGCGAGTGAACGAGGAAGTGATCGGGGCCGCCGAGCGCTCGCTCTGGATCAGCACATACGCCTTCTTCGATGGCCCCAAAGCCTTCGAGACGTTGGCGCGCCGGATGGACGCGGTGCCGACGTTGAAAGCCATTTTGCTGCTAAATTTGCAGCGCAAGCATGGCGATACGACCGGCGCGGATCGGCTCGTGCGGCGATTTGCGGACCGGTTTTGGACCATCGAATGGCCCGGTCAGTCACGGCCCCGCGTCTATTTTGATCCGCGAGCCCTTGAACTCGACGGCCCGGGCGGCGTGCTTCATGCCAAAGCGGTGGTCGCCGACGACGAAGCCGTCTTCGTCACATCGGCGAATCTCACAGAAGCCGCGCTCGACCGAAATATCGAACTCGGACTTCTGGTTCGGGATCGCACGCTAGCGGCGAGCATCTCCTCTCATTTTCAGGGGTTGATCGAGGGAAGTCTGCTTGCGCCATTGCCACGATAATAACACGGCAAGGAACAGCGCCCTCCCGGGGCACTTCCCAAACAAAAAGCCGGTGCGATTATACTAACATGCTGCATTGCTTGCGCCCCTTGTTTATAGGGGATCTGGGGAAATTGCATGTTGAGTGTCCCTGTACGAATGGGTTTGCTCAGCTCCTGGAAAATTCGTGGAAAATCGATGTGACTTCTTCAAAAACAGGCAGCCTTTCCCTTTCGGCGGTTGCGAGGTACAGAGTCTTGAATTTACCGAGTTCAAGTCCTGAGGCCGCGGCAAACGTACCGAGAATGGGTTTTCCTGGAATTTCAACCTTCCATTTCTCTGAGGGATCTTGCAGATAAGCCTGAAGCCTAGAAAAAACGTCTCGCGCCATTCCTTGTATCGCCGCACTTCCTAGCTCTCCCAGTAGGCGCTGGCGTTCACTGTCGACCCTCTCCGAAATTGCGCGCTCCAGGGCATCGACAGGCATATCATGAACCGCCTTTGGCATAACACTTACATTTCCGGCACGCCGTCGAATCCGCGTAGATATGATAAGCGCAGTCGCATAACTTAGTGTCCAGGCTGCGATCTCACGAAGCCGTACGTCTACTTCCACTGGATTTTGAAGCCAAGAGCCAGGCGGTTCCAGATCAAAAAACATTTTGGAGATAACAGTCGAATCAAGAAAATAGTTCTCCAAGTGGTACCTCCTCAGGAATCGGAGTTTCCCGTTCGCGCGAGCTTCTATGTCTTGGATGTCTTCTGCGTCGGCAGCATCTCTATCGCAGAGCATGAAGAAGTCAACGCCCCAAATGGACTTCTCGAGCACGCTCTGCAAAACTCGCCCGAAAGAACGAATCAGATCCTTCCCCCCTGTAGGGACGAGGACGAGTTCTGGAAATCGATTCTTGAGAAGAAGACCGTAGGTCTGCTTGTCCAAACTTGCCGAAGTTCCCTCGATAAGAACGAGGCGCCGACCAAGCGCGACAACGCCAACGGAATGCCCAAGCAACTTAAGCGCTTCATTTGTTGAGTCATCTTCCGTAACCGCAATTGCCTGGTTAAGGTAGCTGCCGTTAGATTTGGGTTTTGGAGGGGCGAGGAAAATGACACTCTGATCGAGGGATGCCGTGATGATGTCCGGAGAATGTGTGCAAAAGATGAACTGATTTCTTGTTCCAGTGGTTCGGAGCGCCTGCAAGAGTTTGTAGCTCAGTTCCGGGTGAAGATGCAGTTCAGGTTCGTCAAAGAACACTACACAATCAGACGATGTTCTAAGTATGAAATCAAATACAATATTTACAACCTCTCGTTCTCCGGAGCTCAGAGAATTTAGCGGGAACTGCTTGTCGTCGCTCTCATAGAAAAGCTGCTGGTTCTTTGGGTCCGGATCCAACAGCTTCTTGGGCGCCACCAGTATGGAAAACGCATCCTTGAATGGTTTAAGCGGGTCGGCAAAGTCTAGTTGCATAGAGCCTTGACCACTCCTCTGCAGTTCTATTGCCTTTTTTGCGATCTCCTTCTCGTGACTCTGAACCTTGCGAAACAGCGAATGGAGGGTGTCGTCGAATCGAGCCTTTAATCCTCCAAATGTCTGATTCCACCCAACATTTTCAATCCAGGGGTCGGTGATGTTCCAAGAAAATTGGTACGGAGCAATCTGCTGAATCGAGCGATCACTTTCGAAATGAATTACGCTGCTGTTCCACTGCCTCCTGCTTCGATTCTTCTGAAGGGACCGACTGAGGATATCCGCGTCGGCGGCGATCGCAGTGTCCAGTTGCGCTTTTCCCCAAGCTGATCGTTCTTCTGGGCTTGTAGCCTCAATAAGCAGCCGTATTCCAGGGAGATTGCGTGGACCTTGGAATTTTTGGAGCAATCCCTCGATGAGTCTGCTTTTTCCGACGCCATTGGGGCCGGCGATAACGATCACATCGTTGAGCTTGTTCGCATGAAACCGCCGCACCGGAGGTACATCGCTCGCCTCTATCTCGGTGATTCGCATTTATTCTGTCCGGATATGTCCAAGAGTTGGCCGCACGTATTCCGTAATTGCCAAGCCATGCGGATAACGATTCACTTTAGCCGCGAGTCGGCTCATCGGGACGGAAAGAATAACTCCAACTGTGGCATGGCGCTTTCGAGTTTGTCCCGCGGATTTTGTGTGTTCTGAACGTAAGAGTCACACCGTCTACAGGGTGGGCCGTGGCAGTTCAGGCGGTAATAGGCTGCTGCATGAAGCACCAGAGAAGCGTGAGCTTTGCGAGTAAAACGAGCGACCCCAGTCGGAAAATCTGTCGACGCAGCGCCGAAGAGCGGTGGGAATGGCCGGATCGGCACGGACGCAGCGGCCGTTCCCAGAGTGGCTTCTGCGCATGGCACGGATCGGCACCTTCGACCTTCACGTACTGGAAGCGCCGGGAGCGAGCCGCTGGCGGTGAGCCGGCGGGGGCGTTCGTGGAGGTGCCGCGACCTGTCGTCGAGTCGCAGGCTTTGGCGATGGTGGACGCGACGGTGCTCATCGGGTTGCCCGGTGGAGTGCGCATCGAGATGTCCCAGGCGACGGAGCCGCACGCCTAATCGCACTCGAATGCACCCAGTTGCTTTGACGCATGCCCAGTGCGGTGCTGCGGAGCGCCGCAGCGCGTGCAAAGGGCTTTGGTTCCGCTGGCCTGAATCCCCCGCGCGGTCCGGGGCTGAAAGTCCGACACCTGAGCAGACTGCGTGAGTCCCCCATGAGTCCCGGATCGGCGGATGCGATCCAGCGGACCTGGATTTTGCGCGTAAATCTTTGATTTATTGGTCGGGGTGACAGGATTTGAACCTGCGACACCTACGTCCCGAACGTAGTGCTCTACCAGGCTGAGCTACACCCCGAATCAAGGGTCCTACCAGTCCGGGCCTCGGGC
>JAJZGF010000266.1 GCA_021805025.1 Acidobacteriota bacterium
GACGCCCCCGACCGCGCACAGCGCGATCAGGAGCGCGATCACCGCGACGAGGCGCCAGGTGTGCGCCGTGGCGATGTACTCGCCGTATCGCTCGTTCCACTCCCGCCGCGCAGCGAGATAAGGGTTAGTGACGGGCTGCCCCGTCGCCTTGAGAGCCTTGTTCATACGTCCTACCGTATCATAAAAAACGCGGGGTTGGAATTCCCGAACCACCCGCGGACGCTAGGAAGAGCCGCTAGAGATACTAGCGGGCAGCGTTGGCGATTCCGTTGGCGACGGCGGCGGAGGCGCATTGCCAATACGGCTCATCATATCGCCTGCCATCCGTCCTCCCGCGGTCCCATGATTGGAACCAGGCCGGCCACTCAGGCGGCGGCCGAGGTCGCGCGCAGCAGCAACCGGCAACTCCCGAGCGAGACCGACAGCCGCACCCCGCGCGCCCATACCGAGGCGGGTACCGAGCGATGCCCCGGGTGTCAGGTTCGCGAGCGCCTTGGAAGCGCCAAGCGCGCCCGCGGCGCCAAAAGCGGCTGCACCGCCAGCCGTGGCGGCGGCGGCGGTCCCTACCGCTCCCATCAGGGCACCGCCGCTAGAGAATGATGCGCCGTTGACCAGACTTTGGATCATCGACGGAATCATGATGACCATGGCCAACAGGGTCACGAGCACGCCCACCAGCTCTGCAAATCCCGGCGCGTCGTTCGGCGGGTTGGTCGTGTATTGGTTGATGAACTGCATCCCCAGGGCGACGATCAGTTGCAGGAAGAACAGCTTCGCGCCTATAGAAATTGCGTAATTCAGGACTTTCACTGCAAATTCCTTGGTCCACCGAGAGCCGCCAAACCCAAGGAAAATGATGCCAGCGCTAATGACCAAGTAGGACTCGATCAGAGCCTCGCACATATACGCCGTCACCACCCCCAGGGTGAGCAGGACTGCAATTCCAATCATCACCACCTCAAAATCATACCCCGGCGTGGTCCAGTTGGTCCGGTTCCAGAGCGTGGACACAATTCGAACAGCGTCATCGAGGACTGCCGCGGGGGAGATGTTGGCCGAACCACCCGGGCCAGCCGCCACGGCGGCGCCTGCGTGCCGGAACCATTGCACGATGTCGGTAAGCCAGTTGAAGCCGTTCAGGAGAATTGCATAGAAAAAGCCGACAAACAGGATGAATTGAACCAGGTCGCTGACAAACTCACCGAAGTCCGCGCCGCGGAGGACGAGCCGGATGCCCATCCACAGGAGCTCCACGAGGGCCAACAGCCAAAACAGTCCGGTCGCCCAGCTTGAGATCGTCGATTGCCATGCCTGAGACGAGCTCTGGTAATCTCCCAAAACGGCGTCAATGGTGCTGCCGGCGGTTTGGGCATGTGCTACGTGCGGCAGGGTAGCCATGCCCAAAGCGGCAACGGCGAGTGCAGCGGCGTATCGTCGCGTCATCGGTTCACCATGACTTGGGTTTTGCTAGGGCTGGCGGAGGAGCGTTGAATTGTCGCGCCCGGTCGTCGGGGTGAGCAGTCGGCACGGTGACGGTCACGTTCACCCGATCAAAGACATAGAACCCAACGGCGGCGGCACCGCAGACGATGACGACGACCGCGGCAATGATGATCTTTAGCGAGCCTCCCATCAGCCCGGGACTCCTGTAGTACCTACCAAGATTGCGGTGACGCCAGCGTTGGCGGGGCGTCATTGAAGGCGCTGGCCGCCGCTGCTTCGCTCTGCTGTTGGAGTTGCTGCTGTTCGTTTGAGCGTTCATCAGCAATCAGGACCGATTGAATCTGCGCAAGCTGGGTGGACTGCGCGGCGAGGATCTGATTGGTCGCCTGTGCTACCGCGGTCGGTCCAGGCGCTGCCTGCGATGCCGACACGGCACTCGATACCGCGGCCGATACCTGCGGCTGGGCAGTAGCCACCTGGTTCTGTATCTCCATGGACGTGGCGATGGCCTGCCTGTTGGCGGAGGTCATGGCGGCGATCTGTGAGATGATCGCCTGCGGGTTGCTGCTGCCAAAGCTGGTCGGGTACAGGCCGGAGAGCTCGCCCGTGAGGTTTGATCCCATATTCTGGATATTCTGAATCTGCCCCATCAATTGCTGCGTGGACGAGGCCAGTTGCCCGAGACCTGGCATGATCGTGCTCGGCAGCGATTGCAGCATTTGAAGCTGTGCCCGCAGCTGCTGCTGCAACTGCGCAAGTTGCTGGGCACCCTGTTCGACTTGCTGAACAAGCTCGATGAAGGACGTGTTATCATACACAGGGATACCCTGGGCACGAGCGCCGGAGGCGCCGAACAGCGCAAGGCCGGCGACGACGAGGGCCACCAGGCCCGCACGCTCATACAGCCGCAGGAACATCGCTCACCCCCTGTTGATGGAGCCATTCGATCGCCCAGGACCGGCCGTGCCTGGTCTTGAGCGCGCGGAGCTCGGCCAGCGTGTCCTTGTCGTTCGCGCCGACGAAGGCAAGGGCGATCGGCCCAAGGCCGAGTTCAAAGAGACGCCGTCCCTCGGGGGACGAGTAGTAGTACTGGCGCTTCTTGACCGCCGTCCGTACGATGTCGATTTCGCGATCGTTGAGGCCGAACAGGACGTAGAAGTCCCGAGGGCCGAGCGTGCCACCGCTTCCCGCTTTGTCCGCTTCCTCGTTTGGCAGCAGGATCTTGGTCGGGCATTGCTCGATCAAAACGTCAAGGATGCCTGAGCGTTGGGCGTCGGAGAGGGATTGAGTCGCGAGCACGACCGCACAGTTGGCCCGCCGAAGAACCTTGAGCCATTCCCGGATTTTCTCACGAAACACAGGATGCGATAGCATCAACCATGCTTCGTCGAGCACCAACAAGGCCGGCTGGCCTTTGAGAGACTTCTCGAAGCGGCGGAACAGGTAAAGCAGCACCGGGAGAGCGTTCCCCTCGCCCATCGCCATCAGCTCTTCGAGCTCATAGACGGTGAAATCAGCCTCGTGGATGCCATCCTCGGTGGCATCGAGCAGATGCCCAAGGGTCCCGGAGATGGTGTAATGGGCAAGGGCGTCCCGGATTTCGTTGTCCTGCACGTTCGCCAGGAAATCCGTGAGCGACCGGGCCGGCGTGTCGCGCAGGAGTGTCATCGCCTTGTGTATCGCCGCCCGCTGCGTGGGCGTCGGCGGTCGGTCTGCCTGGAGTTGGAAGCAGGTGGCAATCCATTCCTCGGCCCACGCGAGATCGCCTTCGGTCGCCAGGTCGGAGAGCGGGCAGAAAGCCGGCCAGGATGCCGCCACCCCCACGTCATAGAACCGGCCGCCGCACGCTTCTACCGTGGCCCACATCGACCGGCCCTTATCGAAGGCGCAGATCGTGGCGCGCGGGTAGCGGCGGAATTGGATGGCAGCCGTGGCAAGCAGGACCGACTTGCCGGCACCGGTCGGCCCGAAAACGAGCGTGTGCCCGACATCGCCGACATGGAGGTTGAGCCGGAACGGCGTCGCGCCGTGGGTTGCGGCGTACAGCAACGGCGGCGAGCCCTCCGGGTAGAAGGGGCACGGGCTTTCCTCCCGCCCTACCCACACGCTCGACAGCGGCAGCAGATCGGCCAGGTTCAGGGTGTGCACGAGCGGGCGGCGGATGTTCGGAAGAGGATGACCCGGGATAGAGCCGAGCCATGCCTCCATGGTGTTGACCGTCTCTATCCGGCAGTTGAAGCCGCCGCGCTGGACCTCGCGAACCACCATGCGCGCGTGCTCGGCGAGCGCGTCGCGATCGGTGTCCAGCAG
>JAJZGF010000267.1 GCA_021805025.1 Acidobacteriota bacterium
AAAGAGCAGCAGGCTGCCAAACAGCTTTGTGAACGTCTCCACCCGTAACCCTCCTGTGTTCTCGTCCAGACAACAAGATCATCGGACGGGAAACCGGTGGAGGCAAATTTCAAATATCTTTGGCTAGGTTCTTGATGATGGTTCTTCATTTTCTGATTCAGGGTCGGGTGCAGGGCGTGGGCTTCCGATGGTATGTGCATCGGGAGGCAAGCGAGCTGGAGCTGCGCGGTTGGGTGCGTAACACCGAAGACGGCGATGTGGAGGTGGTGGCCAGCGGCACGGTGGAAGATCTGGCCGAGCTGCGCGCCAGCCTGCGCAAGGGGCCGCGCGGCAGCCGCGTGGATCGCCTGGTGGAACACTACCTGAATGAGAGCGAGGCCGACGGGCTCGATGCGTTCCGGATTGAGGGAGCGTGGTGAAGACAGGGTATTCCTGTCAGAAATCAGAGTGCCGAGTTCCAGGGTCGCAGCCCGGCTCTTCTATAATCTTCGAGGAAGTGAATCCAAGAGGTGCCTGTTCCCTTCCTGCAACATCATCCCATCACTCAAGCTAAGGCTTGAAGCACTCCAGGAGCGACCGCAGGCATGTCCGAGACCCACAAGCCAATTAACGTTGAGGCCCTGAAGGCGCTGGTGCGCACGGTACCCGATTTTCCCAAGCCGGGGATTCTGTTTTATGACATCACCACACTCCTGAAAGACAAAACCGGCTTTGCGAAGTTGATTGATGCGCTCGCGGCGCATTACATTGAGCGCAAGATCGACCTGGTGCTGGGCATTGAGGCGCGCGGCTTTATCTTTGGGCCGGCGTTGGCCTACCGCCTGAACGCGGGCTTTGTGCCCGTGCGCAAGCCGCGGAAGTTGCCCGCTCCTGTGGCGCGCGTAACGTATGACCTGGAGTATGGCTCAGACACCCTGGAGATTCACATGGACGCGATCCAGCCGGGGCAGCGGGTAGTACTGGTGGACGACCTGCTGGCTACGGGCGGCACGATGGAAGCCACAGTCAAGCTGGTAAAGCAACTGGGCGGCGAGATTGCCGGGCTGTGCTTTGCGGTAGAGCTGGACTTCCTCAAGGGGCGCGACCGGTTCAAGGAATACGACGTCTTCAGCCTGCTGCATTACGACGAGTAGAGCTCGCGCTAGCCTTATTTGTCCGCCAGGGGCGCTGCTTCCGTGCCGGGTAGCTCGGAGTCGGCGCCATCGGACCCGTCCTGCAGCATTTGCGCATCGGCAAAACGGTAACCCACATACACGTCGGTGAGCAGATAGACCGGCTTTGAGGGGTCATCTTCAATCTTCTTGCGCAGCTGGCGAACGAAGGTGCGGAGATACTCGACCTCTTCGCGGCAATCAGCACCCCAGACAGCAGTGAGTAGCTTGGCATAGGTGACGACCCTGCCGGCGCGACTCATCAGGCAATAGAGAATGTCAAACTCCTTGCGGGTGAGGTGAAGCAGCTGGCCGCGTTTAGTGACGCTTCGGCGGGCAGGCGTAAGGCGTATCTCGCCGATCTCAATGGGAGCATCCTCGGCGCGGGAAGGCGCATGCACGCGGCGGTGCGCGGTGCGAATGCGGGCGATGAGCTCACGCACGCTGAAGGGCTTGGTGATGTAGTCGTCGGCGCCCAGTTCGAGAGCTTCCACCTTTTGCTCTTCCCCTTCGCGCACGGTGAGCATGAGGACGGGCAGCCGCGGAGCCAGGGCGCGAATGCGGCGCAAAGTCTCAATGCCGCCGATGCCGGGCATGTTGATGTCGAGAAGAACGACATCAATATTACCCGCCTGCAACAGCTGCAGCGCCTCTTCTCCGCGCGAAGCTTCATTGATCTGAAAGCCCAGCTCGGTCAGCGGTGGCCGCAAGGCTCTGCGGATTGCCGCTTCGTCGTCAACAATCAGAACGCGAATCACCGGCTGGCTCATGATGCTTTCCTTTTCTGGTCAGATGTTGGAATAGCTGCAAAAAACGTGGTGCCTTCTTCCTCGTCGCTGGTGACCCAGACATAGCCCCCATGAATCGAAGCCACCCGCTTGGCAACGGAGAGACCGATGCCTGTGCCAGCCGCACGATTGGACGAAGTGGAAGAGCGAAAGTAACGATCGAAGATGCGCTCGCGGTCCGCGATGGGAATGACCGGGCCGAAGCTATGGACGGAGAAGATGACTTCTGTCTTGGCCTTGACGGCGCGAATGGTGATGGTGGTGCCATAGATCGAGTATTTACAGGCATTGTCGATGTACTGGGTCAGCAACATCACCATGAGCTGCCGGTCGCAGCAAACGGTAAGGGTTTCGTCGGGCAAGTCGATTGCGGCTTTCATGCTGGCAAGGCGCTCGCTCAGGCTGGTGACGACCTCGTCCATGAGTGCTGCCACGCCAATGGGTTCAGCATGAATGGTGACTTCACCGGCGTCGAGGCGGGCGGTCGTCAGTAGACGCGCGGTCAGATCGCTGAGAAGGCCGGTTTGCTCGTCGATGAGCGAGACGAGCTCAGCCTGCGCTGGAGACAGTCCGCCCATCTCACTGAGTCCCGTGGAAGCGGCGCGAATGACCGTAAGCGGCGTTTTGTAGGCGTGGGCCAGGCTGTCCAGCACGGTGGCGCGGAGCTGCTCTGTGCGCCGCTCGGTCTCGATGCGGCTCTCATTGGCAAATGCGCGATACCGATCAAAGGTGATGGCGATGAGCGACGCGATGGCGTTGTTCGTCAGCGGGCTGATCTCACCACGTACGACGAGGCTGCCGATGGGCACGTTGCCCAGACGCACCACACGGCGACTCATGCCGGCTTCCGGATCGTCGTCGGAAGTCTCAAAGTAATAGACATTCTGCGCAATCTCCTGCGGATCCTCGGGCCAGAAACCGGCCTGATAGGTTTCATGCAGGTCAGCGTCGAAGACGACGACGGCTTCCAGCGCGAAGATCTCATGCACAAGCTCTGCCAGTTGCGCGCCCGGTTCGACGTGAAGATTCATCTGAAGGGTACGGCGGGTGAACTCATAGAGGTCGTGCATCTGGCCGCCCCAGGACTCGGATTGGCGAGCGTGCTCAGTGACGCGAGCCGAAAGCCGGCTGACAACCAATGCAGTACAGATGAAGGCCAGGAGCGTGATTGTATTCGCCGGATCGCGGGCTGGATTGAGCGGCGATGGATGCACGGTGAAGTAGCTCTGCACCAGCACGGCAAAGAGCGAGACGATGACGGCCTGCCAGAATCCGCTGAGCAGAGCGGCCGGAACGACAATGAGCAGGCTCAATAACTCCGGGACGGGCAGCAACCAATGGAACCAATGGCCAAGCAAACCCACCATGAAGACTGCTAGCATGCCGAGCGAGCACTCCAGGGTGAAAAGGAGCACCTTCATCGCCGAGGCGCGAGGTCTGCCCGTGCTGCGCAAGGATGTCAGGGAAACTGCCAACCCAATCATTTCCTTTCCCGAGCGAGATCGCTCATCCGTGGAAAAATCATGCGAGTCCTCCGCTGGAACACTGTCCAGTCGCCACGCTTTCACCAGCCGGTAAGTCTCACGCCGCGCTGAACTTCCGGCACCTGCGAATGCGGAAGGAGCTGACCAGCCTGTCTGCTCATCCACGCGTGTGAGCGCAGTGGCTGCGGCTTGCCTTGTCGCGTGCTATCCAAGCCTGCTGAACGGCCACACATACAGACAGGTTGAGAGTGAGGTGCCGCTTGTCTGCAAGGGTTGAGTGCGTGAAACAGATAGTGGGATTTTACCAGTTCTTCATTCAATCTTTA